>NZ_JAWOUJ010000001.1:0-477948 GCF_033339315.1 Vibrio sp. 661 | reverse complement strand
CAACAGCAACAGCAACAGCAACAGCAACAGCAACAGCAACAGCAACAGCAACAGCAACAGCAACAGCAACAGCAACAGCAACAAAAGTCTCAAAACGAAGGGAAAGAAGCGCAAGGACAACAGTCACAAAATCAGCAAGATTCTGAAAATAAAAAAGAAAAACAAGAAAAACAAGAAACGGAACAACATCAACCGCAACGAGATGACAAGCAAGTGAAGGATCAAGGTGAACCAATACAGGCTAAAGCGCATCCCGAAAAAATGCATCAGGATGATCCTGAGTTTCGTCGACTAGAAGCAGTAGAAAGTGCTCGCGACCCAAGCTTTTTGATCCGTGCGCAAATGCAACTTCAAGCGCAACAAAAACAACCTCCACAACAATCTCAAAAGGAGTGGTAAGCCTGTGATGAACAAAGGCGTAAAACTGGTCTTTATTTTTGTGGCCAGCCTAATATCCAGTTTCTCGGTGATGGCACAGACACTTCAAGCTAGTGTGAATAAAACACAAATAGCCAAGAATGAAGTGATTAACCTCAGAATCATTTCAGATACTGAGCTCAGCTCAGACTCAATCGACTTCAATGTTCTAGAGAAAGACTTCTTCTTGGGTCAACCTCGTTATGGCCGCTCTAGCAATAACATTAACGGAAGAAAATCAGTGCGTACCGAGTGGAGTATCTCAATTGCACCAATGAAAGAAGGTGTTCTGACTATTCCAAGTTTTTCCGCTGATGGCATGAAAACGGAGCCGATCAAACTACGTGTCAACGCGAGCCAAACAGACCCCAATCTTGATGATCTATTTAGCTTCAATATTACGGTCGACAACAGTACGCTCTACCCTCAGCAATCTGCAACATTACGTATACAACTTCTAATTAAAGCGGACACTCGACGCCTAGATAACCCGCAAATAGTACCTCCGCAGATTAAAGGCATGAAGCTTGAGGCACTGGGTGGCTTACAACAAAGACAGAAGATCTTAAATGGGTTAGAAGTAGCGATCATAGAGCAGTCGTTTCGCTTAACGGCCAATCAACCAGGCACTTATACCTTGATAGGTCCTAAACTGACCGGTTCTTATATTTATGGCGACAGCTTGACGGGCTCAACCAAAATAATGCCTATCAACACCAAAGCGGAACGCATGCCAATCACGGTCAAACCGATTCCGAGCGAATTTAAAGGTGAATGGCTTCCTGCTTCAGCGTTAGAAACGACACAGAGCTGGCAAGACGATCAAGGTAATCTACTGTCGACTAACGCGATCAACACAGTAAAACAAGGCTCTTCACTCACTCGAACCATTCAAGTTAAGGCTCGCGGTACACAAGCCGAATATCTGCCACGAGTCAATATTAGTTACCCGAGTTCACTGCGCGTGTATCCCGAACAACCTAAGTTCGATAGCGCGAGAGATGGCACCGTTACCATGACGGTGAAGCAAGTCATTATTCCTACAGAGGCCGGGAAATATACCTTACCAGGATACGACTTGAACTGGTGGGACAGTCAAAATGATGAAGCGAAGAAAACAACGTTACCAGAGCTAACATTAGACGTAGAGAAAAATGACACTGGGCTAATCACGTTGCCGGAATCGCCTCTTTCAGCGCCTTTAGTGTCAGCCCCTAGTCCTGAATCAAGCGGCGATGTAAACAGTCTCTGGCGAACATTAACCTTTGTTTTCCTAGGGCTTTGGATAATGACATTGGGAATCGCTATTTGGGCATGGAAAAAGCGGTCAATAACAGCGAGTGGAACGGTTTCAAACACTGAACAACCACTTTGCATCGACGCGCTAAAAAAAGTCATCGAAGAGGGCGATGCTGCGAAAATTGAACGCTCTGTAAATGAGTATTTAACCACTCATCAAGACAGGCTAAACCCTGGCGACGTACAAGCAATTAAGCAAGAGCTTAATGCCATGAATCAAGCGTATTTTAGTGCTAACCAACAACCTTGGAGCCCTGATTCGCTGCTAGCGAAAATTCAAAACCTTGGCAAAGCAAACGTAACAAAAACCGACCACCAACTCGAAAAGCTATAAATAACTAGATAACAATGGCAGCTCTCATGAGCTGCCCATTCTCTTATCCGGCCAAATTTGCTTTAGCGGTTTTATCTAGAGCACCAACCGCCGCCCCTTCCCTATCAAGTTGCTCTTATGAACATCACTCACTCAACAAACACTTGGAGCTCGTATTCGTATCGCCTTACACAATTTCGCCCATGATTCTTCGCTTGATAGAGTGCCTTATCCGACAACTGATATAAATGGTCGAAATTAAAGTCTTTGCCTTTCGCTTTATAACAGGAGTAACCGACTGAAACGGTAAGTAACTCCCCTTCTGGGTTATGTCGATGTTTTATCCCCTCGCCCTCGATGCACTGACGAATGCACTCTGCTCTCAGTCGAACCTCCTCTTGCTCAGAACCAATCATGAGCAACGCAAACTCCTCACCACCGATACGGCAAAAAACTTCATCTTCACCTTTGGTATGATGATCCAAGATATAGCCAATTCGCATCAATGCAATATCGCCTTCGAGGTGACCATAGTGATTATTGAATAAGCCAAAATGGTCAATATCAATCAGGATCAGGCCAAACGACATGTCGTCTTCACACTCTAGGGCGCAATATTTTTGCATCACATGCTCTAACATGCGGCGATTACCAAGACGCGTCAAAGGATCGAGCTTAGAAAGTACCTCAAGCTGTCGATTGGCTTCCTCCAACTCTTTTGTTCGGTTCTGAACCTCCAGCTCTAAGTTTTCGTTTAATTCGCGAATCGCCTCTTGAGCTTGAGTACGTTGCAATACTTCAGCTAAGCTGGACGCGAACATACGAATCACTTCACGTAACTGAGAAGTTAAGGGCGCACGTGTCAGCAAATTATCAACAGCGATAAAGGCGATAGGACCACTGCTATTTGAAGTCAATACCGTCATCGCAGCCCAACCAAAGCCAACAATATTACAGTCATGATAAATAGGCACTGATTCTTCAAATGCGACTTCGTTTGGCATTGAGCGAGCCAGATTTATAAGAGAGAAATCTTGGGTTTCGCCAAAGAAGTAAGATTCATCCACCACGTTCCCTTGAATATCGGTACCCCACGTTCCTTGCATGTAAGAGCAATTTTCATCAGTTAAAAACACCGCCATTCGATCAATACCAAGATTTTTAATGGCGAAAGTGACGGCCGATTTGCATACTCCACTGACAGTAGTGCAACGTGATAACTCAACCATGCTTGAATGCAGCATGCGTACGTTTTGTTCTTGGCGCTTACGAATGTAAATTTGAGAGAAGAGTGAACCAAACGAGTCCAACATCTGTTTTTGATATGCCGTTATCGGCTTACGATGAATAAAGTTATCTAGCGCGAACCACCCAAACGGTTCATTGCCATCGCGTAAAATCAACATCGCATTCCAGCCCTGCCCGATGACCTTGCCTGCTGTGTATATTGGCGCGTCTTCTACAATAACTAAGTTGCTCTCAAGGCTAGATAACGCGGTGATATACTCCTCGCTAAGTTGGTGTAAATCATATTGTGTGTGAAATTCATCAATCGTAATTCCTGACTCATCCGTACCGTATGTACCACTGAAGCTACGCTTTTTCATATCGAGAAGCATCAGTGTAGAGCGATCAAACCCAAGTCGTTCACGTAACGCTTCGACGGCTTTGTAGTACAAGTCCTTTAAAGAATCAGGATTAGAGATTTCGAGTGCAACTTGCTGAACTAACTTCATATTTTCGATAAAGCGCTCGCGTTGGCTAATCTCATCAACATATTGCGCTTCACGAATATCTCTGTGCCTGATCTCTTTCGAGGCATTTTTTTCAGCACGAATACATTGCCAACGCGCCGCTGCGAGTTGCATTGCGTCGTAACTTTCTTCATAGATATTATGTGCTGTGCGAGCATGAACAGATTGAATCAGTAGGTAGGTACGTTTGATAGGCGTGTTGTCGAGCATCATGATGTAACTATCACCACCTAAATCTCGGGTGTGATTCCAATTACAAGTGTTGATCGCCAGAGGTATGATGCTTTCAGAGGTGTCAAACTGACTTGCCCACTCCCAGAATGTCTCAGGATAGTTTTGGGTTGGGTAAAGCTCTCCGCGAGAGAAGCTCATTGAATGACGAGGGTTAATTGAAGGATCTTCAAAAATAGCGAGGGCTTGAGGGGAGAACAGACTCTCTAAATGATCAAAGATTGCCTCCGCTAGCAACCGATGGTCCCTCGTTGAAGACACTTTTCTTGTAAAACTTCTTAAACTCACCCTACCAACCTAATCTACTTTTTTATCCTCGATAAAAAACTACTTAGGCCATGATATGCAATCAATACGTTCAAATTTGAGCTGTTAAGTCATTCGCAAAATTATCAGACTTAGTGTTACATTCGAGAGCTCTTCAGCACTTTTAAAGCCATGTTTCACATAAGTTACATGCTTTATAAACTGGGGAGGAAAGTTGTTCTTATTTACAAGATTTTTGTGTTGGTAGATGTTTTAAGCCTACGACTTAAAAAGAAAAAGGCCCCTCATCAAGAGGGGCAAAGTTACCATCGCTTATAGTTATTTAGTTATGCTTGTAAATACGGTGGATTAACCGAAATCACCATTTACGTAGCCTTGAGTACGGTCGTCTTGAGGGTTGCTAAAGATCACTTGCGTATCGTTGTGCTCAACCAGTTCACCCATTAGGAAAAACGCAGTGCGGTCAGAGATACGACGCGCCTGTTGCATTGAGTGAGTCACGATAACGATGGTGTAGTTCTTCTTTAGCTCTTCCATCAGTTCTTCGATTTTGTGTGTCGCAATTGGGTCAAGTGCCGACGTTGGCTCATCCATCAGAATCACATCCGGCTCCATCGCGATTGTACGTGCAATACATAAACGTTGCTGCTGACCACCAGAAAGACCGAATGCGTGTGATTTAAGGCGATCTTTCACCTCATCCCAAAGGGCAGCACCGCGCAGCGAACGCTCTACCACTTCATCAATTGTCTTTTTGTCTTTGATACCTTGAGCACGTAAGCCGTAAGCCACGTTCTCGTAAATGCTCATCGGGAATGGGTTTGGCTTTTGGAATACCATGCCGACTTTGATGCGAAGGTCAGCAACATCAATGTTGCCGTAAATATCTTCGCCGTCCATCGCCAATTTACCTGTAATTTTCACGCCTTCGATTAGATCATTCATTCGGTTCAAACAGCGTAGAAGCGTTGATTTTCCGCAACCTGACGGGCCGATAAGTGCAGTTACTTGGCGAACTGGAATTGGTAAGTTGATCGATTTCAGTGCTTGGTTGTCACCGTAGAATAGGTCTAGGTTTTCAATATCAAATTTGTTCATTGTCTTAATCTCTTAATTCTTGAATTCGTGTCTTTTAACGTGCGTTCTTAATTAGTGTTGTTAGTAAGTTGCGGTGTTAAAACGTCTAGCAATCAGTTTCGTTACCATGTTGATCAAGAGAACAACTACGATAAGCACTGTTGCCGTACCGTAAGCCTGATTCCATTCTTCAACGGTAAACAGTTCGGTAGTCAGTTTGTATAGGTGAACGGTTAGCGTACGACCTGAATCCAATAAAGAATCCGGAATACGTGCAACCATACCTGCTGTCAGGAATACTGGAGCAGACTCACCAATGACACGACCAATACTTAGAATGACCGAGGTTAAGATACCTGGCATTGCGCTCGGAAGAATCAAACGCCAGATAGTGTAAATCTTAGAAGCACCGAGGCCATAAGAGCCTTCACGGTACGTTTGTGGTACTGCCATCAGCGCTTCTTCCGTTGTACGGATGATAACTGGCAGGATTAGGATACTTAGCGTCAATGCACCCGACAGAATAGAGAAGCCAAGGCCAAGAATCGCCACGAAGAAAGTCATACCAAACAGGCCGAAAATGATCGACGGGATACCCGCCAATGACTCGGTACAGAATCGGATGATTTTCACCAAACGACTGCCCACTTTCGCGTATTCGGTCAAGTAGATTGCCGTCATGATACCGAGTGGCGCTGCCACTGCGATAGAAGCGATAACCATGTAAATGGTCGCCACAATCATTGGGAAGATACCATGCTCTTCACCTGTGCGCGTATAGTTATCAGTAATGAAGTTCCAATCTACGTGTTGTAGACCGTTTGATAGGATGTACCAGATAATCCAGAACAAAAAACCTACCGTTAGTGCTGCCGAGATCCAGACAAATGCGTTAAAGACATTATCTTTGAACTGGCGTGCTTTTTTCAGTTTTGCGCGATCCATAATAGTCACCTTTAACGAGCGATTACTTCGCTTTTTCTCGGTTTAGGTACAGTAGTACAGCGTTCAACGACATGATGAAGACCAGAAGTACTACACCTGTAGCGTAAAGTGCGTTCGCGTGAACACCACTTGCGTAAGACATTTCAATAGCGATGTTTGCAGTTAGTGTACGAGCCGAATCCAAGATGCCTTCTGGCATTGCCGGCGCGTTACCCATAACCATAATGATCGCCATAGTCTCACCCAACGCACGACCGATACCCAGAATCACACCTGTCATGATGCCTGAGCGAGCCGCTGGAACGAGCAATTTAAAGATGGTGTAGATTTTCGATGCGCCCAGTGCCAAAGAACCTTCTTTATAAGTACGAGGGACAGCACGGATAGACGTTTCAGAAACCGTAATTACTGTTGGTAGAATCATCACACCAAGAACAATAATACCGGCCAAGATAGTGTTACCTGCAGGTACATCAAATACTTTCTGAATCAATGGAACGATAATAACCAGACCGAAGAAGCCGTAGACCACTGAAGGAATACCGGCTAGCAGCTCAACCGCTGGACGGATGATGTCTGCTAATCGCTTTGGTGCGATTTCAGCGATAAAAATGGCGGTCAGAACACCAATTGGAACCCCAACAATGACAGCACCAGCCGTCGATACGATAGATGCCACAATCATGGTGGCGACACCGTAAAGCGCAGGTGGTAACCAGTTTTGTCCTAAGACAATGCCCGATACGCCTGCTTCTTGGAATGCCGGAATACTCTCTCGAACGATGAAGTATGCAATAACGGCTAATGAAACAATGCCGATTACGGCACTCGTTAGGAACAAGCCGTGGAAGATGCGCTCTTTCCAGTCTACACGACGCTTCTCGCGTAGGCCTGACTTGCTGATAGCTCTAGCGTCAGTATTCATAAGCTTTTCACTATTTGTTGCGATGGTCATTTAAAAATCTCACGGTTCTGGGCAATGCCGTTGAACACAATGGATAGAAAAGGCTCAGCCCGAAACGTTGGGCTGAGCAAACTTTAGAGTCCCGATGGGATTAGTTAACTGAGATGTAACCTTTTTGGTCAACTAGCGCTTGCGCTTCGTCAGTTAGCATCCAGTCTAGGAATTTTTGCGTTTCTGTTGATGGCTTGCCTTCTTTGTAAAGAACAAGGAATGGACGCGCTACTTTGTAAGAACCGTTTTTAACGTTAGCTACCGTTGCATCAACGCCGTCGATTGCTAGCGCATTAACAGTGTTATCTACAGTACCAAGAGAAATGTAGCCGATTGCGTATGGGTTAGATGCAACCATTGTTTTCAGTGCGCCGTTACCGTTTGCAACTTGAGCACGTTGAGAGATAGCTGATACCTTCTTACCAGAAATCTTCATTTTTAGAGACATGATGTCTTCAAATGCGCCACGAGTACCAGAAGCTGTGTCACGAGTAATGGCTACGATTGGCTTGTCTGCACCACCGACTTCTTTCCAGTTTGATACTTCGCCTTTGTAGATTGCAGTCACTTGCTCGGCTGTTAGACCTGGCAGTTTGTTTTGTGGGTTAACAACCACTGCGATACCATCACGAGCAACCACTTCTTCGATTAGTGTTGATTCTTTTTCAGAGTCTTTTAGATTACGAGAAGACATACCAAGGTCTGCTGAACCATTTTTCGCTGCTTTTACACCAGCTGAAGAACCAGGACCTTGAACTTCGATAAATACGTTAGGGTTCTTCTTCATGTACGTTTCAGAGAAAACTTCCATCAGTGGAGTTACGCTGCTAGAACCCACTGCAGAGATAGTTTCTTTAGCAGAAACAGGAGTCACTGCCATTGCGCCTAGAAGTGCGATTGCACCGATTACTGTCTTTTTCATCACAATTTCCTTAAGTGGCTTTATTGCCGTTGTGTTTCACTTGAACGGTGCTCACTTTAGAATTTGAATATGACAGTTGTGTTTCACTTAGTTGAACCCTCTATGACACGTTGTCATTTCTAACTATTAATTCCGCGACTTATCCCTCTCTCAATTTGAACGTAACGTTTTTATAACGTTGCCTCATGTTCAAGATGATAACCCCATCGATTTTGGTACATTTCATAGCAATTAGGCATGAGTAACTCATTGATTTGGCAAATATAACAATTAAAATCGAAATGCTTATTTATAAAAAAGATAATAATCAAACCGATAGAGGGTCAATCTCATGCGTCAATTTCTTAGTACGCTTTCTATTAAACTTCAGGTTTTTCTGCCTGTTCTATTCACAGTTATATTACTCATCATTGGACTGAGTGTCGGAATCGGTAAACTCGATCAAGCATTCAATAAGGTTTCGGCTTCCACCCATAAGCTAATCATTCACAAAGAGGAACTTAGCGGCATCGTAGACAACACTTACGCCATGCGCATCAAAGCCATTTATAGTCTATTTAGAGCCGAAGATGTTCAGTCTCTCAACCAAGAGCTTTCTAAGCGACAAAACAAAAACCGCGATTTTCTTAACTCCATCGACAATCTCCCTGGCGTTCAAAATGAAGTCAATGCTATGCGTAAGGCCATGAATCACTATGTTGATTTCACTCGCGTTACCATGACACCTCTGCTCACCACTAAACACTCTTCTGATTACACCACCTCTGATTTCAATCAAAAGTACGAATCTGCAATGGCTGAGTATCGATTAGCTGGCGAAGCGATGATCAACGCCATCGACAAACTATCTAAACAATTGAATCAAATCGTCACCGATGAAGTCGAAACGAATGGCGAACAACATTCAACCACGCTCACTTACAGCGCCGTCTCGCTTGCGGTGATCTTGAGTGCCGCTTCACTTATTAGTTGGGTACTCGCCAGCTACATCGTTGCGCCGATTCGTAACCTTCAAGTAACGATGCAGGAAGTCGCGAAGGGAAACCTACTAGTTAAGGCCGAAGCCATCGGGAAAAACGAAGTGTCTCAGCTGGCTCGAGATGTAAACCAGACCATAGAAAAACTGCGTGAAACTGTAAGCGCATTGGTTCGCATTAGTGAAGATGTGGCATCAGCATCAACCGAGTTAGCAACTGTTATGACTCAAAGCAGCGTCAACTCGGATCAAGAAAAGCAAGAAGTTGAGCAAGTAGCCTCGGCGATCAATCAGCTAGAGTCGACCGCAGCTGAAGTATCGACCAATGCACAAGAAGCCGATAGTGCATCAAATCAAGCACGTACGTTAACCTCACAAAGTATAAGCATGTTTGGGGAAAGTACTCGCGCAAGTGAAAAGATGGCGGAACAACTTAACGAAGCCGCTGCCGTCGTGACTTCGCTAAAAGATCAATCAGAACACATTGGTCGCGTGATCGAAGTGATTGAAGGTATTTCTGAGCAAACGAATCTACTTGCACTGAATGCAGCGATTGAAGCTGCACGGGCGGGCGAAAGTGGCAGAGGCTTTGCGGTAGTCGCCGATGAAGTACGTATGCTGGCAGCGCGAACTCAGGAGTCCACCAAAGAGATCCAAACCATTATAGAAGAGCTACAGCAACAATCTGGCCATGCAAATGAAAGCATGCATTCAAGCTTAGCCATGTTAGAAGACAACCAAGCGCTTGCTGCAGAAGTAAGCCGTTCACTGAGCGACATCAACAGTGCGATTTCAGATTTGAATGCGATCAACACCCAAGTTGCAACCGCTTCTGAAGAACAAAAGCAAGTAACGTCGGACATCAACAACAACTTAACGAACATCTATGAACTAGTGAGCCAGAACGTCACTGGTATCACTCAATCCGCCGCGGCAGCGCAAGAGTTGTCTGGTTTAGCAGAAAATCAAAAACATCAACTTAAGCAGTTCCAAGTTTAAATACTCTGCTCAACACGATAAGTTCCAAAGGTTAGAAAAGAAAAAGCTCCGCACTGGCGGAGCCTATCATAAAGGCAAAGCTATCAACCCTTATTAACGTAATAATTATTATTCATCTGTCACTAACAAGAGAGAGCTTTTGAAACTTGAGTTTAACGGATCTCTATTGAAAACCTCACCATTAGTCGTATCAAAAGTTGCAACATGCTTACCGTCGCCATTAGGTGTGTTGCTCCAGACATAACGCCCTAGAACATCATCTCCATCTTTCAGACTATAGCCGCTAGCAAACCCTGTACTATTTATGGCTGGGCTGTGGCAAGCTCGCTCAGTTAGAGATACTAGCTCTTTGATATTTGCTAGTCGCCAATTTTTTTTGTCAGCAAAATTGTGAAGAGGATGGTTGCCGTCCTTATTACGAATTTGTTTGGCTGTGGAGAGAGCGAGTTGCCATGACATTGTAGATCGCGTCCCCTGGCATTCTTGGTTTCCTACATTCCATGTCATACCAACTGGACAGCGCATCCATGTTAGACCTGTTTTCAGGTCAGTTACGGTACCGCTCTCAGAATATGTATAACGCGTGTTAGGTGCCGTTTTAGCAAAGTCAGTAGAACACTCTTGTGCAGCTATTGCAGTTTGAGAAGCCAAAGTAAGAGATAGTACAGTTATTAATTTCTTCATCTTATTGCCCCTTAACTGCGACTAGACGGATTGGGAATTGGTAAGAATCATCGGCACCCGCACTTGTGTTGCTTGATCGAATCTCGACGTATGAAATAGTGCCTCTATCTTTGCCCCGGGAGACAATCGCAGGGAAATAAATCTCGCCATCAATAAGTTGTGATGATGCATTCGTAAACTTAAAGTCGCTATGCCAAAACGCACCATATCCTAAATAAGGGCTACCTATGGTTTGCTGTGGAAAGTATTTAACATTAAAACCATAGACGTTGTATTTTGCATATTCATCGTTCGGAGCAAACAGTGTTTGTTCACCAAAGTCTAGTAAGTCATAAGTCTCACGGTAAGTAGGCAAGCGCCAACCAGTGATTCCACATAACGATTGTTTGTTTATGTACTGAACATATTGGCTAGTGGTACAAACTTCATCACCAGCGTCTTTACAACCTGCAAGCTCTACATCTTTGCTAAATGGCTTAAATGTTTCAGACTCAAACGCAAATAGGCGATCTTTAAATTGAACTGAGCTCGCATCCGCACTTTTGTTTTCCCAAACAAGACCAGTACGCTCGTCCATAGTACAAGCCCACTCAGTCGCATCTGCAGCTAAAGCTGCACCTTGTGAATCTAGCTTAACGAACTTAAAGCCAGCGCCTGTCGACGTTTGCTTGTCCTCTTTGTCGAAGCCGTATTCTGCATCTTGACCAGGGTAAGACGCTTGAACCTCAGCAACGTCTGCTGCTCCTTCAGCAAAATAAAGAACGGCGCCCGTATCGTTACTACCAACCGTTTGTTCAGCAACCGCTACAATTTCTTCAGCAAATGCACTTACTTCCGCTTCAGACAGAAGATCAGAGGCCAACAATTTACCTTGAAAGCTAAGATTTTGAGCAAGCAGCGCTACGCCTTGGGTCATTTGCTTTGGTTGCATCGCAGCTAATAGCACAACCGTGTTTTGCTCTAGCTTGTCTAGCTCGCTAGCTTCTGCGTTAGACATCACCGTACCAGAAAGAGAAACGCCGGCATCGGCGAGTTGCGCTTTCACAATCTCTTCAGCTTGAGCAACGGTTTTACCGTCAATTACAAGACCCGCGAGCAACGTTGTTACACCATTGACCGTGTTACCCGTTGCTAAATTTTGACCCGGAGCCGCAAGACGCAACGTTTGGTTTGAACCTTGATCAACTTGAGCAAGAATGGTGCTGGTTAGTACGTTTTTGTCGCTTGAAGTCAGGCTAAATTTACCGGCATTATCCGTTTTAGTGCTCGGTTCAGTCGTATCACAAACGTAGTTTTGGTTTAAATCGATGCACACTGGCGTATCAAGAAGTGTACCTGCAGAAACGATGGTGCCAGCTACATCATAGGTCGGTGCCGACGTATCACCACCAGAACCACCGCCACAGCCAGCTAGGGCTAGTGACATAGCAACGAAAGAATATTGAAACTTCATAGATTTTATCTTCTTTTGATTTTAATTAACGAGAGCGAATCACTCTCACCATTGAAAGCAGGAAAAGTCCTAACAAGGTCCAAGGCGAACCACTGCCACCTGAACCACCGCCACTGCTTTCTTTAGTGGTATCAGCACTACACTGATACTGAGCAAAGTGACTCACACCCCACTCTTTCAACACCCCAGAGTTCCCTGACACGCGGTCAGACACTTCGAGACGCCAAGTACCCCAACTCGGTTGACCGACAAGTGCTTGTAACTCCTCGTCATACTGAGCGGTGAAGTAACCTTTAAATCCTTTGGTATTGCTTGATTGATGGCTAAGTAGCACGACCGATTTGCCTTGTGGAGACACTAGCGTCACTTGCAGATCTTGCAGTGAGTCATGTTCGATGTTCAGGTAAACCGCAAACGAATCATCAATCGTGCGTGACTTGTCCGATAGCGTCTGAGAGAACAGTCTGTCGCCCTGCTCCGGTAAAGCGGAATTCACTGATTGAGGCTGGATATCAAGCTCTGGCGTACCATTAACCAGCATCACCTGTTCACTCCACTGGTGAGTCTTTAGGCCTTCAGCAAATTGATAATCCAATGAAATAGAGGAATCGAATTGCGTGCCACATGTTAGACCGCTTGGTAACGCCACCTTCATTGAGGTCAAGTCAGAAAGCGTTTCATCAAAGTCGAAAACAGATGCGTTGTTTAGCTTCCATTGCCCTTTGATGCTCGCTTCACGGCCAGTTTGGCTCAGGCTCAAACCAACGTCTTGACCTTGTGCGATGTATCGAGCGTCATAGCGAACACGAAGAGGCGCTTTAAGTAAGTTGTGTCTGTTGAAGCTGTCCGTCAGGAATTGGGCGTAGTCTTTATTTGGGAACAAGGTGTTTGCGGCAAACACGGTCGACTCCGCCAGATCATGCATTTTCACGCCACGACCAATGCCGTACATACCTTCAAGTACAATGGCGTCAAACTCGCGGAACACGTTATCGGTATCATCACCGTATCGTTCAACCGATGCTTTAAGTGCTTGGAACAGTGGCGTTGACCATAGCTCATCGCCTAGTTCACCGCCCACACTAACGTGCGCTGGATACTCTGAGCCCTCGAAGTAACGCGCTCTTTGGTTCCATAAGCTACGAGTTGTTTTGCGTGTTCCGAACACACCGTCCCAGTTGAACACCGTATCTAACTCGAACTCTTGACCACGACGCGAAGCATCCAAATATTGAGTGCGGTAGCTCGCGCTGCCCGCCCAGTAATCAGCAAAACCTTCTGCGATAGCACCAGTGTGGCCGTACGCCCAATCCGGTACGATTTGGTAATGAATACCATGCCCAAGCTCATGTATCACGACATCAGCATCGACTGCATCCGGAGAAACACCACCAACACCCAGCATGAGTGCTTTCGGACCGTAATAGTAAGTAGAGTTATCTTTTGATAAACCGCGAGCGTCAAAACGAAGCGGTTCATCAAACAAGTCGTAAGTCAGGCTTGTCAGATATTGGATCGAGCTATCAAGATGATAAAAAGCCATCAACTGTGGGAACGCATTGTCACCAAACTCGGTGCTTTGCATCTCATCAACACTGTCAAATGCTTGAACCCCTTCTGCGCTGAGGAAGTCCAACGTATCGAGTACAGGCGCTTCACCAGGTGCTGGGGCTGAAAATAAACCCGTCGCATCCACTTGCTTTAATCTTGGGTTAGAGAGATAGAACTTACCTCCCGACTTTAAAACCTCAATCGACTTGGTGACGTACTCGATCGGCTGAGGGTAATCGGACAGTGCTGACCATGTCGATTCTGGTGCCGCTTGCTGTTGCATGGTGCGCAGATCTGGGTTGAATAAAGAAACCTCAACATCAACCAGACTTCCAGAGCTCAAAGCCGGTGGCTCTTGTGCTTGCAGTTGGCGAGGCGATTCCAATTCCATTGCAACCGTTGGTTTACCGTTGCGAATTATCGTATCTTCAAGGCTCTTAAACACTCGCACAACGTGATGATTTTTATCAGTTGTTACTACAAGGGCACGCTGAGATTGATATTCACCGTTAACCCAAACATCAAAATTGTAATGCTCACCAAGCTGAGACTGGGTTTTGTAACGGAACTTAAACTCGCCCGCTTCTGAGTAGTGGCTGTCTAAATAAGTTTTCGCTTGCGCTTCATTGGTCACCACAGAATCCGTTGTGGGATAATCCCACTCTGCAGACAGCGCCGCAGGGGTACATGCAATAAGCAGTGAAAACGCCAATGGTTTTAGCTTCATGATTTCGTCCTAGAATTCGTATTTTGCAGTCAGCGTGAAGTAGCGCCCTGGCTCAGTTGAGTAACGCTTACTTTCCTCAGCGATACCCGCTACGTCTTGGTATCGGATGTATTCTTTGTCGAACAGGTTGATGATGTTTGCGCTAACACGAAGGTCTTTGGAAACGTGGTAAGTTGCGCCAATATCAAACGTATTCCACGCACTTGTCTGCGCGCACTCTGTCGCTAGACCAAGCGTGGTCTGGCATTTAGGAACGCGATCCATGGCCGCGGCCCAGTTCCAAGCCACGTAAGCATTGAAGTCTTGGTCGGCGTATTTCAGTTGAGCGTTACCTTCGAATGGCGTAATGCTTCGAACGTATTCACCTTCCGCGTCTTTGCCATCTACGTAGCCAAACTTGGTGCTGATGTTCCATCGCTTAGTGATCGCGTAACCTGCAGAAAGCTCTGCACCATACGTCTCGACACCATCGAGGTTTTGGTATTGTTTAATGTAATTACCATTGCTTGAGTCAAAGCCCGTGGTCACAACGTCGATGAAGTTTTCAAACTTGTTGTAGAACAAAGACGCATAGACATACGCACGACCGTTATCGAACTTGTTACCGATTTCAAATGAGTCGGAAGTTTCAGCTTCTAGATCCATGTTTGGTGCAATGACAAACGGCGTGAGCGGCACAAAGTCGTGGCTTACGAAGCCATACGCTTTATCGTATTCCGGAGCACGGTAACCATGGTTATAAGATACATAAGCAATGTTGTTGGCAAATACTTCACGAGAAACCGACAGACTTGGAGATACCTCTGAGCTATCCATGTCTTTTAATGGGAAGCCGCCCACTTCACCCGCACCGTCTGGCGTGAGACGGTGCGCATCAAAGCGTAGGCCACCTGTGATGGTCCATTTATCCAGTTCCACCATGTCTCGGACATACAAGCCAATGTTATAAGCACGAGCAGGAGCGAAAGGTTGTTTGGTCGAAGGTGTTACTCCGTTCCAATCAATCTTGGAGTCGCTATCTGTGCGTTCGTAATAGTCTGTAGAAAGCTCGACACCGTAAGCCAATTGGTGCTCAGCATTTGCTGCATAAATCGTATTGGTGAAATCGCCACGGAAGCCAATTGTTTCGTCAATGAAGGTTTTGTGTTCCAGCTCGCGACGCTTGGTGATCAAACCATTATGATCCACTTGGCGCATTAAACGGTTGGTGTCTTCCACCACTTCGGTGTGACGCCAGTAAACTTTGGTATCCAACTCTTCGAACCAAGTTGGATTAATCGGAGTCACCTCTGCACCAATATAAGCGCTGTACTCTTCTGTGGTCTCATCCTCAGCAAAGTCTTCAATATGCCAAATTCCATCAGGTTGAATGGACGGTGAACCCTCCAAACGCTCTTGGTTCTGGGTGTAGAGTTCCGCTTTGGCTTTCAACATCACCTCTTCATTGAAAAAGTGGTTGATCGTATAAGCACCGCTGTAACCATCGAGGTCGCGGTTATACAAATCTTCATCAAAGTTACGTGTCTCTTGTCCTTGCCAGTATGAAACGTTAAACAAACTCTCTGTATCACCGGAACGGAAAGCTAGATTACTCGTGCCTTTGTACTTGTTGCTGATATCGGTGTAAGTACCGGAAACATCGGTGTAGAAGTCTTTGTCTTTTAAGAAATCACCCGGCTGACTGGATTCTAAAATCACCACACCGCCGATCGCGCCAGAGCCATGCACCGAAGAACTTGCCCCTTTAATGATTTGCAGCGATTCAAAATTGGATAAATCAAAAGTATCTCGCCCAACGGCATCATTAATGTCATTCGCACCGAAGCCATCCGCAGAACGAATGCCATCACGAACGATCATAATGCGGTTACCCGTCATACCACGGATGGTAATGTTTTGCGGACGTCCTGCACCGCCCGTCACGCTTACACCAGGTTCGTTACGCAGCACGTCATATAGCTCGGTCTCGCCTCTTTCTTCGATTTGCTCGTTTGTGATAACCGCGACACTACCTGCCACTTTTGACAATGGCTGATCGATTTTATTGGCGGTTACCACCACCTCTTCCATTGAGAAAGCCTTAGATTCGGCGTGCACTTGACTGGCAGCAAGTACCGAAAGTACTGCCGCTGACACTGGGGTAAGCTTCATTTACTGCTCCGCTTTAGATGTTTTAATGAGTGATAGTAGAAATGCGTATTCTTTTGCTTGTTGTTCTTGCGCTTGTCGTGGGTCCATTTGGTGGCCCGAATTAAAATCAGTTTGCAACAAGTACGGCCCGTTGCGCTCACTTAACGCTGAAACTTTAGCGAGATACTTTGCGCCTTCCCAATATGGCACGCGCTGATCGATTAAACCGACTTGAACCAACATGGGTGGGTAAGCGTCTTTATGGATATTGAGAATCGGATCGTACGCCTTCATTAACGCCAATTGTCCAGGTTTGGTTGGGTTACCCCATTCGCCATACTGCTGTGTGGTAAGCGGAAGTGAGGTATCCGACATACTTGCAACCACATCAACAAAAGGCACTTTAAGTACGACACCTGAAAACAATTTAGGATCTTGATTAACCGCTCCGGCCACCAACGTGCCACCAGCACTAGAACCGATGGCGAAAACCTCTCTATTGCCACGTTCGAATGTTTGCAGCGCCTTCGCGGCCGCGACAAAATCACCAATAGAATTGGCTTTTCGCACACCACGGCCTTGCTCGTGCCATTCATCGCCAAAGTACCCACCGCCACGGACATGGGCGATAGCGTAAATCACACCTTGGTCGAGTAAACTGATAACCTGAGGCATAAAGTACGGTTTCATCGTAAAACCATACGCGCCGTAACCGTAAATCATCACAGGAGATTGTGGGTGCAATTTGTCTTTGCGATACGCCAAAGAGACAGGGACAGAAACGCCGTCGTGCTTAATAAAAATACGTTGGGATACATAACGCTGACTATCAAAGTCTTGGTAAGCATCTTGAGAGTACAAGGATTTATTCAGCGTTTTTACATCGAACTCTTCCCACTGAGGAGGCGTAGTCATCGACATGCTTCGGATACGAATTTTGTTTGATTCAAAATCGCCCAATGTGCTTAGCCAAGCGACATTACCATCGTGTTCCAATGGCAGTATCACTTTTTCCTGCCCTTGGTAAGAATACACCGTCAATGTCGACAAGTTGTTTGGCTTACTAAGTGCCACAACTCCTGCATCATAAAGGTAGAACTGTTCAAGCGGCTCACGAGGATTGGTAAAGCGTTGCCATGTTGCGCCAAGCGGTGCGAGTTCGGCTTGGTAAAGGGCGAACTTTCCTTCCAGGTTGCTTTTAAGATAAATGTAACCTTTCGCCACATCCGCGTAATATTCCACACCCACTTCAGGCTTTCGCAATGAATCTGAGACAGTCCCCGTTTCTAGGTCGACAAGCTTCTGCTCTGTTGTTGACTCGTTGTTGCTTTGCAGCACAGCATAACGGCTATCTGCCGCACGATAGAAAGAAAGTAACCAATCTGACTTGGGTTCATTCCATAGGACTGTTTTTGCCAAAGATTCAGTGGAGATACGTAAGATCTGATGAGGTCGCTGGGTGCGCTTTTCTTTTGCAACGAGGAATGCCACTTTCCCGTTAGGTGACAACAATACGCCACTATCGACGTGCGTCGCCAGTTCCGTAGATTGACCGGAGAGTAAATCAACAACCACAGCACGATATTGTTCGCTGCCGTCGATATCTTCCGTGAAAAGTAGCGTGTCACCATTCACTTGCCATTGACCAAGTTGGTAGTACTGATGCGCAGATTGTCGTTCATCGAAATCGAACACCACGTTTTCTGGTGCATGTTGACTCGCACGGGATAATAGTAAGTAACGACCATCGCGACGCATTAGCGTCCACTCTCTTCCACTCACGATCGACCATGGCTTATCACCTTTGTCTGCCACAATGGTATCCCACTGCGTTAGTAGGTTTTTTGTCAACGTCTGATAACTTTTTTGGTGCTGTTCAGTTTTGTGGTTTTGTTCTGTTAGGTAGGTAAGAACTCGCTCATCTTTACGAGCATCATCTCGAAGCCAGTTGAAATCATCAGCAGCAAAGCCAGAACTAGAGGTAATTATGAGCCCTAAAAAAACATGAGTAAATTTCATATAGAGAGCGAATTCATTTATAGGATTAATACAATGGCGCGTATTCTGCCCTTAAATAAAAATGAGATCAATTATCATTTTCATAATCATGTGAGATTTTTATCTAGTGTGTGAGGAAAAACGTTTGCTTTGACCGAGGTTATAAAACTTAATAACTTCCTAAATTAGCGTTCTATGCTGTTTATATACAACCAGACAAATATAAAAGCTGACTAACGAGTGAGTATGGAAAGACGCTATTTCACCTAGCGACAGACATAAAAAATCCGAGTGCGAACACTCGGATTTTTAAGAACTAAAATCAATGGGAAACTACAGCAGCTTTTACTCTTCAGAGCTCGGTGCCGCTGGTTTTTTCTTAGGGATGAAGACATCATCACCCACAGATACGTTTTTGTAGAAGCTCTTGTCACGCTTAGCTGGTTTTTTCGCCGATTTTTTCGCTTGAGGGCGAGCTTTCTTTGCGGTCGCTTTCTTATTGCGGAAATCTGGTTTAGGTGGCTTAAGGCCTTTAAACTTACCTTTCAAATCTTCGAACAATGAAAACTCAAGATCTTGTTGTAGGTATGCTTCTACACGTTTAAAGCTATCCCAGTCTTTTGGACCAACAAGAGAGATTGCATCCCCTTTATTTCCAGCACGACCAGTACGACCAACTCGGTGTACGTATTCTTCGGTATGCTTTGGCATATCGAAGTTGATGACGTGTGTCACAGTTGCAATATCCAAACCGCGGGAAGCAACATCAGTCGTTACAAGGATCTTAAATACTGCGCGCTCAAACTGACTCATAATGGTGTTACGTTGAGTCTGGTTCAAGTTACCACTTAGTGCTACAGCCTTCAGTTTCTTTTCGTTTAGCTTTTCTGTTAGTCGCTCAGTATCATCACGCGTTGCCGTAAAGATAATAACTTGACGGTATTCAGCCTCAGAAAGAACACGATCTAAAATTGCCTCTTTATGATCTAGGTGATCACACAAGTAAAATTTTTGCGTGATATCTTTATGCTCTTCGTTAGAAACGCCGATAGCAATTCGCTTTGGCGCATTGAGCATTTCAGCCGCGATTTCATTGACGTCTGCATGATCTAATGTCGCAGAGAACATCAACGTTTGACGACGACGATGCTTGGCTGCTTTATGAATGCGACGAAGCTCTGGTGCAAAACCCAAATCCAACATGCGGTCTGCTTCGTCAAGAATCAGCGTTTCCAAACCATCCAGATAAAGCGAACGATGATCTAAGTGATCAGCCAAACGTCCTGGTGTCGCCACGATAAATTTCGGGTAACGACGCAGAGCTTTTACTTGATCGTTAAAGTTCTCACCACCCAAAATCAGTGCTGCTTCATAAGATAGGCCAGCTAGCATAGAACGAAGCTCACCATATACTTGTTTCGCTAGCTCACGAGTAGGAGCAAGGATTACCGCGCGAGGGTCTTTCGCAGAAAACGATTTTGTCTTTAAAGACTTATGAAGCATTGGCAATACAAACGCCAAAGTCTTGCCCGAACCTGTTTTCGAAGATGCCAATAGATCCTTGCCTGCAATCGCAACAGGAATCGCCTGCTGCTGAATGTCAGTCGCTTTTTTAAAATCGTAGTGTTTTAGGTTCTTCAACAATCGGTTGTCTAGGCCTAGATCTTTAAATTGCAAAGTATTCTCCAATAAATCAGTCAGCGTCTGAGCGCTCTGTAGTGTCGTTTCCGCTCTAACGCAGCAAAAAAATAAAGCTCGGTATAATACCGCAAATCATAGGAGTATAGATAGAGATCACACAAACTAATTCCCTGTGGTAACGGTAAAACATCATTTGTGGCTCAGTTCAGAGTAAAGACTAGCCTTTTTGATGAGCAGCTGGACAGGAAGTTTAGAGAAAAGCCGTTCAAATATGCCTTCTATCCATCAACAAAACGACTTAAATAGCAGTTATTTGGGCCAATAAACTTTCATTTGTGTCAATATCGTCTAAATTATTGATATCAGGAACGTGGCAAATACACCTGCTATGAAAACTGTTGTGAGAACGAAATAAAGGATAGGTAGTTAAACTTTGTTAAGTTCAGGTAAAAGTTGACGTCAGGTACTCCATGAAATTCTTGGGTTTTTTTGACTTTTGCTACATCATGTACTGATAAAATGTAACCACATTTAACCTCGCTACTGTATAAAATAATAGTTAGTAGCGAGACTTTCACTATAAGCAAGGAGTTCTTATATGAACAAAACGTTGATCGCAGCTGCAGCAACTTCAGTACTTCTACTAGCCGGTTGTGCTTCTTCTGATGACGCAGCTACAGCAAATGCAGCAAAATTAGACGAACTAAGCAACCAAGTTAGCCAACTAAGCCAAGACGTACAAGCTCTTCAATCTGACGTTCAAAAATCAGGCGCAGCAGCAATGGCTGCTCAAGAAGAAGCTGAGCGTGCTAACGAGCGTATCGATAACATCGCTCAGTCTTACACTAAGTAAGACAAACAAGAAAAAAATATCATTAACTATCATTTAGTTAGTGGCCATTAAAAACAAAAATGGCGATAAAATGGCGACATGTACTATGCCGCCATTTTGTTTTATTGTTGCTGTCACTTATGTGACCAGGCTATGTGAACTTAAACAAAAACAACCTGAATCATTTTGTTAATTTAGTTCGGCCGAAATCAAGGGTTGAAACTCATTACTGCATGCTTTCTTTTATCAGCTAGGAGCAAGCGATGTGAAGCACTAAATGATGAGTCACGCTAAAACCGTGACTAGTAGTCGAATATATCCAATAGATCTAAATCGAATTCAACACCACGTAAGTCATGTTCATTACACAAGTTCTTTAGCTTGTCATCGCAATACAACAACTCACATCCTTCCATCAATGACTTGAAAACGTACTTATCGGAAACGCTAGACTCAACGAACTTGAGCGATACCAAGCCAACCGGATGCTCATCAATGTATTCGTGTTTCGTATGTTCCTTGTCTTCTTCGCCAAAACTCATGACATTGAAAACCTGAAACTTCTCGCCATCAATCTCGATAGGTAAAAACTCACCATCTGATTCAATGTATGGCTTTAACACTTCGAGCGCTCGAGGCGTTAGCACCAAGCTCGCACCCCAAACGGATATGTCCGGGATTTTTACCGACGTCTTGTAGTGAGCGGTAAATTCCACACTCTCTTCTACCCAAACATCAGCCAGCCCTTGTGCTTTTACTGGCTCATTGAAAAGCCTATCCAACAGGGCATCATCGCCCGCATCAATGGCCCTTTGAAACGGATCATGCTCAAGAACTTTAAAGTAACGATTGAGGTTTCTTACCTGATATATACTCATTAAGCTGGCTTCCAAGATGGATCTTTCTTCATAAGAATTTGGGGAGGATGAGAGCCATCCTTTAACTGAGATTTGATAGTCACAAGTCTCGCTCTAAATGCACTTTCATTGTTGCGAATAACCGCCAACCTGCCAACCCACCTCTGATAGTTATCGCCATGTATGCGCGAGTGCGTCGGCGCTTTTGGCGTAGTGTAATGCCCTTTGTAGGCGGTAGAACGAGGAAGCCAAATTCCATTAATTGAATCATTAATGCCTATTCCGTACATGAACATTTGCAACCGAGCGTTAGTCATGGCCCTAACACGGCCATTCCCCATGATGATATGATGCGCTGCATGATTTGGTGACGGCTTTGGCTCTGCAATGGCATACAAGTTACTTGCCAAGCGTGTTGTAGGATGATGTTTTTCCTTTGCCAATTCGGTATGAGAGCTATCTTTATTGTCGTCTCGATACGCTTCCAAATCTGCAAGCAACTGCTCTTGCAACTGTGCATGCGCGTTAATCTTGGCACGTTCTCGATTCAAATGAGCAATTGTTTCCTCTGCTTCTTTAACCTCTTTAGGCGAGGTTTTATCTAGATCCTTTATCTTGTGGTAATGCTTGTACGCTTTAACCTGGAATCTATATATCGCCATCTCCAAGCCTGACGGATTCTTTGGCCTTAAAGGGAGCTTCAGAACGGGAGACTTACCCAAAATTACTTTTTCCATTTTCTTTTCAAACCTTCAAAAAGAATAATGCTCCACCCTATAAGCGCACCCGGTCAACGAGGCAAACGTGTTTTTGTGCTTAAGTTAAAACTGTCACGAACTGACTAACATGTTAATTACATACAACTCTAAACATCGCGGACGCCCGTAGGCTGGCTCGAGCGACTCAACTTTTTAAGACATTATTTCGATGATATTTAATAAATGCCTTTTGCGGCTCACTAAATGAGCCCACGTTTAGAGGGTATGGTATACCCCAACAATTTAATAATGAAATTACGGAGTGATCTGAAATGATTAAATCAGCATCATCAGTAAATGATATCCACCCTTTATCAAAGAGCTTATCGATATGAGGAGAAAGAAGTAAGCCATTGTTTCCATCCAGTTTTTCTTGGTTATTGGATTCACGCCAAGGTTTACAGTGACTTGCGATCAAAAAGCGTTTGTCTGACAAACCTGTAACACGACATTTAGATTCAATAGCTTCCAGATTCTTTCTGAATCTTCCTTGGCCACGTCGTGCTTTTATCAACTGCTCTTTCTCTGTTTCGCTAATAGAGTCATCATACTCTAATTGCTGTTCTATTTCGTTATCTAGTTCATTGATCCCTTCATCAAAACCTAGCTCTTCTTTAGTCGCAACTGCTTCGCCTGAAAGCTCAAAAAGAAGGTTAGCTAGCTTCTCTGAAATATTAGCCAAGTAACAACTTTGATTGCCATTTCCATTCTTTTGGATAGGAGCATACTTATCAGAAAGTAGAGGGGCGATTGCGGAAATGTTGTCTTTAGCGCGAAATGGTTTATCTAAGGTTGTCCACTCAACCTTAACTAACCAGCCTTCATTGCCCCAATAACCTCCTTTGTCACCGAACTCATCTGGTTTAGATGCAGACCTACATTGTTCAACAACCTTGCCGATAGCCCTAATTTCAGCAAAAGCGAAAGAAAACACAGTGTCACCGACCGAAGTTTTAGGCATGTTGTCATAGCTATGATTTCTAGCTCCATTGGCATTCTTCTTAGGAGACCAAATATAGCCACCTTCAATCTCTTCTTTGTGTGTCTGTTTATGGTTTACCCACCAAAACATCTTATTCTCCAAGTTTTCTAATTGATATGGTGCAGATAGCCAAATATCCAAACTTAAATCTACAACTAGACATTTTCGAGTGTATAAATACACCCTCAGATATCGTTAAAGTTGTCCAATATTATATGACGTGAAATTTATAGTTATATCTTATTAGACGTTAGTTTGAAGTCTCTGTTTCTGCTGTTTAGCCTAGCACTGTTATTTACAGGTACCCATTAGAATCACATTTTAACTCATAAATTTAATCTCTTTTTTAACCTAATGTCTTGAACAGTTTCGAAAAAATATAATTCCTACCAAACTGTCTGCAATCCCTTGTTCTGTGAGGCTTTACCTCTAAGGAAAGAGATCTTTAACTTTACCTATTCGATCTTTAAAACTCTCACACAAAACACATAATAGAATTAAAAATCAAACGCTTAAAAACAAAACCAAGATCCTTACAGATCATAAATATTGCAATTTATCGAAAAAAAACGCATTTTTTGAAATTCTGCTAGATGAAATATAAGTCCTTTAAGAGATTTTCTGGATCACTGTAACTCCTTATAGCAAAAGAGCTCATTACGCGTCCTAGGTTTCTCATACTTCATAAATTTTCACTGAATCAAAATTTCTAAAATATCAGATCGAAAACTTCGCAGGTGGGGAGGAGGAGTGCGGATTCCGTCACCTTGAGGTTGCTTTTCGTCACAGTACGAGGCAGCTCGTCGTTTGAACGTGTCCGTGTCGTTCACGTAATTGATGCAACAGTATTCGAGGAAAAGAAAAGCGCCCAAAGCGGGCACTTGATTTGATATTGGCCTTGGATGGCAAGCTAGAATGTCGATAACTCCTTAATAATAAGGATACTGAGACGAAGGATTGTTAGGTAAACGACTAAGTCGTTTCGTATAATGTTCAATTTCGGTTACTCCCATAGATATATTGATTTATCTATAGGGTTGGTTAATTAGGTTGCGCCTAGTGTGAGAAAGGATTTTACGTCACGCTGTAAGATCCTTCCGAACTACCGCCAGTCACGGAAACCTCGGCATTTTGTGTTATTTCGTCATACACAGCGTTGGCGATCGCCTCTGCCATCTTCCCTGCCATCGCAAATTCTCCAGTTAACACGAAGCCTTGCGCTTCCAGTTCACTCTCTAACTTTTCTTTCAGTGAGGCTTTACTCATTGCCATACTACTTACCTGCCTTAACGGTTTTAGATATATCCACATGATTCTTGCCAGAGAACGGGCAAACGGTCTGCCCAGTACAAACCCCCGTGCCACCATTCATGGTGATGAGGTCAGCCACTTCTATGATTTTCTTGGCCGTAGTGGTTTTGTTATTTGTGATTTCTTCTATTTTGTCTTCTAGCACTTTGATGCGTTGATTTAAACATTCGGTGATGTTGTCTTTGTCGGTCTTGCTTTCAAAGTTACCTTCTTCGTCGACCAACTGGTAAACACCTTGACGTTGTTGGTATCGGCTCTCGCCTTGCTTAATCGCTGGTAACTTGAATCCCAATGGCAGAACACAACGAATAAAAGGCTTATCCGGTTGTCCGAACATAAAGCCTATTTCTACAATGCTTCCGATTGCCGGTGGTTCAAGTCTACCGGCGTATTCACCTACACCTGGTATTGGAAGTGGTACCGCCTGAAGTGGTGATTTATCTTTGAACTCCACACCCTTTTCATCGAGCAGCTGAACATCCACCGCGTAATGCGGGTAAAAGCGATCGGACATGTCGCCCTCTTCTGGCAGTTCAGGTAACGCTACTACCTTCCCCCATCGAGGTAAATGCCAACGGCCAGTCAGCTCCGGGAACAGTCGGAAGATGATCCGCTTAATTGCATTTACGTCCATGTCAATTTCACCTCTGTTCCTTGAAAATCAACGCCCACCAAACGTAAGCCGTTGACAATTGCGCCAGGTCTTAACTTTGGAATGGCGGGAACTTTTACCGATTTCGACGCAGTTCGGTTGGTCATTAGATTGCCTGGAATGGTCACTGGCTTATCAGCCCAGTAAGAATCTTTCCAACTGCCCACGTAAATCTGACCATTGCCTTGTTGCTGCCAAAACAGATCTTCAATCCCGAAGGCTTGAGACAGCTCGTCCATCACTCGATAGCCATTACCGTCGCTATAAAAACAAGGGATAGATGTTTTGCTGTAGGCCGCTTCTGGTACCACAAACTGCAGCCCTGTTTTGTTGGTTACATCGCTTAGTAATTGCATCAAGGTTGGGTGCCTAAGCGTGACATTAAGCGGTTTGAAAAGGAGCGCCGCTAGTTCGCGACAAAACAATTCTGACCATCCTTTTTCTGCGGGTTGAACTCTTTCAACATACCCAAGAAAAACGCGAGAAAAGCTATCTCCCCAACCAATATCGACAGCAACAATAGTGTTCACTATAGGCGAGCCTTCTACCTTAATTGTGCAACGCGCTGGCGTATTCACATCAAAAAGAACACGATGGTCTTTGGCTTTCACCTTTTGACTACCCAGATAAGCACGGCAGGAAAATTTGTTATTTATCGTCACGATTCACCCTTAACCCAAGGCCTCGTCTATGGCCTTAAGCACTTTCATCACTCCCGTCAGCTCAATGCTGGTACCCGGTGGTACCTCTTCGCTCGGGCCCGACTCAACCGGAGTCGTAACCCCTTGAACCTGTTGTTGCGTTGCAGGTTGGTCTTGTTGACGCTGTTCAACCCGCTCCGGTACCGAAAGATGCTCAACCAACTCAAACGCTACGTTCCATTGTCTGAGGCTTTCTTGTTCATCGGCCCGAATAGTGCCTTGGAACTTCACCTCACGAACTTTAAGTGTCGATGCGGTTTTATTGCTAACACGGTAGATTTGGCGAGCGCTATCTTGCTGCACACCGGCCATATTGAAAAGATTGCTCAGGCTCTCTGGCTTGCTGAAAGGAATGATGCCACTCACCGCCAACACCTTGCCCTTGTTACCTGTTTCCGCTTGGTCAGTCGATGAGGACTGGCCGGACATATCTTGTCCGGCGAGCTGTTGGCGAACACTAATGCGCAGGTTCTTGAGTGAGATTTGTATACCGTTAAGACTCAACATCTTGACTCGAAGTCTCCACCAACACCCCTAGATTATTGTCCCAAATGAAGACGGGAGAAGAGCAGCAGCGGCTTAATTGGTCGTTGTCCATTTCGCACTCACCACAACCGTTACAGCAACAATAGCTTTCCCCTTGTTTTAACTCTCTGATCATCATCGTTACCTTGTCGAGTTAGCAACCATTGGTTGATTGTTTAAGCCAGTAACATTCGCGTCAGCATGCTTCTCAATGTTGAATACGTTGACTTCTCCAGTACAGGTTACCGAAGAGCCACCTTGAACCAGATTTTCTAGCTTCGTGATACCAAGCTTACCGCTTAGCTGAGAGCCCACTAATGAGATTGCAGACTTGACCGCGATTCGATTCACTTGACCATCAACACCATTAAACCAGTAATGGAAACCCGTAGCCCCTCGTGTTGAGGCTGTCACATTCATGGATAAGTCGAAATCATCTACCTTCAATCCACTAAAGTAAGCAAGCGTCCTTCCCGAAGAGCCAGATGGCGCACCTTGGATGGTCGCGTTAACTTCAATTTCGAGCTTACCTCTCAATACTCCATTGACAGCAGAAGCGGAGGTGAACACACTGTGATTCACTTCATCGCCATTTCGACTCGATGCTCTCACGATTCTTGTTCTACCTAGGTCGACATCAACTGACGACCCAGTAACACTCATCGTTACGCGACCATCAGTGATAATTTCGGCCTGTGTTAGCTTTGCATTTTTGCCAAGAATGTAATGAGAACCGGCCACAGGAGTCGCGGTAATATCGACATCGATGGCGCCAACAGTCGTGGAACCATTGGAGATTTCCATCCGTCCATTGCAGGTAACATCTCCAACAGTGTTGTGTCCTCTATTTTCTGAGGCCGTGAGAACGGTAGAAGCAAAGAGCCCCGTAACACTGCCAGCTTGACACTTATCCGCATTGAAAAAATACACTGCAGCCCCTTGTGGAGAATTGTCATTTAATCCACGGCCTAATAAGTTCCCCACTTGGCAAGAAACCGCTTGCTCTCCAGCGCCACCAAAAATGACGCCATAAGCCCCAGCACCATCGAAAATATCGCCGCATTGGTTACCATTGCCTTTCATCCATACATTTCGTTCAGCAGGACCTTCGGAATAAATATCGCCAAATTTAAGGTTCTTCGCGGTACCTAGACATTCCACTACAGCAAATAAAGTATATTTTTCAGATTCTTCTTGCGGGTTAAAGGACCAAATATCGCCAAATTTCACGCCAGGAAATGAAGCGCCCTTGACGATGCGTTTGTAAACGTTTCTACCGACGATGTTGCCAAATGTAATATCGAACTGTTCTGCTATTTCAGGAGTTTCTGCATACATCCTTACCAAATCAGAGTCATGAACGACACCCAGTCCAGCATCCACAGATTTGATCCCATCGCCATATATATCACCCACCGTCCCATATGATTTGCCAAGCGGCACTTCCGAATCGACACCAACAAGGAAAACCCCGCCGACGAAACCTTTACCAATAACCGCACCATCATCATCTTGTAGGATGTTGAAGAATTTTTGGTTACCGACGCTAAAGTTCTTCGCTCCGTAAGCTGGAATTTTCAATGGGTATGTTTGAGTGGATGTTTTACCGTGAAAGTTGCGGTAAATCATATCGCCTATTTGGGCATTGATTGATGGCGTAGCAATACTAACTGGGTAAGCAGTATGATCTTCATCCAGGCCATCAACATCAAAGTTCTCAAGCTTGCAGCCACTAGAAACGGTTGCAAAATAGTAGTTCCCTATGAGTTGGATTTTCGCCCAACCTCCATCCCACCTGGCGGTATTGGTTAAATTAAAGCACTGGCTAACCGTGTATGTAGTGTCACTGCGGCCTAATACCTTGCCAGCATAAGATTGAGCAAAATCAAATGCAGCGTCATCTAAGTCGACACCATTTCCATAGGCACCAAACGACTCGAAATATTTTGTGTTTGACGCTTCCTGCAAAAAGAGCCCAGTGCCCTCAATGGGTAAACAAAACTCACCTGGGGTCACTTGGTCTACGACAGTCCAAGCTTGGTTGATCGTCGCATTAAACCGTTTTGTATTGATTCTCATGCCGATAAACGGTTTAAAGTACTTTCGTGCCCCTCTCAGCGCATGCCCAACAGAATCAAATTCAAAACTGCTCTTAACCTGCCGAATGTCGCTTAAACTATCATCAGCGTGTATCTCAGCAATTTTGCATACGAAATGCTGAATATCTTTACCCGTTGAAGAGTCAACGTAATTGTCTTTTTCTTCCTCGGTAATGACGAAATCAAACACGGTGACCTGCTCTCCGGTCGGAGAGCCTTCACGATAAGCATCAATGTAGATAAACGATGGTTTGTTCGACACTTGAACGCTGCGGTCAAACTCCATGCTGACACGATTACCCGACACATAACCAGCCCCCGCTTTGATGTTGTACGCACTACCCGATGTCGTCACCAAAAAGCCGTCTTCGATAAACCAGTCTTTACCACTTTGGTCGATGATGGCCTGTGCTACATCGCTGTCCATTTTCTTCATACGGTCGGTGGCGTTGTACTGCCAGCTTGAGGCATCCACACTAATGTTGGTGATTTCCGCGATGTCTTTGTATTCAAGGACAACCGAACGCACCAGAGTATTACCCG
This sequence comes from Vibrio sp. 661, assembly GCF_033339315.1. Taxonomy (NCBI): domain Bacteria; kingdom Pseudomonadati; phylum Pseudomonadota; class Gammaproteobacteria; order Vibrionales; family Vibrionaceae; genus Vibrio; species Vibrio sp. 661. The sequence goes on along the minus strand of NZ_JAWOUJ010000001.1, from coordinate 448,349 downwards.
CTACACCAGGCTCATCTGCCGTCTTTGGTGTTAACGCATGATGATCAATGGTCACTAATACATCGTATTCAGAGCAGTACGCCCCGGTCCAGTTAAACTGAAACGGACCAACATGACTGGTCAACGTAGTACTGTAAATGACCGAGTCTGAGGATAGGCGGCCTCGTTGTTCAACCTGCTCTTGGTGAACAATATCATTAGTTGGAACCACATCACCGGGTTGTGGGAACTCTGGGCGGTTTGCTACATTCGCAAATATCATCTTGTCGATGATAAGCGGCTTTTCTTCCGCATTGAGCTGTGCCAGCAGTGCTTTACCTGCGGCGGTTAAAATTGACTTGTCTGTTGTATTTGCCATGTTTAGTAGTTTCTCAGCCCTTCACTGTGGCTTGGTAATATTCGCAGTCGACGTTCAGAACACTTGGAAGCATGCCGACGTTGAACCTGGCCTTAACGTGGGACATGGAGTATTGCGCTTCAATATTCTTACTTCTCGCCGCTAGGGGCATTTCGACATAACTGGTGTATTGATAACGACGACAGGTTCTGCCGTATTGCCTGATGACGGTATCGAGCAACTTAGGGACGTTGGTTAAATCACCGTCTTTGATTTTTAAGCTGATGACATCCCAATCCACATTGGCTAAACGTTCGTCTTGAGTGATATGCGGATAGCCCAACTTAGCGAACATCTCTTCCCACCCCGCTATCGTGCCCGCGTCGCGAGCAAATCCGTATGCATGAGCCACACGAATACGAAACAGAGCTTCCGGCTCTTGGCCTAAGCGTTCGACTTCACGTTGCCAGGCAAGAATATTGACCAGTGCCATTGGCGCGGTTAACGGATCATGCTGCTGCAGTGGCATTTCGAATGCCGCTCTCACATGTTCCCAGTAGTTACGCATGGCTCGGGCGAACTTAGTCAGTTCGCCACGTCCCATCCAGTAACGCAGATTAATCTCAGGAATTTTCAACGGTCACCCCCAGAGAATTAATGCGCGGTACCGTCAAGTTATTGATGATGTCGGCGTTATCGAATTCGAGCGATTCAATCTCTGAAAACTGCTCATGCAGCTCTTGCCCTAATCTTGAGAAACTGAATCGAAGAACCGGACTAGTGACCGTTGGCGAGTAATCGGTGTTCTCACGGAAAGCCGCACTAATAAACTGCTCCACTTTAATTTTTAACGCATCTCGGTCTTCCATCGTTAATGAACGAAGTGGCCAAACCCGGCAGACAATATCGTGAGTCGTTTCTGGCATGGCGAGGACTTGCAGATCATCACCATGTCCGTGCTGACCTTCGACACGGATGTACTCATTCAAATCCGCCAACATTTCTGCCGATGGTTCACCCGTGTCTAAAAGGATGAACGCGTTTGCGGTACCTGGTCCACGCGGGGCGTTATGCTCAAAATAAACATTGTCGTCGTTGATACCTGCGCGACTGGTGAGCAGCGAACGGTAGGCCGCATCAATGTGCCATCTTGCTACTGCGCTCCATTGGTTGCGTATACGTAGGCGGAGTTCGTCATTACTCTCTTTGTCTGCCCCTGCTTCATTCAACCATTCGGCAGGGTTCGTCACTGCGCCAATACCCGGAATGGCTGTTGGTAAAATGTGGTAATACCCTTCACCTAGGTTGTAAGCCGCGCCCTCGTTCTCTGCCTCGACTTCTGCCATCACCATGGTGTCGTTTTCTGGCATCGTGGTATCCGCAAGCACCTTTACTCGGTAAATCGTGCCATTAATCGGTTCGGTCTGTACCCATGTATCTTTGGGAATAACCAACGCAGGCCCTTTAACCGCAGAACGTTGAAAAGCGATCATACCTTTGGCTTTGGTTGCCCCTTTGCGGGTGAGTTTGCATTGCCACGCCAACAGGTCGAGCCATTGGTCAACGGCGGTCGCGACAAACATGTTCGGCAAGACATAGCCAACTAATAAGGTATTGATGAGCCACATGGTGGCTTTCACGACCGTGGCTTCAATGAGGCGCCAAAATGGAGAGAACGGCGAATCGTTTGAGATAATGGAACCTTCTTTGTCCATTTCCTCTTTGAGTACTTTCTTCCACCCTGCTTCATCGGTTGGGATACCCGATTGCTTCACCAGTTCCGAATAATTTGGTTTTGGAATATCAGTCATTAACGCTCTCCGTTATTCACTATCTCTAATTGCAACTCGCCAAAGTCCATGGTGTCGGCAAATACGTAAATCGTGCCCTCGGTCGGTTCATCCAAACGCACGGTACCTGGTACTAATCGAACGTCTTCTTCAACAAGCAGTTCCAGCCTGGTGCGGATATCGGCTTTCTTTGATGGGCTTCGCTCAGCGATTAAATCCACCGCTAAATTGCTCTCGATGATGGCGTGTTTGATGTCTTGGGCGATCACCGCACGGTCTTGAATCAAGATTGGGTTGCGGCCTGCATCGAGCACCACATCCCCGTTCTCAATCAAAATGTCCTGGTATTTGTAATCCGCCATTAGCCTGCCGCCATTTCTATTTCACTCGCTATGTCTTGCGGGCTGTTCATGTAGGTTGGATAAATCGCCACACCACCGTAGTTCGTCGAACTGGTTTGATAACTGGCAATATTCTTGGCTGCGCCTCCAGGTTGAATTTGTGCACGAGGCGTAGCGCTTTGAACGGACTTCGATTTCACTTGAGTCACTTCATCATCACCGCCCAAACCTGGTATCCAATCAATGAGTCCTTTCACTGAGTCCCAAATTCCCGCTAGGCTCTGAGAAATCCAATTGAACACTCCGGAAAAAACGTCCTTAATTGAGTTAGCCATATCACCGATAAAGGCAAACCCACTAGTGTCGGTAAAGCCGCTCATGACCCATTGCCAACCTGCCTTGATGAACTCAAACATGGCTCTGAATGGAAGTGTGATTAAAGTGATTGCCCCTTCTAGTACTTGGAACCAGGTTGTGTCACCAAACGAGGCTTTCAGATCATCCCAGTAGAAGATCAGCGCACCCACTGCGGCGATTGCGGCAACGACAGCACCAGCAATGAATCCTATTGGGTTCGCCATCATTGCGATGTTTACCGCTAGCATTGCAACGCGAAGCGCTGCCATTCCTTTAGTTAGTAAAAAGTTCACCCCTGTAAACATCTTCATGGTGAGCATATAAGTCGCCATGACTTGTTTACCTACACCCATCATTAAGGTAAAAGCACCACCTGCTGCTGCTGCACCTAAAATCGCCATGGCAGCAAAACCAATGTACTTGGTCAGGTTCGGGAACATCTCTGTCCATTCGATGATTTCTATCGCACCATCGGCCAAGCTCGAAATCACTGGCAAGAGAGAAGGCAACAACGCCGCGCCAAAAGCAGTGCGAACTGCAAACACGCCTTGTTCGAGTCGTTCCCATTGGTCGGTCATCGCTCCGGCCATGTTAATTGCCGTATTTAAGTTACTAGCATCATTTAGGTCTTTGACGCTGGATTGCAGCTCATTCGTTTTGCCTATCAAGTCGGTGATAAGCAGCACGGCTTCATCCGAGCCGAAAGCTTGCTTAATCTGATCAATTTCCAGTGAATCTAAATCACCGAATTGGTTGCGTAGTTTCGACAGAATATCGAACATGGGCAGCATTTTTCCGTTACTGTCGGTAAACGACATACCAAGCTTGTCTTGTGCTTTGACAACACCGTTCATAAAAGCTTTGTAACGAGTCCCCGCTTCACTACCAGTCATAGAGCCTTGTAGTAGGCCAAGCACGGCCATTTGCTCTTGAATGGCTACGCCGTGAGTTTTACCTAATGCGCCAACACCTTTAAACGCATCCGACATGCCTTGACCCGTGGTTTTGAACCTCTCGACAGATTTTGCGGTCATACCTGCAACTTGTTCAGCCCAGTTGTCTTTACCAATCCGATCGGCTTGGTCTTTAAAAACCGAGTACATGGTGCCCATGTAGTTGGTAATGGTGGCTGTATCTGCTTTAGTCGCAGCGGCTAAAATAGCCGAGCTTCTTGTGACACCCGCCAGTTCATCACCTGTCATATCTCCCATAGCAGATTTGATATCATACGAAGCCGCCACAAATTCAGTGGCCGACTTACCGTATTCAACCGAAAACTTCATTGCGGTTTGGGTAAGGGTTTTTAGTTGGTCATCGGCAACACCAAGTGATTTCACTTCACCTAATGCCCTGTCCATCTCAATTGCTGGCATCAAGGCTTGTTGCAATGCAAAGCCAGCACCCACCATGCCTGCCGCGCCAGCCATCATGGTATGAGTACCCTGACGGTAGGTATTGGTGACATCATTCAAATTGCGTTGAATATTGCCCAGAGGTTTAGAAATCTGGTCAATCAATCCAACTTGAAATCTGAGTGCTTCTGGTAACATCGTGTTCCTTATCAGCTAAACGCCCTGGCAACCCCATTGGCGGTGGCAGCTTGCATGTTTTCCCAATACTGACGCTCTAACCAAATTGCCCTTGCAAGGTTCTCTTCGCTGTCTGTCTCACCCGGCAACCACTTACGGCGCCAGGTAAGCATTTGTTCGAGCTCGTTGGAGTCCATAGCCCGAACAAGGGCATCTATTTTTTTACTTTGATTTGCAGCTTCGGTGTGTATTCCTTGAGAACTTCACCCACAACCTGAATCGCTGCACCTGGGTTATCGTTCGTCAGTTCACGGAATAGTTCTTTGCTTTCTTCTATAACGGTGTTCATCAGAAAGTTATGCGCAGAGTTCACGATTTCCCCCTGTGCCAACGCGTTCATGTAGTCGCTGTAATCCGCTTCTGTTGGGACGAACGTGATATCTGCATCACCGACCGTTAGTACAATTTGCTTGCTCATGCTACATCTCTCTCTTTATCTAGCTTGGTTTCCAAACGGTCGAACCGTCCGTTAATTGAATCTTTCAAATCATCTACGGCTTCCCGTAGTTCGTGCTTGGTGGCGTACTTCTCAGCGACATCACCACGCAGTCGCTCAGTGGCTAGCTCATTGGCATGGATACGACGATCATGATCTCGGGCGGTGTTCTGCCCTTTATCCGTTCTGCCGAAAACCACATTGATGATGGCGATAAGCAGCGCTATCGTTGCCACAATCGCCGATATCCATGATGAATCCATCGCTATTCCTTCAGTGGCACTTCTTTCAAGCGTTTGCCTTGTAATGCGTTGATGATGTCGTCCACGGTTTCTTGCAGAACATCGTTTGTGCTCAGGCCTTTCAAGGTTTCCAAGCCCCATACCACAAGACGTGTGGCGAAACGTTCAAGGATGATTGACCAACTGATTTGAAAGAACAGACCTTTCAGTACTTCCAACAATGTCTTGCCAACGATTCCAGTTAAGAAATTCATGCTGCTTCTCCGATTAACGATTGATATGCCTGTAGGTAATCTTCTGCGGTTGCTTTACCTGCGCTTGTGTTCCAGTACTTCTTCGCGTACCGAGCCAAACCTTCTAGGTCATCGGCTTCTGGCAAGGCTTCTGGGAACCGAATTAAATTGAGTCGTGCGGTTGCCACTGCGAACTCGGGTGAAATCACCATGTAACGAGGGTCTAAGTGCTCAACGGGGCAAAACATCGACAGTGCATCCAACAAGTGAGGGCGACTGTTACCTAACCACTCGACAAGCCAGCTGAAGGTGGCTGGCTCCATTTGGGTAAAGCCCAATGCAGGACCACGTACTTGTTTTGAGTAAGTAAACTTTCCAGACTCATGGGCAATAATCATCAGGATCAGATTAATGGCCGCTTGAGTGTTCATTGTGCCTTTACCACCGGATGCCATATCTAAGTGGTCAAGGACTGGCTTCATGATTTTCTCAACAAAGAGCTTTGCTAAATTCATCGGTTCATTCGCTCCAATTCGCTTTGACACTGGGTGCAGTAGATGCAACCTGGTACTTTTTGGCGGCGTTTTTCTGGGATTGGGTCGCCACATTCGCCGCATTCATGTGCGCTTTCCCGTTCTTCAATTCGCTTAGCCCTTGCCAGTTGGTTGGCAAGCGCCACTTCTGTGAATTGGGTTTCAATACCGCAGGCATGGTCGATAACATCTGCCATCATGCCTCCTTATTATTGAACCAAATCTTCGATTTCATCCGGACGTAGGTACGGCACACCGTTGATGCTGACAAAGTCTGGGCTTGTCACCTCGAACGGCAGCTTGTGAACTAATGCACTACCGCCATTCGAATCGGCATCAAGTAGGTCAGAGATTTTGATACGACATCCGAAGGCTTCAATTTTGAGCTCATCTTTATCAATCTTGCCGTAGAACAGCGCGTCAAAATCAGGCATTCCTCGCCAAGAGCCGGCTTGTTTCGCAGCTTTGCCTAGCAGGTTAAATTGCTGCGTGGTCAGCTCCATTTCACCACTAGCCTCAACATCGCCGTCGACGTAACCATCTGGCACACCCGAGGTTTTATTGATGGCGGAGTTATCGGTAATCGATAACGTGACTTTTTGTGCTTTGAGCTTGTAGTCACCTAAGGAGAAATGCATGTTCTTGCCAGAAATTCTCATGGATTACGCCTCCAAATCTGTAGGGTTAGTAAGATCAAGCGCGATGTTGACCACGATGTGTTTCGGGCAGTTATGAGGGCGAACCATCAAACCGATAAACACTTTGGTTTTGGTTACCCACTGAATGGTGACGTCCCCATCTTCTGGCGGCATGATCTCACCAGGGAAGGTAATGCCACCAACTTCTGTCGTTTTCGACATATCACGCATATCTTTGCGAAAGTAAGTGCGGTTCAGCTCAATGCTTGCAGGCGTTGAGTTAAGAATGCGGTCTGCAATACGGCGGATCGCTTTGATACGCACACGACGATTAAGCTTGTGCACCGGGCGAACGTATTCGAGGTACTGATAATCGCCGCCTTTGGCTTCCAATGTGGTCGCATCCGACCAGTACACCCCTTCTAAATCGGCATACCATTGCGGCAATGAGTAACGTGCATCAGCTAGCGTTGCGATGGTACTCATCTCTAATGCTTTCCCTGCGCTGTCCGTTGGCATGTTTCCCAAACTCAAGACTGAACCTGTTGCGACACGCATCGGGCTGTCTGCTACCGTGACGTTTCGATCACATAAACGACCAGCGAGTACACCTACGTTATTGCCGTTAAGCTGAGGAACGGGCGTCACGAGGTTTGCAGAAACATCTTTCACCAGGTCAAGCATGGCGGTTTCGTACTCTGCCCACGTTTGGCCTGTATCAGGGGTTGAATCAATGCCCGCACAAGCGGCGAGGAAGAACACCCAACGACCAAGTTTGCTCGTCAGCTCGCTTGCTTTCGACTGCATATCATCAAACTGAGTTTTGACCGTGACTGGGTCACAAATAGCAATGCCTTCGAATGAGTCAGTCCGGTTCGCCAGATCAACAGCGTCTTGCCAGGTATCGTCTGCATCTAAGCCAACAATCGCACCCGTCCAGTTTTGTTTGCCGTTAAGCTGGGCGGCTTTCACGTTCAGACCAAGCGCATCATCGGCAACAACTTCGTCAAGGTTGGTCATGTTATTAATACGGGTCACTTTGCCTTGCAGTTCGGCCTTGTCAGTACGCCCGATGAAAAGCACGTGACGTTCTATCTCAGGGATACCGCCTTGTGCCAAATTGAGATTATTAACCTCTACCTTTCCGGTTGCCATTGGTTATTTCCTCTGTTTTGCCTGCTCAAATATCTTGATGAGCTGGCGGTTCACTTCACGTTCTTTACTACCGAGAATCTGACGCTCTGCTAACGGAATATCCCAACTGGTGATATTTGGCTGATTAGAGAGTTCTCGAATGAGCTGTCCTGCTTGTCCATGGGTGATAGTTGCCATCAACTCACGTAAGCTGGCTTTCTTTCGTCCTTTGCCGCTTTTTCTCGGTACCGTGTAACCCAGTTCTCTTAGCTTTCTCGCTTGCCCCTTGGTACAAGGTGCTGAGTAATCCGGTTTGCCCCATCGCTTTTGCATTTGGCGCTTGGTCATTTTTTGCTTTTGACCAAGGTGGTGCCTTGCTGCGATTTTTGCGGTTAACTTGTTACTCCAAGTCAAATCAAGCTGGTTGGCGTTTCTCACATAAGGCGTTAAGCCCTTTGCCATCCGCTTTAAAACCTTGCCTTTCTTCTTTCCTTTCTTTGGTTGCAGAGCGCGTCCGTTAACGTCTTTTTGGGAACGAATGCGCTTTCTGGTATTGGTCGTTTCCCAACGGCCAAGGGTTTTCAGTATCCAGACTCGCTTTTTAGGTGGCAGAGCCAGCATGGCCAGCTTTTCCTGCATGTTGAGCACATCGCGATCATTGACCTTAATTTGCGGCTTCATTCACCAACTCCGCTTCTTCTGCGGTGTAGATTTCAACGGCCTGCACTCGGTAGGTTTCCCCTCGCCAAGTGATCATTCCCGCTGGGTCAGGGATCAGCTCAATCGGCTCCATCATTTCCAATTCAATGGCAACGTCGGCTACCTCACTGCTGATCACATCAACCGAAAGGTCTGGGTCGCCTAACTCATCTTCATTACGAGTGGTGTCGTAATCGCTCAGCCAACAGACAACCAAAGCAAGTAAGCAGCGAGGGTCCAAAAGTCGGTGGGGAAATTCTTCAATACTGACCACTGCGTTGTACTTCCAGTAACACGCGATATAACCGCCGTTCCCTCTGTCTTCACCGTTTGGCACAATGGAGCCGTTTTCCTGCCAGGCATCGATTTTGTTATCGAGCACATTGGAATTCAGGTGACTGACGATGTAGTCCGTCAGGTGCTCAAGCTTGGTTTTGTTGTAATTGGTTTCGCTCATATCGAGTCAATCCCATTCGCACTGCGGCCAAGGAGTGCACGCACATCTTTGTTACTCTGGGCGAGAAAACGTGCCTCTTGTTCCGGTTCATCCGTTGCCACGCTTTCACCTTCTTTTCGGCGGTCTTGGGTCGCAAACTCTTTCAGCAGCTCGGCGTGAGCCCGACCATAAATCGCACGTTTGTAGAGCATGATTTTCGGGTTGCTCAGCACAGGCTTTTCACCATCTACGATCAAGCTTTTTAATCGTTCTTGAATATTCAGCGCGGCAATGGTCACCGCGTAGTTCAAAGAGTCGTTATCAAACGTATGGGGAACACGGCGTAAACTGCGGAACTCAGCCGTGGATAAATCCGGCCATCCTTCACCTGGTATGGCGATATCGACTGCACTGTTAACATTTCCGCCAAAGCTCATAACGTTTCCTTCAATTAGGGCGCCTCTAGCCACTGGGTCGACGGTATCGAGTTAGCCTGTTGGCTTCTCCTACCTCACCAGCCGAGGCGCGGTGGCGTAGGAGTCTTTACAGATTCTTGCCTTCGTTAATGGCGCGAATTCGGGCTTCAATCTTCTTAATTTGGGTACCTACCCCCACTTTGCTGTTCTTATCGTGCGCGTGTTGAAGCAGAGCCAAGGCTTTTTCTAGCGTTTCTACGTTGCCAACCGCTGTGGCTTGCGGCTGGCCTTCTTCATTTCGGATCAGGTATAAACCCGCGAACTTGTACCACTTGGCGTGAACCTTCTCGTGCAAGCGCCACTCTTTCTCGACCTTGTCGAACACCTGGGAGAAATAAGGCTCAATGGAATGACCTCGTTCAGATTCTTTCTCCGCCCATGCCAACACTTCGTCAGCACAGAACGTCGGCCAGTCACGGCGGAAGTTTTCTGGCGTAGGCAAATCTAGCTCAATGGCTTTCATGCACCACTCAATCGCGGCATCCAGCTCTTTAATGTCGAATAGCCAAACCACCATGTTGGTAAAGATTGGGTTTTCGAACGCTTCGCCACTTTCTAAATAGGCCTGAACATACGGCTTGTATTTCGGTACCAGCACTTCACGCTTGTGCTTAATTCGATCAACGATGGCGTTAAATGAGCGCAAATACTTGCGGTCTTCTTCAAACTCAATCAGCTTGATGTGCAGGCTGTCGGTATCTGCACCGGAAACGGCTTCCGGTGCAGACTGGTTAGCTTGCTGTTCAATGAGCTTTCGGCGCTGTTTTGCTAATGGGCTAACCATGCGTCACCCTTTAACCTGCTGCTTCAACAACCGTGACTGATTCAATCGCGGCAAACTTACTCAGGTTGCCCACGGCATACCCTTCCATACGGATGTGATTGCTCTCAAATCGCATACGATCCGTATTGTTCTCTTGCTTGCGCCATTGGGTACCTGACTGCGTCAGAATCTGTAGATTCTTCAAGCTCGTGACCCAAACCGCATTGGCTGGAAAGAACGGTGGAGTGTAGGCTTTTTTACCCGCAATGGTTTTCGCCAAAGATTGAGCTGCTTTATGCTCAGTTGGTGTATTAGCTGATTCCAATAAGCGGTGCTGCTCAGCAGCGACCAAGTTAGAGCCGATCACTACGACTAGGTCATCGTCTTGACGATACTGCTCTGCAATGGTTGTGTTAATTAAGTCCTGAACCAATGAATCTAAGTTCTTGTATGAGTCAGCTGTAGCGCCTGTAGGATCGAGCTTCGCATCTGCTAGTACTTGAGCGGCTTTCTTCTCTTTGACGATAGTCAGCCAGCCTTTGTTCACATCCTGCCCCAATGGATTAGCCACTGGATCGGTTGTGGTAGCAACGCTTGTGCCATTGAAGCCAATGCGTAACATATCTAATGCAAAGCGTTTTGTGATGGCACTTTTCATTAGATTCATCCATTGGCCTTTACTACCAGAGTTGATCCATTGAGTCATGAGTTCCCAAGGGATGTGCGCTCCTGAATCGGTTTTGACTAATTGATAAGTGTTGCCATTTTGACCCACTTCCACGCTAAAGCGACCATCTGCACGACCCGTTGAGAGACCATCGTCACCTACATCAACCACTTGACCTTGGATTTGGTCAACCAGCCCGGTATGGATCATGCCAAGAAATGCATGGGAGTGCTTTAATGCTTCACGAAGTTTGGTTTCCATTACCGGAGTGATAGAAAACATTTTCTCGTCGGCTTCGGCATTCGCTGCTTGAAGAGTGCCACTGATAAACTCTGCTAGATAAGTTTTAAAATGTGTCTTGCTCATTTAGTAGAACTCCATAGTAGTGCCATCACCCTCGCCTTCCGGCTCTTGCCCAGGAACTTCCTGTGAAAGTTCAGCGAATTTGCTTTCCAGTCCGTCTACCTTCTCAAGCAACGGTTTTAACTTTTCATCCAAAGAGGCAGAGAATTGCTCAATGGTTGCCCCCTGACCTTCTGGTTCTGGTGTTTCTGGTTCGTTTTGCAAGTTGAATTCTTCAGCAAGTTCTTTCTTGAACTCACCTTTGAATGCAGAAAACTGTTCTTGCAGAGCGGCTTTAAGTTGCTCTTCAGTCACTTCGTTATCCTCAGCTGTTGATGTCGTTTCTGGCACTTCATCGCCAGAAGAGAAAAATTCATTAAATGCCGCAAATAGGCGGTCTTTACGAGTAAAGCATTCTGAAAAGTCCACCTCTTCTAAATGACTTGCTTTAATCTCGGTGGTTTCACCAGATTGGCGAGAGAATTGAAGGAGCGAGGTACCTGTGGAGGCTGGGGAGTCAGTCGCAGCTAGGCCCGTTAAATAGCAACGCCCTTCGCCCTTGTAATCGGGATTCGGTTCGATGGATGTAAATAGCTTTTGTTTTCTGCGGTTGGCTTCAAGCATATAATCGTTAGGCTCAAGCCTGGCAAACAGACGCATCTTGCCGTTTTCTTCTTCGGCTTTAAGCTCAATAACTTTGCCCCAGTTATCACCATAACCACTAAAGCGTTTATGTTCTGGCCAGATTAGCGCGGTGTATTCTTTCGGGTCATAGCTCGATGCCATTTGCTCAATCCATTCACGGGTAATTTTGCGTCCGTCAACGGTTGGTCCCTCAGTAGCAATGATTTTCCAGTCACTAATCTTTGGCATTTTCGTACTCAAGCTTGTCATTCACATTTCGGTTTGAGCAAACAATACGCCTTTGAATAACGGCTTTCAGCCACTTCAATTCCTAGAAATTCGGATTTTGTCCATATCCGATTTCATCCGAATTTTAGTTAGTCATTTGCGAGTTTTCGGCGCGTATGATGCAGATATGGCATATTCAGATGAAATAAGAGAAGCCGCGAAAAAGCTCTATTTACGCGGCGCTACTCCAAAAGAAATCGCAGCGCAGCTGAACCTCAATAGCGAGCGCATCATTTATACCTGGGCGGAGAAATTCGGCTGGGCTTTGTTGCTTAATGAACTTTCTGTTGAGGAAATGATTAATCGCCGTTTGGCGGTGCTAATAGATAAGGATGAGAAAACCGCTCAGCAGCTCAAGGAAATGGACAAGCTCATCGATCACCACGTTAAGCTGTTAAAAGCTCACGCTGATGCAAAAGCCAAAGTAGAGCGACACCTTTCGCTAGGCAGCTCACCAAAAAGTGATGGTGACTCACCTAAGAACAGCAGTAATGGGAGTCGTAAGAGAAGCCGTAAGAAAAACAGCATTGAGCACCTGACAGAAGATGACTTTAGAGGCTGGCACGAATCTCTGTTCAAATACCAGCACACGATGCGTAACAACATCAAACAGCGTATTCGTAATATTCTGAAGTCTCGCCAGATAGGCGCTACCTACTATTTCAGTGGTGAAGCCTTAGAAGATGCGATTCTGACTGGTGACAACCAAATCTTTCTTTCTGCATCACGCGCACAGGCTGAAGTTTTCCGCAGCTACATCATTGCGATTGGTAAAGAGTTCTTAGACATTGAGTTAACCGGCAACCCTATTATTCTTTCCAATGGTGCCGAGCTCCGCTTTTTGTCCACGAACAGCAAAACCGCGCAGAGTTATCACGGCCACGTTTATGTCGATGAATATTTCTGGATACCTAAGTTCGACGAGCTGAACAAACTGGCTTCGGCAATGGCAACACATAAGAAGTGGCGAAAAACTTACTTCTCAACACCATCTTCTAAAATGCACCAGGCGTACCCGTTCTGGACTGGTGACCAGTGGCGTAAAGGCAAAGACTCACGCGCCCATATCGAATTCCCGACTTTTGATGAATTCCGAGACGGTGGCCGACTTTGCCCAGACAAACAGTGGCGTTATGTTGTGACCATTGAAGATGCCGCGAATGGTGGTTGTGACCTATTCGACATTGACGAACTGCGCGAAGAATACAGCGATGAAGACTTCAAAAACCTATTCATGTGCGTGTTTGTCGACGCTTCGCTGTCTGTCTTTAAATTCTCTGACCTTGAAAAAGGCATGGTGGATGCCGCTCACTGGCAAGACTTCAAGCCAAACAACAAACGACCTTTTGCCACTCGAGAAGTTTGGTTAGGTTACGACCCAAGCCGAACCCGAGACAATGCCTGCTTGGTGGTTGTCGCTCCACCTGCCGTAGCGGGTGAACGCTTCCGCGTACTGGAAAAACACTATTGGAAAGGGCTGAACTTCCAATATCACGTGTCAGAAATAGAGAAAGTCTTTCAGCGCTACAAAGTGACTTACATCGGCGTCGACACCACGGGTATTGGCGGCGGTGTTTGGGACTTAATTTCGAAGAAATACCCACGTGAAGCACACGCCATCCATTACAGCAACGAAAACAAAAACCGCTTGGTAATGAAGATGATTGACGTCGTAGAAGCCAAACGCCTGCAGTTTGATGCCGAACACAAAGACATTGCGATGGCGTTTATGGCGATTAAGCGCGTCCCAACGGCCAGCGGTAACGCCATGACCTTTAAAGCAGAACGCAGCGAAACGACCGGACACGCCGATGCATTCTGGGCAATCTCTCACGCCATCATTAACGAGCCGTTAGATCACTCCACACCAACTAAATCAACCTGGACCACTGCAGCATGACCGAGCAAATGAACACTTTAGTCAAACAAGAAGAACACGCGCCAGAGTCGGTCTATCACATCGACTCCTCACCAGAGTCCATCGATTCAAACAGTTGGATGACCACCTATTCAGATTTGTTTTACAACGATGGTGACGACTATTGGGAGCCACCAATTTCCCGCAGTGGCTTGGCCGATATTGCTCGAGCAAACGCCTATCATGGTTCACTGCTTATCGCTCGAGCAAACTATGTAGCGGGACGCTTCCAAAGTGGCGGTGCAACTCGACGCCGACATATACAAGCTTTTTGCCGAGATTACTTTACCTTTGGCGATGCAGCGTTTCTTAAAATCCGCGATGGTTTCAAACGTGTGGTTCGTTTACACCCATTACCTGGCATGTACCTTCGTAGACGTAAAAACGGCAATTTCGTCATACTAGAGCGCGACAACCGACAACGAGAATACAAAAAGGAAGATGTTATCTTCTTACCTCAGTACGACCCGCAGCAACAAATTTACGGTTTAGCGGATTACTTGGGCAGCATTCAGAGCAGCTTGCTGAACAAAGATGCTACCTTGTTCCGCCGCCGCTACTACAAGAACGGCGCACACATGGGCTTTATCTTCTATGCCACCGATCCAAACCTTAGTGAAGACGATGAAGAAATGTTGAAGGAGAAGATTGCCAGCTCTAAGGGCGTGGGTAACTTCCGCAGTATGTTCGTAAACATTCCGAATGGTAAAGAGAAAGGAATTCAATTGATTCCGGTCGGTGATATCGGCACCAAAGATGAATTTGAGCGCATCAAAAATATTACGGCGCAAGACATTCTAGTGGGCCATCGCTTCCCAGTAGGCAAAGCAGGCATTATCCCGCAGGGTACCACCAGTTTAGGTGACCCGATTAAGATTGGCAGCGAATACGCCAAAGATGAAATTATTCCAGTATGTGAACTGATTATGGATGAAGTGAACAGCGACCCAGAGATTCCCAAACGGCTCCATTTGAAGTTTGATACCCATACGGTAACAACAGCATAAGACTGTACAAAAACACAGACATTGACGTAATATTACGCTGTCAGTCAGTTAAATTAGGTCAATGTAATGAGAGTGTTTTGCCCGGAGTGCGGCGAGAAAAGCCGCATCCAGAAATCGAATAGAATGAGCACGAAGTACGCAGATTTGTATTGCTCGTGCAATGACTCAGAATGTGGGCATACCTTTGTGATGAACTTGTCTTATAGTCACACTCTTAGCCCTAGTGCTAAAACCACATCGCAACTAGCGTTTAATATGGTTAAGGCTTTAGCACCAGAACATAGAGAAGAATTAAAGCAGCAACTTTCCATTCTATAACTTAAACGTTGGGCTCTCTGCCTCATCAGCCATCCTGATTATTGTCTCGATGGCTTTTATTTTTTCATCGTCCAGTAGGTGAGCAAACCTCGGTAACACTCCCTCAAGTAACACTCTCCCTGCTTCCTCTCTTCCCTCGCCTACCGTACTGACGGCCACACCATCAATGATTACATCCAGAGCGGATTGAAATAGCTGCTTTTCTTTAGACATATCAATACCCTTACCAGTGATGCTGATAATATACTGTATATACATACAGGTTTCTAGCTGTATTCTTAGACCTGCTTCACTCATATGTCATTTTCCTTCTTTAAGAACGTCGGTTTCACATTGTTCAGTTAAACAGCCAGCACATCTGACCCGGCACGTTATGACTCATACATTTATCAAGCAATCACGGTTTTAATGTTTCCAAAGTGCCCATGATGGCAAAGCTGAGCCCGTTACTTGCCACCATATACGTCTCAAAACTAATCTAGCTGGTCTCGGCTACGATTTGAAAAAGGCGCAATGGTGCTTAATAAAAAGAATGAGTGGTAAGGGATAAAGAAGGAGGGTGTATTTATAGTTGCGAAAAGCAGATTCGCTGTCAATAGACGAAAAAAAACGACGGCTGTGGATAACCGTCGTTTCAACCCACCTTAATTATGTTGTGGATAAATGAAAATTCCTTTTCTTTAATTACATAAAATTGCACTAAAAAAAACAACAAAAGTCACATTAAAACGGACTTATCGCTCCATACTTTGCTAACACTTTAGAGATATAGTCCCAAAGCTCGTTCAAATCTCGATATTCCAAATAGAAGTTGCTGTCGACAAACTGCGAACCACTTGATGAGAAATTCGGTTGCGCTTGTCCTTTGCAACCGATACCCAATTCAAAGGTGGCTGAGAACTTACCGCCTCTTGGCCTTACATTGAATTTGTTGTGGTATGTCCAATGGGTTTCAGATTGGCAGCGTTGATAGTGAGCCGGTATCCAGCCAGAGTCGTAAAAATTTGGGTAGGTGTGCTTTGAGAGTTGTAGCGTTGATTGAGGAGGAAAAATAGCGACAGGCTGAGAAGATTCTTTTTCGATTACATCAAGCACCCTTTTCTAAATCGTTTAGCCACTTTAGCTCGACTAAACATAGCGACTACTAAATGTGCCCCTCTGAGTGAGAAAATACGAACTGTTTTTTGTAAATTCCCCGAGACACTCAAATTGAGGGACTCGTTCATTTCAGACGAAAACTCATCACAATTACGTTCGTAAATTTGGGTTACCGCATCTGACTTAGAGTAACCAAGTGCGTGCGCTAGCTCAGTAGCAGTCAACCAAAGCTTTTATTGGTATTCGATAACGTCGAAATGAGTGTTTTGGAAAGGAAGTGCTGTTGAAGTCATAAGGTTGGTACTACCGCACAATCAGGACTGCCAGCCTAAGCTGCCTTGCCCAGCCCAACATAATTTGATAGCACAATCCTCAGACGAATTGACCATGTTTAGATTTGCCGAAGCCATACATATAAAAAACCAGCAAAAGATGGCGCATATATACCCTGAGGTGTTCAATGCGAGATACTAATCCCCGGCACTGGATTTTGCCAGTGTTCTAGTAGGTTAGCCGATGTGACCTATACTAGTCAATGACGTCTAAGAATATTGATGAACATTGACGCATATTGATTAAGATTTGACAATGTGATGATTGTTTGAAACTTTAGGGTGATGTATAGTCCGGTTTCTGAAAAATAGTGTATATTATTTTTTGTACTCCTATCCCTCGTCATAAAATGACTTAGAAAATGTACCTCACATTTTCTACGCAGATATCTAAGGGTGTAAATTGCAAGTAGCACACGCGACTAAAGTTAACGAATTACTAGACTCACTAATGGAAGCTATTGCTTCTGACACTGTGTTAAGTGAATTCGAGCAAGCTTACTATAAGAGAGAAGCAGAAAATTTACCTGATGCGGCACATACGCATTTGGTCCTTACTCTGCTGTATACCTCTTTGCGTCACCAGAAACTTACTCTTGTCCACGCTCAAGAAGCATTACGCTTATCAGAGCCAGGCGAACTCGCATCCTATGCAAATGCGATCTGGGCTATGAATTATGTGGGTGCTGCCAAGTCGCTGTATGATCTAATGTCTCAGTTTAATTTTGAACTCTTTCCAGAGGTCATTATTGAAAATATGGTCGTTGCAAGTCGCTTTTACAATGATTATCAATTGACCGAGAAGTTACTTTCACATCTTTCTGAAAGTGAATATCTAGAACCTGAGTCGCTCAACCTTGCGATAAAGCAACAAAACCTCGCATTAGCTCAAGAGCACTTTGGCACTACAGCTCAAGATCTTCTCGATGTGTCGATGATTGCATCAGAAGTTGTTGAAAAATTAGATGTTGCTGTTCCTGTCGATTCAAAGACCTACATTCTCCCTGAATCACATCATTTAAGTGTAGTGTTCGAAGTGCAATGCTCTGTTGATGAAGCTTTCGACCTAAACTGGGAACTTAGCTCAAAGTTAGTCGAGCGCGGTTTGGATGATTGTAATATTGTGGCTCGCTTCGACATTGAAAGCTCAAAGCCAGAGCTTGTTGCAGGAGGAGCGGTCTAATGCCAGTGACAACTGACGAACTTATCGCACATACGCATTCCCTACTAAACTCGGCTTCAAACGAGGCCGAGTACCGTAACGTCATAAGTAAAGGCTATTATGGAATGTACCATTCGGTTCTTTCCATACTTGATAACGCCCCTCCAAGTGTTATTGGTCAAGGGGTACATGCTTCGCTTATCTCATACTTAAAGTCACATGACGTGAGACACAGTGAACGCCACAATCATATGTCTCTCAAAGCATTAGCTATGGTTTTGGCTCAATACAAAGACAAGCGTGTGGTTGCTGACTACAAACTTGAGGCTACAGTGACCAAAGAACACGCTGAAGATATTGCTAACGCTGCAACTCGTCTTAAAGATAAATGTGACGGCTTAGTAACATCTCTCGACCAATAGGTCATATCAGCGGCCAAACGTCCCCATCGGGGAAAGTCGACAGATCAGGTTGTTGATACTCTTGCTTTTCTGGTTGGGCGAATAAGTTGTCCCAACCCTCGAAATACATCCAATTGGTGTCTGAGCCCAAGCCCTAAACAAACAAGATTTAACATCACAGACGCACTAAATTTTAAAATACAGATTATACACCTCTTTGACACCGTCAATTAGCTTGTCGAGATCTTCTACTAGGTCTAGAACATTTTGAGAGAATGGTCCCTGAGCATATTTAAAAGCCTCATCAAAGTCATCTAGTAATGCTGCGGTACTTTGATTCGACTGTTTTTTAATCATTGCCGCTGATTCTATGTCGATAAGGGTAATTAGTAGTTTTAAATTAGCCATAGTTTTCTCGATAAATTAAAGCAAGTACTTACTAAGCACCTAGCCTTGGTTTTAGGCATATGCGCCTCTAACTCAACATGGGTTGAAACCGCCCTTCCAAATAGTCAGCGGTAATACTTTGCCAATAGCACACCTCATTTTCATCAATTTCAATGGGTTGTACGGCATCAAGTAGTATCGAATGCCAGTATGCCTGATTGTCTTTGAACCTTACGAATGATCTTTGATAAAAGTTATCAGCATTGTGCTTTACATCACTCAAATCAATATCACGACACTGTAATGCCCACCCCCTAGCACCAGCAGCCCAAAACAGGAAGTCGTCCACCTTTTGTTTTGCGTCTTCACCCTCGAACGTAATGCAAAAACGATTCGTTGAGCTCACATGCACACCGCGTTCTTTAATAGTTTTGTTAAGCTTTTCCGCTTGTTTCTCCAAACGGATGATTCGTTGGCACAGACGGTTTTGATAGTCCTCTGGCTTACTCTGCTGCTTTGCTATCGACTTCGCTTTAATGGTTTGAGCTTTCGCCGCTTTTAGATTGCTAATTTGACGCTTGATTGGCTTCTTCCATTGCTCCAGCTTATAACCGAGCTCCTTGATAATTGCAGTCATATTGCCTGCTTCAAACGAAGCAAGGGTCTCCCAAGCAGGAGCTCTTGAACACTTCGCGATATTGTATCGATTTCCCTTGATTAGCCCTTGGTCAGCATTTTCACCTTTCGCGGCATAACCGACTGCTTTGATAATGTAAGAACCGGCGGCTTTTGGCTTTTTGATTCGCTCTAATTTCGCAAACCCATGCCCCCATATCTTTTCAAGTCGCTTAGCCCAAGGACTAAATAGATGCTCTGGCACTGTCCAACGTAGCAAAATGTGAACGTGTGGATTAGGCTCTCCATCTTCATTGGCTGGACACTCGGCTACCCATATGTAATGGAAATCAGCAGGCAAGTTGGTCGGGCCAACATCGCTAGGTTGAACATATTTAGCAACTTTATCCTGGGATAAATCACAGTACTTTCGTCCACTGTCGTTATCAACTTGGATGGTATGATCCGCAACCCAGCCGCGTTGATACATTTTCTTTGCGCCATCAAGAAAACGAGAGACTTCTTTACCTATCGTTGTCTCTAAGGTTTTTTCCATCGAGAACTCTTGCTTGGGCTTTTGTTTAAGATCGCAATACGGCCCGGCTATGACACTACCCTGATTCATAGCTTTAATACGCTTACTATCTAAGGTTGGAAATAGCCAGTATTCTCCACCAATATCAGTGATTGGTTGGTCAACTTTCTTTTCGCCACGCTTGGGATGTACTGTCACCATGTTGCGCTTATAGATTATGGGGTGATGCGACCCCATGCTTACACACTCACTTCCATCCAACATTCCACCGAATATGGCCATCCGTTGTGCCTTGGTGAAAGTCAGCGTCAGAAAAGTAGAGAAACCACCGTGGCAAGCTGCAGTGTAAGCCCCTGAATCAAATATTTTAGAAACTGAACGGGACGTCAGCTTTTCTGAGAACCTTTCACCACTGTTTTCTGCTGGCGCAGCACTAGATGACGTTTCGGTTACTGCCTGAAACTTATAAGTTTCATTCCAAGACCGATGCATTAGCTGCATTGAAATAGGAATTTTTTTAGGTTCGCCTTGCCCTCGTTTGCCATTCTGATTGAGAATGGCAGGTTTAGAGCGCTCGTTCGTTTCATACAATGCATCATGGCTGAAGTTGGCGTCGGCATTGCTGATGATACTTTTAGGACGTAAAGACTTGCTCAGGCTCATCAATTGCCTAATTTGCTTGTCTTTTCTGTGGCGAAATTTCTCTGTCGGACTTTTGCGCCCTTTGACTAGCCTATACTCTTCGGCGATTCTCGCCGCCGCTTCGCGGTCGTGTTCCGAGAGATAATTTACCGATTTATAGAAGTCAGTTCGCTCTTGAAGATCTCGTTCTCTCTTAGACTTTCGGTTGGGAACGCGGTCATATATCGCTATTTTTTTGACCATTCCACTATCTAGAAGTGCTTGTTCTTGGTCTGAGTAAATTTTGGAACCTAAAAAACCAGCATTGTAGCTGGCGTCATTATTTTTGATTCGGTCCAGGGGCATCACTGCCCCACCGATATAGAGAAGATCAGACTGATTCATATTCTATCCCTAATTTTTCTTTCGAAAACTTAACGAATAGTCTCTGTGTATCAGGAGACTTCAGAAAACCTTCGACCTCTTCGAGTCGAATAGTCATGGTTATGCCCCATCCTTCCGGCCCAGCAAAATATGCAATAGCACACTTTTCATATGTTTTTGTTCGTCCTTCCAAAATTTGAATGACATCATCACCGACACTAACTGAAGTGAGCCTTCTATTTTTCATACCGCCTCCAGTTCTTGGGTCGTTACCAACATAAAGCCGCCTTTCCCATTGCCTTTGCTCAAAACGCCTTTGGTTAAATGAGTGCAACTGAGGGATACACACGCTTGTTCGATCGCTTGGTCTAGTGAGTCGAAGTCGCCAACCATTACATTGGCGACTTCTTTCGTGTCTTCATGGCGGATGATGCCGCCATCTGGGCAAAGCATTATTGCGGCGTATTGCATGACGCACGCTCCTGTTCTTCTAAGTAGCGACTCGCCTCATCAATAAAAGAGCGCCCGCCTTCCACCGTTAACTCTGCATCAATAGTCGTGTATCCGGCAGAACGCGTAATCTCATAGCCAGCTTCGATGCAGTCACAACACTCTTCCAATCGGTCTTTCAACATTTCAATTAACTGGCTGGCTTCACTCGAACTATTTCTCATGCGGCATCCTCCGCTTCAACTGCATCACGACGAAAAGCAATGCGTTCAATCAGGTAGTCTTCAATATGCAGTAGTTCTTCTAGCGCACGCTCTTTATCAATCAATACAACGTTGTGAGCGTGATTCGTTGTGTTCTCATCAAACACAATCACGTTGAGAAGGCTCATTTTTGATGAGTACTCGATACGAATACTGATGACATCTGAGCTATCCAACGCCAAAGCGAACAGACTATTAATAGTTGTTTGGATCGCGAGCTTGTTTGCGACTTCATTTAGATTCATCTTTTATGCTCCTACGCTAAGACGAAAAAAAGTTCCCTGTTAAGGGGCAAAGGCTTGGAGAATTAATGGGTGCTACTGAATTGGTAATGCTTGAGGCGTCGAACGTCACCAAGATTGCAATCGAACAACGTCGCGATTTCTTTAATCTGTTGCATGCCGCTACGGATTTTTTGAAGCTCCAAATCATTAAAGCTTTCAAACTCTCGCACATGCTCCGAGGCTTTCAGATCACCGGCGACTAAAACCATACCGCGAAAACGCGGTGGCATAGCGTCCCACAATTTTTTCAACTTGCCGCGAGTAGCGGAACCATTGAACAATGCTTTACAAGCGGCAATGCTCTCACTGGCTTTGGGTGTTTGCTTTTGTTGTTCTTGTTGAATAGCTAACTGACTCATGATTGCTCCTTAGGCTAAACCTGGAAGTGGCGCACCGTTGGCAAGGAAATCTGTGCTCATTTGCATTAATGGCTGTAAGCCTGTGGTGCGATTTTCAAGGTCATTGATAAGCAAAACCAAATTGCCTAAAGCCGCTTGAGCTTTAGCAAGGGTTTTACGCTTACGAGATCGCGGTAAACGCTCTGCGGTGTACATTGCCAACGCATCGCTAGAAAGCTCACCGGAATGGGTGTTTAATTTTAGAAATCGCTCAAACAGGTTCAGATCATCTTCTGCTTTTGGAAGTGGGATAGTGACCACCCCATCACCGGCAAATAACGTATTTACGATTGAGTAATCACCAGAAACACGACTGATGTAAGCAAGGACAACAGGTTTAAGCACGTGCGGTTGGTTCGGGTTCAGCATGTTACGAAGCATTGTCCCGCTAAGTTCTAGCTTTCTAGCAATCGCTTCTATATCGTGATTGACGACAAAATCACAGCAAGCCGCATCAAAAGCTTGTTGTTTGCGTTCACGTAATCCGCACATTGAGTTATTTGCGTCCATAACTAATACTCAAATAAAGAAGAAAGGTACGAAAACGAATGCCCAGTCAAGGATATTTATCCAGAGTGGGCACTTGTTCGGATATTTATCTTCCCAAGACTCACTCATCGCATCTTGCTGGGTGAGTTTGGTTTGAGGTAGGACAGCGAAGCTCATACTTGTTGCTCCGCTGCGCGTTGGTAAAGCTTGACTAAGTTAATGAGAACGCTGCCGCTTTTGCCTTTTTTTTCTAGGACAGGGATTTCGCCAGCAGAGATTGCGCGGTCAAGGGAAGACGAAGACCAACCAGTACGACGAATAAACTCTTTTTTAGTACAAAAAGGTGCGTCAACCGCTATTTGAATACTTGCCATAAGTGGTATCCTACTTGTTTGTGTTTATTTGATGGCGATTGAGTGAGATTGGTTAGCCATCTTTGTGTATGTGAAAAGCGTACGATCATTTTTTCTTATTTGCAAAATTTATTTACTCATTAGAGAAAATAAACCTGTTAACGTGATCCGACGCAATTTAATCACCTATTTGAATAGGGAAATTTTTTCTTATGAGCAGACTTAAAGCAAAAATCCCCGCTTTTGACTATCTTGGCGGTCGAGATTTCACTGAAAAGCTCAAAAAGGTAACTGGTTGTAAGACTTATGAGTTAATGAGCGATCGCTACGGTGTACCTAACTCAACGTTCTCCACATGGCACACTCATAATCGAACCGGATTTGAGTTAATAATCAGAGAACATTTAGCTACAGGAGCGTCTGTTCGCTACATGGCTCTTGGGGAAGGCGAACCTTTCGAAAATAAAGGGTCGAATACACTTACATCTCAAGAACTTCAGATATTCAAATTAAATGACGGGACTCTTGTTGAAGCAGGTAACACAGTTCTTGACCTTGTGACTTTAGACCGCTTTGGTCTAAAACCATCTCTAACTCAAGTGATTGAAGATGACTCAGGTCTTTACTACATAAACAAAGAATCGACTGACCCAGTATCAGGTGATTACCTGATTGATATAGACGGCCGCCTTTCGATTAACTATTTACAGCGCTTACCAGGTAAAAAATTGGCAATTGCTTTTGGCAATTCAACGATTGAAGTATCCGAAGAAGATATAAAAGTGCTTGGTCGTGTGGCTATGGAAATGAAGAAGAAGTGACGAGTTAGGGTTAACTCCCATCGCGACTTCAGATCTTCAATCAGATAATAATTAAGTAATAGCCTTCTATTATAGAAAAAAAAACAAGTGTAGCGGTTAGGAGATAATGGCTAAAAATACAATCGAGCGCAGTGCATCGGATAAAACCAAAGGGTTTAGGTTACAAAAAATCCGCGCAATTAAGTTAATGATCGAAGAAGTCATGAAAAATGAAAAACAGTTGTTTTACACGGCTATCGAGGTTGTTGAAGATATCCACCATACTGTAGTCTCTGCTACTAGCAACGATGACAGAATCGAAGAATTGAAGGCTTATGACAACAGTGCTTTTACCTTGCAGCACGATGCAGTAAAAAATACACTGGTCAGCTTTTTTGATATCTATTTCCAACGTTGGAAATCCAGTGACAACGTAAAACTAGGCTTTTACACAACCGCAACTATTGGTAAAGAAAAGAAAAGTGTCAGCTTTGAAGGAAATACTCTTAAACCTCCCGCAAAATCAATTCTAAAAACATTTTCAGATGGTGAGGATTTAGATGAAGAAACATTTAAATATTTTAAAGCAACAATACTCGAAGAGTATTTAAACCAATACTATAAAGCCCCTAACCCAACATCGGAAAAATATCAGGAAGAATTAGAAAGACAGAAACAAAGATTAGAAAATTCTTATTATTCTCGCCTTAAAAGCTTGACCATTGAAGAAGCTAAAGATTTTTTAAATCAGATTTACTGGCATTTTGGTGATGAAGATATAGATGCTCTAAAAGCAACCGTTCTCCAGCTGATAAGAACATGTTATCTATCGAATATAAATAACGAAGGTAAAGAAGAGACAATCTTTTCAGAACTTATGGAGCTGCTTGATGAAAGACAGAACGATAAGGTTTTTTCAAATAAATTCCTATTTGGTTCAGATATAAAAATGGTATTTAAAGATGCCGAGACAAATATCGCTGTAGAACTTTTAGACCCATCATGGGAAAAATACAATGAAGAATCAATTCAGATTATAGACAAACGTACTTTATCTGAAAAATTATTATCTGTTTGCCCAACTTTTTCAAAAAAACTTTTAGGTGTTTATTCACGAAAAGCTTGTACTGTAAAAATAGACGCTAACAGTGGAAAGTCTTTTTTATCTCTCAAATATAGAGTATTTTTGGCATGTGAAGAGTATTTGGCTCTGAATACTAAAAGTAGCTATACACAAGATGAAATCATTGAAGCTGTAAGTACAATGTTAAAAGAATCTGAGACAGCTGTCGAATCTTTGAAAACTGACTATACATACAAAGTATCAAGTAAAGAAGTCATCGCGAACATAATCTATGATCTATTTGATGAGTGTTTTATCGCTCTAGATGAGGTTTAAAATATGGATACCATTAAAAAGCGCCTTATGTTCAACTCTAATGACGATCCTTATTACATGTGTTTTTGGATATTAATTACACTAGACCAACTTGGTAAGAAGGATGATAATTATTTTAAGGATAGTCGTAAATTATTATTCATTATCTTATTATTGAGTGACAACAACACTTTTGATTCAATCATAAGATCGATGAAATTTGGTTCTTCTAAACAAGAACAAGACATTTTGTTTGATTCGTATAAAGATGGTATAACTCAAATAAGTAGATTTAATTCTTTACTAATAACATTAGAAAAAAAAGAGTTAATATTTATAAAAAAAAGTAAAAATTTGGATACCCTCGACTTATCACTAAACAAAAAAAACATCCCAAAAGATTTCTTTGACAAAAAATCATTTAAACCTGATTACGAAAAAATAAAAAAACTAAAATCATCGGTGGAACGAATCACTGCCCTTTCTTTAGACACATTCATTGAAAGAGTTTATAAAAATAATGGTGTTAAAACATGGCAAGTTTAAGAATTAATAAAATAAATTACTTTGGTGATAAGTACTACTTTGAATCAGAAATTTTTGACTCAAATATTATTCTTATTGAAGCAGATAATGGGACAGGAAAAACAACATTTAATAGCTTAATATATTTTTGTCTAGGTGGAAAAGTAAAATATTTTGATAAGAGATCCGATGAACCACACGAACAAATAGCATATGATACTAATAATCATGCAGAGCTTTACATATCGATTGATGAAAAAAATTATTTACTTCATCGTCAAATATCAAAAAATGAAATACTAGTAGCTGAATATATTATAAATAAGGATATTCCTTTCTTTAGCCCGGAAATAATACCTGAATCTACTCGCGTATATAATATATATAGAAGTTCTAATCATGATAATGAAAATTTAATTTTTTCTGACTGGATACTTGATGAATTAGGGATTGAAGTTGTTAGCTTATATCAAGGAAATACTACTTTTAAGTTCAACTTTTCAGACTTGCTTAGATTGATATATCACAATCAACTACCAGATCCTAGCGGCATATATAAGCCACTAGATCATAAGTCTAATTTTGTAACTGACTCAGAACTTATAAGAAAAGCAATTTTTGAGCTTCTATTGGGCAATAAATACTCCGAACTCTATGCTGGAATAACTGACGAGAGAGAAGCGGAAAAAGAATATAATGTAGCCAAAAGTGTATCAGAAGAGTACACAAAGCTAGTTGATAGCTTGAACGAATTATCCGGAAACACTGATATAAAAAATGTCGATGCTATTAGAAGTGAAATTGAGAAAAAGGAATTATCTTTATCTAAGCATATAGATAAAAGAAATGAGCTAACAAATCAGTCAACGCCAGAAAAAATACCATTAACAGAAATCAATGAACTGAAAGAAGAAGTATCAAGAATAGAACAGGAAAATATCGACATGGAGCGTGCCAAATTAAGGCTCCTAAATGAGCTCGCAGATTTAAAGCAGCTAATAAAACATAGAAACCAAGATGTTAAAAATATAGAAAAAATCATCCACACTCATGACAGTCTTTCTCTATTTAACTCAAAGACTTGTCCGTACTGCCTTGAAGAAGTTGAAGTTGAAGAGAATCACTGTATTTGTGGAAGCCCTATTGATCCGTTGAGGTTTGAAAGATTCACATATACATCAAATGAATATATAGACATTTTGAAGTCTCGTGTTAAATCACGAGAAACAATTCGTGCTGCCTATGAAAATTGCAAGTCAGAACTTGAACAACTAAAAGATAGAATCTTTGCTTCTAAACATAAAACACAAATAGTAAGCGAACTTATAAATGAAAAAATAGAGGCTTCAGGAAAAGTATCACCTTTGACATCTTTACAAGAAATTGATTCTTCCATCTTTGATTTAAAAGACCAAATTTCAAAATTGAACCAAAGTCTTACTATGGAAGAAAAGTTATTAGGATTAATTAAAGAATCTGACAGGCTAAAGGAGAAATTTGATAACGCATCTTCGAAAAGAAAGATTTACGAATCCCAAGCTGAACTCGATATGAAAGGGAAAATAAAGCATTTCAACAAAATATATAACCAGTTAATGAGTGAATCATTACAAGAGTGCAGATCTGCAAAAATCAGTTCAGATAACTATATGCCAATAATTAATGGTGGCTACTATAAAGAAGCAAGTTCAAAAGTTTCTGTCAGATTAATGTACTATTTAACATTGTTGAAAATGTCGCTTACTGACCCTTCTGTTATGTTCCCCAAATTTTTGTTAATAGATACTCCGGACACCGCAGGGATCGAAATAGACAACCTTATACCTTGTTTCGAACAATTTAGAGATCTCACTGGTTCGTACCAGATTATTTTATCAACAGGTCTAGGCAAATACCCTAAAGACTTTATTGAATATAGAAAGTTGTATTTACCTAATAAAACAACCAAGCTTTTGAAACTTCGCACTTAGTTCGCATATCGAGAGAGTATGTTATGAGTGTCAGAAAAATCGAAGATAGTGGACACCCAAAACCTTGGCTTTGCGAATGTTATCCGCAGGGCCGGAACGGGGCCAGAAAACGTAAGCGCTTCGCCACCAAAGGCGAGGCGGTCGCTTACGAAAAATTTCTGATGAAAGAAGTCGATGATAAGCCCTGGCTTGGTGACAGGAAGGACTTGCGCACACTTCAAGACTTAGTCGAACTCTGGCACAAGCTTCACGGCCAGCACCTGAAATCCGCTGAAAAAGTTTACCCTCGCCTCTGCACCATTGTTGAAGAACTGGGGAACCCGTTTGCAATCAAGTTCACTGCAAAAGACTTTGTTCATTGGCGCTCTAGCCGAAAGGCAAAAAACCGATACGGAGATGAGACTACTGCAGGCAAAGTGATATCTGCGCCTACCAATAATCTCGACTTAAGATATCTGCGTGCGGTTTTCAATGAACTCACTTCCCTTGGAGAGTGGACTCAACCAAACCCACTTACCAGCGTTAAACAGATCCCTGTAACTGAATCTGAAATGGGCTTCTTCTCAAATGAAGATATTACTACGCTCTTCGATAGGATCAGCAAAAGTAAACGAGCCAAAGAGTTCGAACTGGTCTGCAAAATTTGCTTATCGACAGGAGCACGAATTTCAGAAGCGAATAACCTCCGTCTTTCACAGATTACGAAATACAAGATCACATTTCTTGATACCAAGAGCAAAAAGAACCGTACCGTTCCAATCACAGAAAAGCTTTATAACGAACTGATGGAGTTTGAGCGAACGGGAGAAAAGGACAAGTTGTTTAAAAACTGCCTTCATGGCATTGCCTATATCGTAAATCGGACATTTCCAGACTTACCGGATGGTCAAAATACCCACGTGTTTCGTCATACCTTCGCGAGTCGATTTATGGAGGCCGGAGGAAATATTCTCGTACTGCAAAAAATCCTTGGTCACAGTGATATCAAAATGACCATGCGCTATTCCCATTTTTCACCAGATCACCTTATCCAGGCGGCTGAGTTGAACCCTATTTCGAGCTTGGGACTGTAGCCATTATTTCAGAGAGAAATGGCGACAAAATGGCGGCAAATTTTCTTAATATTGATGAATATTGAATAGCATTGGCGAAATGGATATTTTGCAAGACATTGAAATAGCTCGAAAATCCTTGACTTCACTGGGTTGTGGGAATAGCTATTGATTACACTAAGTAAGATTTAATACCGCGTCTTAACGCCCGTTAAGGCGCGGTTATTTCGATAGGAACCCCATTCTGTGCAGCGATTGCTGCTTTAGCCTTCACGTTTTTCATACCGAATTCATCCAACCACCACTTTAACTCTTTCGGCACTTTGAGTTCATCTTTCTCGCCATTACTACGAGTCAAAGGCTCATGTGCTTCTAAGAACACACTTCTGTCAGGCTCAAGTGTCATTTTGATAGGCTGGTTAATGATGTTAACGTCTTCACCGTTACGAACCTTGTCAAATAACCACTCAATGTCACTTGGGTCCATACGAATACAACCCGCGCTGACCCGCATACCAATCCCAAAGTCCTTGTTGGTACCATGAATTAGGTATTCGCCATTCCCGTAAGCTAAACGCAATGCAAACATACCAAGTGGATTATCAGGCCCCGCAGGAACAACGGCTGGTAGGTCAATGCCCTTTGCTTTGTACTCGGCACGAATAGAGGCTGGAGGAGTCCATGTAGGGTTCGGTCGTTTTTGGCTGATACGCGTTGTCATTACTGGGGTATCGCGCCCTATTCGGCCAATTCCGACAGGAAATACATGGACAATATCCTCTCCTTTCGGAAAGTAATATAAGCGCAGCTCGGCTAGATTAATAACGATACCTTTATAAGGTACGTCTGGGAGGATTAGCTGTGTCGGAATAGTAAGAACATGCCCCTCTTCTGGTAAGAAGGGATCCACGCCTTTGTTTGCGGCCATTAAACCTAGCATACCCACATCGTAGAGCTTAGCGATATTTGCCATGGTTTCGCCTTCTTGCACGACGTGGTTTTCAAGGCGACCAATTAAACGGCTTCCATCCTCTGGTAATTCGTACATCTTAGCGAATGATAGACCACTCACTAAAGATAACGACACAGATAGCAGGGTACGTTTTGCGAAACTCATTGATCGCTTTTTGCTAAGCATTTCACTCTATTCCTTGGCACTTTTAAAGAGCTGTAAGGTTATCTCTCTTTCTGTCTTGTGATCAACCATCGGCTTGTGATATTCCAGTAAAGAAAAGCCCTCCCAAGTCCAAGGTTTATGGATGTATTTGTTCGGTACACTTTTGATTTCTGGTACCCAGTGGCGCACAAATTCACCATTAGCATCGAACTTTTCGCCTTGGCTTATCGGGTTGAAAATACGAAAGTATGGCTGCCCGTCACAGCCCGTAGAAGCAGACCATTGCCAGCCACCATTGTTCGCTGCAAAATCGCCGTCCACCAGCTTACTCATGAAGTACGCTTCTCCCCATCGCCAATCAATATGTAAGTCCTTGGTAAGAAAGCTCGCGACAATCATACGTAATCGATTGTGCATCCAACCTGTTTGATTGAGCTGACGCATTGCTGCATCAACGACTGGGTATCCTGTTGTTCCTGTCTTCCATCGCTCAAAGGCCTTCTCATCATAGGACCACTGGATTTTATCCTCCCAATCGATAAATCCTTTGCCTTTGACGAGTTTTGGTTCGAAAACCAATAGGTGCTGATAAAACTCACGCCAAATGATCTCACTTAGCCAAGTTGCTTTCCCTTCTGTAAGGTCATTTTGTTGATTTTCAGCATACAAACGAGCAATACACTGCCTTGGTGATAGCGCGCCAATCGCAAGGTATGGAGACAGTTGGCTAGTGCCATCAATAGCTGGAAAGTCTCGCTCGCTTTGATACGCGTCACTGCGCTCCCGTGCAAATTCCCTAAGCTGCTTCAAAATATCATTAGTCGAAGCCAGCCAGTCTTCACTGGATTCTCGAGGATAGCTAAATGTGAAGCTTGAATTAAATCGAGCCGACTCTAATTGTTCGAGTACCTTTTTATTGAGTGGCGCTTGCTCGTGAGGTTTTACTACCGTCGGCATATGGAACTGCGTTAACCAAGCACGCTTGAATGGCGTAAATACCTTAAAATATTCGCCTTGTTTATTAAGAACCGTCGTTGGCGCGTGCACACATTTGTCATGAAACAGTTCAAATTCGATATCGTGAGAAGCTAACGCTTCACTTACTTGTGTGTCGAGCTCTCGTTCGTTCACCTCATAGTGAATGTTTGCCATGACAGACGTGGCTTCAAGTGTTTCCGCCCACCCACTAATCACATCTGTACAATCGGAAAACGACGGCACCTCTTTGTACAAAAAAGGAATATTAAGGCTTTCAAGCTCCTCGTTAAGACAAGCTAAGCGACGAGCAATGAGGTCTGCCTGCATCGGCGCCATGTGATGCTCCCGCCACTGCTCTGGCGTCGCGATAAAGCAAGCGACGACAGGCTGACCTGAATCCAATGCCGCTTTGAGTGCCGTGTGGTCTAACGTACGCAAGTCACGTCGAAACCATACTAAAATCATGGTAGCTCCTATCTTTTGTCTACTAAGTTAGGTGTAATTTCTCTATCACTTCAGAGCACCCCATCCGATCACCTAGCTGTGCGTGAAGCATTTTGATGGACGCTACTTGTTTAGCAGCTAGTGCTTTATTGGAGAAAAGGTAGATAAACGAACCATTTTCAATGACCTCGTGATCTAGTAGACCAGAAACATCATCAACCTTATCGATCAAAGTCGTGTGATACCCTTGTTCACAAAGCTTCGCTGCTTGAATCCAACTCTCAGATTCTCTGTTTTGTTCAAAGCTAATGAGCAGACACTTTCCTTTGGAAGCGGCTTTGTTTTCAGAATCGATAACAAGGGCAAGTCGAGTGATTAAACAAGTCTGAAATAACCCCACCTGCAAGGATCGCAACGATCCTTTTACCATATCTAGCGCATCAAATACTGGGCTAATAAACTGATCAATAACGAGTTTTAGTGGGTACTCTTTAAGAACAGAGGCAAGTAAACTCTCTGCTTTTCCTCGATTCAGGGTAGACAGCGCAAGCAGCATGTTTTCAACTTCTTCGAGTGTGCGAACCTCGTTTTTGACTTCGACATCGGCGCTTTTTCCTAGCAACCCCTTAACTTTACCAATCGAAATCCCCTTCGCGAGCCAACTCTGGACTTCGCGAATCGTATCGAGATCTTGCTGGCGATAGAGTCTGTGTCCTTTTTCAGTTCGCTGAGGCTGGATCAAGTTGTATCTTCGTTGCCAAGCTCTCAGCGTAACTGGTTTTACACCCGTGATTTCTGCGACATCTCGGATCGCGTATAGTTTTTCTTCTGAACTACAAACCATAGCGTAATCTCATCTCCTGCGGATACGGTTCTAAAAACTTCTGTTTTGCTAAATACTCGTCTGGGTAAGTATTTAAGTAATGCTTAATCAACGTAAGTGGTGCTAGCAGAGGCAGCATTCCAATACGGTAGTCGTGAATCACTGTCGCTAACTCTTCTTTTTCTTCTTTAGTTAGTGAGCGTTTGAAGTACCCTTGTAAATGCATCAACACATTTGTGTTATTTTTGCGGCTAGCCCGATTCGTTAACGCCTTCATCAGTCCTAAACGATACTCTTGGTAAAAGTCTTCAATTTCATAATTAGCGACATCGGCAACTAAGCGGCCAAGGGATCGGTATGACTCTGGGTGGTGTGCCATTAACGTCAGTTTGTAGCGCGAATGAAAGTCGATGATTTTGCCACGAGTAGGCTCACCATCCATCGAGTCGTAAAAGTCATTTAGACAAAATACTCGAGTAATAAAATTTTCTTTCAATACAGGGTCGTTAAGTCTGCCATCCTCTTCAACAGGCAACCAAGGCATTTTTTGCATCAATGTTTGTGTATACAAGCCAACACCTTCTTTCGCAGCACTGTTCTTGCTGTAAACCTTGACTCGCTCCATGCCACAAGTTGGTGACTTGGCACAAACGATGTAACCACAAAGCTGCTCGCTTTGAAGTTCATCTACTTTATTGGCCGAGTAAGTGAGCATATTGTCGGTATGATCATTTTCTGGATTTTTGGTTTCAACCAATGCAACACGCTCTTCATTAGAAACAAGACGAATTGTTGGACGGGGTACTGGCATACCTACGCCGACTTCAGGGCATACCGAAACAAAGTCAAAATACGGGCTGAGCTCTTTAGTCACAAAGTTGCTCACCTTATGACCAGAGTCAAAACGCACTCGTTCACCCAAAACACACGAACTGATACCTACTTTGATTGAAGATTCCATGATGACGCATCCCTATACAAAAAGTTTTGTTGTATAACTTATAGCAAGCCTTTCCAAATTGTACAAGAAAATAAGTTGTACAATTTAATCGTTTTACTTCACTCGAAAGTATTTCGATCAACCAGCTGTCAGAAAAAAGTTTGGCCCAAAAACAAAGAATTTGTGCGCGCAATCGACAAACTGCTCAAAAGCAAATCGATTGCTCTTTTGATTTCAACAGATTTGGTTATCAATAGTAATTGCAGTTTCTAAATGCGTGGTTTTTGTGACTAAGCTCTCAAGGGGCCACTGTACGTCCCGATATTATTGCCTCAACGAAAACGAACAAGTTCAACAGAATTGGTAATAGCGTTCTATAATAGAGGCGTTTTATCAAAACAAAACTTTGGAGAGCACTTATGGCAACCCCACACATTAACGCACAACCAGGTGATTTCGCTGAAACAGTTCTAATGCCAGGCGACCCGTTGCGCGCTAAATACATCGCTGAAACGTTCCTAGAAGATGTGAAACAAGTTTGTGACGTTCGCAACATGTTCGGCTTTACTGGCACTTATAAAGGCAAAAAAGTTTCTGTAATGGGCCACGGCATGGGTATCCCGTCTTGCTGTATCTACGTACACGAGCTAATCGCTGAATACGGCGTGAAAAACGTTATCCGTGTAGGTAGCTGTGGTGCAGTACGTGACGACGTGAAACTAATGGACGTTGTTATCGGTATGGGTGCTTCTACAGACTCTAAAGTTAACCGTATCCGTTTCAACAACCACGATTTCGCAGCAATCGCTGATTACGGTCTTCTAGAAGAAGCAGTTAACCAAGCGCGCGCTCAGGAAGTGCCTGTAAAAGTAGGTAACGTATTCTCTGCAGACCTGTTCTACACACCAGAAGCAGACATCTTCGAGAAGATGGAAAAACTAGGCATCCTAGGTGTAGACATGGAAGCGGCTGGTATCTACGGCGTAGCAGCTGACCTAGGCGCGAAAGCACTGACTATCCTGACAGTTTCTGACCACATCATCCGTGGTGAAAAACTAAGCTCAGAAGAGCGTCAGAAGTCGTTCAACGACATGATGAAAGTTGCACTAGAAACTGCAATCAACATCTAAGAACAAATAGTAAGTAATAATTTGCAGCCAGAGTTATGCTGGCTGCCCGAATTATCCCGAGGGGGCGATTGTGTCTAACGGCGAACTGCCAAAAGACGCAGATGGGTTACAACTCAACTTTTGTAAAACATTGGCGTGTGACAACTTTGGATTGAGTGATGCAAAGCGTTACGTTCTGCAACATGCGAACCCTAAGCGTCCGGCGATGGTATGCCGTGAATGTGGAGCTTTCCCCCCCTTACTTAATAATCGCGATGTCGTGAACGAACTTCATCGCCTGCGGCACGTCCACAGTGACGGGTTGCCTGCTTGCCGTAATGATGATTGCGACAACTTTGGACTTTCTGTCCACACTCACAAACACCTCTATCACGCTTTCGGTTACAGTGGCGATCGCCAACGTTACCGCTGTAAAGTGTGTCAAAGTACCTTTGTTGACAAGTGGTCTGGTGCCAACAAGAAGCTTCAATTTCAAGAGAACTTGATGGGCTTGTTGTTTACGGGATATTCAGTACGAGAAATCTGCCGCAAGCTTAGTATTAACCCAAAAACCTTTTACGATCATGTTGACCATATAGCTAGCCGCTGCCGCCGTAAGCTGGCAACCATTGATGCGCGCTGGGTAAACCACGCAACGCATTATGAATTGGCCTCAAACTATATTGCATTGCAACCGAACAGCAATAACGGTGTGTATTGGATTGTTTCTGGCGAAGCGCATTCTGGCTATATTCTTTGCCAGCACGTCAATTATTCCGCTGATGAAGAGCCAATCGCAACGCTCGATCATAATCCTTACGATGAGGTGTCTCGTTTTGTTTCCCAGGAGTACGCAGCGGAAGCAAGTGAGCCGCTTGCGGAACCTTCTCATCACCTCAGAGAGCGAATTGACCAAAAATACCAAACAATTTTGGCTCGCGGTAACGTAGAAGACCCTCTTGGTAATCTATCTGTATTTCATTACCCTTCAAAAGGGGCATTAGTCCGTCCACCATACACCTCATATGCACACTATTTGCACGTACTTGATATGTGCTGCCCAAACAAACGTGTATCTCTATACATGCCTCAAGATCCCCTACTACGTTCGGCTGCACTGAGCGTTTGTTTACCTCGCATTAAAGAGAAAAGTGTCGACTTGATGTACGTAGAAGAGGACGCTAGTTGGGACATGAGTACTCCCTTTGGCAAAGTCGATATCGCCTATATGAGTTGGTGGCGCGATCGCTGGGCAATCTCTAGTCAAAACGAAAACCACAAAGGCATTTGCTACCTCGCTGGCGATCAAAATGAGCCTGAAAAATGGTTTAACGTTGCGACAACTCGTCATGTGAAGTTTTATCAAAACCGCTTTCAGATTCTTTTCGAAAGCTTCATTAACGAGCCACGTCGCAAATTACGACCTGCTGGTATTTTACCTCTTTTAGATATATTCAGAGCTTGGCATAATTTGTGCTATCAGGATAAACAAGGTCTTACCGCTGCACAAAGGTTAGAAGTCTCTGATGCACCTTTGACAATCAAACAGCTCCTATCGTAGCTATTCTATTGGTAATTTAGATGTAGTAATTAGGGGTTGTAACGGTATACATTACGGCCCCTGATCGTTTACCAAAACGTTATCCGCATCGCTTTGGTAAAGAAACATGCATCTAACCACTTAATATTAGGTGTGATTTCCAGTTCGATAGTCATGGATGTGAACGTTGGATAAAAACCAAATTCAGCTAGAAGATGATCTCACTAAGCTTAAAGGCCAAATAAAATCGGCCCCTAAACATACCTTTAATGTTGCGCAGCAATATCTTATCCGCGCGGAACAAATTTTATTTGTGGACGGAGAGATCAAAGCCTTACTCATCATGGCGCAATGCTGTTGGTGCCTAATGGATTACCGACAAGGCTTAAAACTCGTCAAAGACGCTTACAGCAAACAAACACAGCTTGAAACCGACGATCATCTCCCGGAAATTCTCCATCTTTTTGCACTCCAATATTGGGGCCAAGCAAAGTATTATTCCGCGCAACAATATTGGATTAATGCGCTCGAACAATCTGCTCTTGTTGATGATGTTGAAATTCAAATCGAATCTCTAATTGGGCTTGGTAATGTATGGCGCATCACTAATGAACACCAACTTGCCGCTTCAACTCATGAGTTAGCCGTTAAAGTGGCAAACAATGTTCGTATTGCTTGGTTAGAAGGCAAAGCGCGCATCCTATTAGCTTGGGACTATTACTTACTAAATAAGTTTGTCGAGATGCTTACGGTACTGGATGGAGCAACCGAAGTATTAAAAGATCATGATGATAGTACGTGGCAAGCCGAGATCTGGGACTTTAAAGGGTTAGCACTGCTTGGACTAGAACGCCTTGATGCGGCCGAAGAAGCCACCCAAAAAGCCCACCAGCTTGCCATTGAGCATGACCTCGTTTGGATGAAAGCACACTCTTTTATTAGCCGAGCAAGACTTGAGCTTTTGCGCCAAAATACAGACAGCGCTGCCAAGTTGCTACTTGCAGCAGAAGAGTCTGCACTCAGTTTCGACCACGGTGAGCTACTCAGCCAAATTTGCTTCCAACAATCACGAGTCGCTGAAGAACAAGGTGACTTTGAGTCTGCGTTTAACGCGTTCAAGAAATACCGTAAGCACGCACTCAAAATGCTCAAAGAACAAACTCATCGAATCAGCATGGATAAAGCAAGAGGCTCTAAACGCCAACTAGAGCAGCGAGCACGTAAGCTGATCAATCATATTCGCTCTCAACACGAATACGACCCTGAAAAACAGTTCTCTAATGTCGTTTCTGAGACCTACTGGTGGGAACAGTTAGTTTTGTTTAAAACGGAGCTCAAACGCTCTAACCACGCCATCATTATGATTCAGCATTCAAACCCCGAAGTTCTCGATGTTTGTACCGAGCTCGTTCATGCATTGACAACCTCCAGCGACCTCATCTCGAGAATTTCCAGTAACAGGCTAGCAATGTTAATTGCAGAAAAAGGTCAAGCAGCAGAAGAGGTCTACCGCACTGTCCAAGCGATGTTAGACATCTATCCATGGAAGCGACGCGGAATCAAAGGCCCGAAACCGATAC
This sequence comes from Vibrio sp. 661, assembly GCF_033339315.1. Lineage (NCBI taxonomy): Bacteria > Pseudomonadati > Pseudomonadota > Gammaproteobacteria > Vibrionales > Vibrionaceae > Vibrio > Vibrio sp. 661. Next base: position 411,153 of record NZ_JAWOUJ010000001.1, on the reverse strand, counting down.
TGTATTTGCAAGATATCCTGACCTTCCCATTCACGTTAGAACAGCTCGAAGAAAGTTATATTGAGGTAATGAAGAATGGAACAACTGCTTAGCAAGGTGACTGACGCAGGTATCGATCCTTCTTCCGTTTCAGGTGAAGAAGCGATTACGCTATGGGAACACATAGGGTTACATATTGCGTCAACAAACCGAGAGAAAGCGCATTGCTATATCATTAGCGCCGAGTATCGAAGAGAGATCAAACAGCTCAACGACAGCATTAGTGAATTGAAACAAGCGCTTGAGTTGCTTGTTTTACCAGAAGATGTAGAAGATATTCTTTCTGTGAAAGCAAGCTTGAGTGAGCGTTTAGTTGAAGTAGGTGACTACAATGCGGCATTAACCGAGTATGTTGCTTCAACCAATATCGCCGTCGAGTACGGCTATATTGATGAGTACGTATTGGCCATTATTGGAATGGGTAATTTGTGCGATGCCTATGGGGATCACCAACGTGCATTACGTTATTATCAAAAAATAGATGCTATCGATCACGCTATTGGCAGTCGATCCCTACGCCTTCGTTACAAGCTGTACATGCTTGCCTGTTATATCAGCTTGAACCGTACCGCAGACGCCAAAGAACTATTGAGTGAATGTGAAGAACTGAGCATTCTCGTCAGTGATAAAAACCTCGCCGCACAAATTCACCTCTACCGAGCCAAATTACATCGTCTGCAAGAAGACTACCCCAATGCGTTGCTGGCTATTTCGAATGTTCAGTATACAACGGGTAGTGCCACGACATACTGGTTATCCACGATGGTCAAAATTGAGACTGCGTATTGTCTAAACGGTGTAGGGCACACTTCTTTAGCTAATTTAACGTTGGACTCCATCAGTAAAAGGATTCAAAAGCAGCTATCTCCTATCGTTACTCAGCATTTTTATAACGCGATGAGTCAAGTTTACGCCTCTCAAGGGTTGTATCAAGAAGCATTAAATTGTGAAAAAAAAGCGCATAGAATCGAATCTGATCTTGTAAAACATATTCCGATCGGTGAGTTAGGGTCTGCTCAACTACGCCGACTTTCACGCTTTGAGTTACAACTCAAACTCATTTTGTCAGAGCTAGAAAACAAAGAACTAAAAGAAACCACCAAGCAGCATAAAAATACTGTTGCTCAGCTACAGCAGGACGTCTTTACCGATCCACTTACGTCTTTACACAACCGACGCTGGTTAGAAGTTAAACTAAAAGATCTACTTCTGCACGATACTGCATTTGCATTGATGGTCATCGATATCGATCACTTCAAATCCATCAATGACGAACTAAGCCACTTGGTGGGCGACAAAGCGATCAAAAGTGTGTCACAGGAACTGGCGTCCTACTTCAGATTTAAAGGCGCATCGTGCGTACGATTTGGTGGTGAAGAGTTCCTCGTGATCCTTGAGAATACCCAACTGGAACGCGCAGAAATGCATGCCGAGAATTATCGTGAACGGATTTATCAATATGGTTGGGAGGATATTCTTGGTGAACGGGGGCTGACCGTATCCATAGGGATTACCTTGCATCGAGAAGGCGAGAATACTCAGCGAACTTTTTATCGTGCAGACAAAGCTCTTTATCGCGCCAAAGCCAACGGCAGAAACCAAGTCTGTACCGAACTTTAAACCATGCCCCGGTTGACACCTGGGGCTTTAGTATACTTTTTATTTATCCTTCCTATATCACTTCACTGCTTGTTTAAATAAGTACTCAGCAACACCTTAGCTGCCAATAAACATCAGTGGATACTTACATCGCATAAACATAATTCCTACATAAAAACCGCTTGATTCATCTGTAGTTAAGACAAATACTTAAATTGTTAATTTACGTAGATTTTCCATTTCGCAATACGCACAGGTAGGTAAGATGTTTCTAGACTATTTTGCACTTGGGTTACTCATCTTCGTTGCTTTAGTGATCTTTTACGGAATCATTGTCATCCATGATATTCCATATGAAATCGCCAAAGAGAGAGAGCACCCGCACCAAGACGCAATTCACTACGCTGGCTGGGTCAGCCTTTTCACTTTGCATGCGCTGTGGCCATTTTTATGGATCTGGGCAACATTATGGCGCAAGGAACGCGGCTGGGGTTTTAAACAACTAGAACAAGAAACACACGACATTCATCACCGCCTTGAAGAACTCATCGATGAAGTCAACGAACTCAAAAACGAAGTATCGATGTTGAAACAACAAAAGATTCAGCAAAAGCCTTTGCCTGAACAAAGTAAAGAGGACGAATAATGGACTTATTGCTGATTCTGACTTACGCAGCTCTTTGTATTGCCATTTTTAAAATCTTCAATATTCCTCTAAACAAATGGACGGTCCCGACAGCTGTACTTGGCGGCGTAGTGTTAGTGGGCACACTCGTGCTGCTTATGAACTACAACCACCCATTTACTCAATTGGGTAACCAAGTGTTCCCGACTACGCCTATCGTCTCTGGCGTGCGTGGCCGCGTGGTGGAAGTGCCAGTCCAGGCCAACCAACCGCTCAAAACGGGCGATATTCTTTTCAAAATCGATCCTGTCCCTTTTGAAGCAGAAGTTGCTCGCCTGGAAGCGAAAGTTAAAGAAGCAAGCCAAGGTGCGTTGGGCTTAGAGTCTGATCTAAGAGAGGCAGAAGCTGCTGTATTGAAAGCACAAGCGGACAGAGATAAAGCACAAAGGGAATTTAGCCGATATCAAAGGGGCTTTGATCGTGGCGCGTTTACTGAACAAGATTTGGATACTCGACGCCAAGCGTATAAAGCGGCAGAAGCCATGTTAGACGTTGCGATTTTGCAACAAGAACAAGCGCAAATCGCTCTGGACTCTGAAATCGGAGGCGAAAATACCCAAGTCGCGCAACTTCTTGCCGAGCTGCGTAAAGCAGAGTTTAACCTAGAGCAAACCGTCGTTCGTGCGCCAACCGATGGTTACGTTACGCAATTGGCTTTGCGTCCTGGTGTTATGGCTGTGCCGTTGCCACTTGCCCCGGCAATGACCTTCGTACATACCGAAGACATTACGTACACCGCGGCATTCAGACAGAACTCATTACAACGCTTGAAGCCAGGCTTTGAAGCAGAATTTATGTTCCGCGCAATTCCGGGCAAAGTGTTCCGTGGCGAAGTCATTGACGTGATTCCAGCCATTGGTGAAAGCCAAATTCAAGCGCGAGGCGCTCTGCTTGGGACTGATGCCTTGCGCACGAGCGGACGTGTTTTTGCGAAGCTGAAAATTACCGACGACTTGAGTGGATACCACCTACCAATGGGTACTGCGGTTGAAGTTGCAGTTTATTCAGACAGCTTTACTCACGTATCAGTGATGCGCAAAGTGCTTATTCGTATGAAGAGCTGGCAGAACTATTTATACCTCGACCATTAATGAACATATAGCGCATTCATTTATTGGTAAAAATAACATCAAACCGTGTAATCAGGGGCTGACGATCAGCCCCTGATTCATTCTAGCCATCCAGATAGATAGCATTCCCACTTTTATTAATATTCTGTATAATGCGCGCCTTATTTTTAATGCTTGCTAAAACCAAAGCCAGTCAAAGGGATGCGTGAATCAAATCACACATTTCCTGAAGAAAAATAGAGCAAACAATAAGCAGCTTGGTTGTTTTGAATATATGTTACACAATCAAATAACTAACGCTTTCCAACAATATAAATGAACGTTCTTTAAAATCGACTATTGAACTGAGGTTATCTATGAATCTTTCCGCTAAAACTGTTGTGGTTATTGCAATCGGTGCTGCTCTTTACGGTATCGGTGGCTTACCTATGTTTGGCATCCCTGTGTTTGCAAACACAACGCTAAAACCAGCAATGGCAGTATTAGCATTGTTCTCAGTACTATTTGGACCACTTGTTGGCTTCTTGGTTGGTTTTATTGGTCACTGGGTTACTGACCTATTTGCAGGTTGGGGCGTATGGCTCACTTGGGTACTTGGTTCAGGTATTGTTGGTTTGATTATCGGTCTATTCCCTTCTCTAACGCGCTACCGTTTGGAGAAAGGTGATTTCAATATGAAAGACTTCGCGTTATTCGTAGTACTTGCGCTATTAGGCAACGTATTTGGTTACGGTTGCTCTGCATTCCTCGACACGATTTTATACGCAGAACCGTTCACTAAAGTGTTTACCCAGCTTTCTATTATCGCGATCGGTAACACCATTCTTATTGCTATTGTTGGCTTCTTCATTCTTAAGTCTGTCGCTAAACGTAACAAGCAAAGCCGTAACTTAACAGAGGCTTAATGTCGAATGACAATCGAATTTTCTAACTTCTCTTTTAGATATGAGTCGCTGGACAAACCGACGCTAAAAAATGTCAATCTAAGGATAGAGAAAGGAGAGAAAATCGTCATTATCGGTCCAAGTGGTAGTGGTAAATCTACCCTTGGGCAATGTCTTAACGGACTGATCCCACACGCAATCAAAGGGGAAACCAGTGGAACATTGACCATCAATGGTCAAGACACCGCCCCTTTCGACATGCACCAATACACTGAGCAAGTTGGCACCGTACTGCAAGATACGGACAGCCAATTTGTCGGCTTGAGCATTGGCGAAGACATCGCATTTGCGCTGGAAAACCAGCTAACTTCAAATATCGACATGTACCCATTGGTCAAAGCCACGGCCAAAATGGTCGACTTGGAACAGATGCTAGAACGCTCACCCAACGATTTATCTGGCGGGCAGAAACAGCGTGTTTCTTTGGCGGGCATTCTCGTCGATGATGTCGATATCCTTTTGTTTGATGAACCACTAGCTGCGCTTGACCCTAAAACGGGTAAAAAAACCATCGAGATCATCGATGATCTACACCGCGAAACGGGCAAAACCATCGTAATCATTGAGCATCGTCTTGAAGACGTTCTGCATTGCTCAGTTGACCGTATTATCTTGATGGAAAGCGGCAAAATCATTGCCGATACAACGCCAGATGAAATTTTAGCGTCGCCTCTGCTAGAAGATTACGGCATCCGCGAACCGCTTTATATTTCAGCACTGAAAGAAGCAGGCTGCGCGATTGAGGGCGATGCAAAACCTTCTAGCTTAACTACCTTACCGTTGGAGCAATATAAACCGGCAGTACAAGCATGGTTTGATGGTTCAAAAGCACAACCGCCCAAAACGCCAGCCGAGACTTTGCTTGAAGTCCGTGGCCTCACCTATTCTTACGACGGTGAGAAAAACGCGTTAGAAGACGTGAGTTTTGACATCAAGCGTGGCGAGTTTGTCTCTGTACTTGGCAAAAATGGCTCGGGTAAATCGACCATCACCAAACTGATTATGGGCGTTATTGAAGCGGATAGCGGCTCAATGAGCATGAATGGTCAAGATCTTAACGAACTGACCATCTTCGAGCGCAGCCAGAAAGTGGGTGTGGTGATGCAAAACCCGAATCACATGATTTCCCATCACATGATTTTCGACGAAGTGGCCTTCGGCCTCCGTAATCGTGGCGTTGAAGAGAAACAAATCGAAGCTAAAGTACTTGAAGTCCTTGAGCTGTGCGGTTTGAGCAAATACCGTCACTGGCCAATCGAAGCATTGAGCTACGGCCAGAAAAAGCGCGTAACCATTGCGTCAATTTTGGTCTTGGAACCAGAGCTTCTGATCCTTGATGAACCGACGGCAGGTCAGGACTATCGAAACTACACGTCTATGCTGAGTTTCATCGAAAAGCTCAATCGCGAGTTGGGCGTAACCGTAATGATCATCTCTCATGACATGCATTTAGTGTTGGAATACACCTCGCGCTCTATCGTGATTGCAGACAGTAAATTAGTCGCGGATGCACCAATGACGCAGGTATTCAGCAGTCCAGAGCTACTAGACCAAGCAAACCTCACTACCACAAGTTTGTTTGAGTTGGCTACGAAAGTTGGTATCGAGGACACCAATGGCTTTATGCAGCACTTTATCAATGTAGAAAAAGCGCACCGCCAACAAAAAAGCGACGACGTAAACCAACTAGAGAAAGCGGTGGCATGAAAGACAATAAGATGAAGTTTGGTATCAACTACATCGATACCCAATCGCCACTTCATAAGTTGAATGGCATTACTAAGTTCTTGCTTTTCATTGCTTGGGTAACGGTGGTATTGACCACATTTGACTTGCGAATCATCGCGCTGTTGATCGTGCTGGGTTTGGGCTTATTGAAAATGACCAAAGTGCCCTTTCATGTCTACAAACCGCTGTTATTCGGTACAGGCACGGTATTACTGATCAATGCCCTGTTTATGTTCGCGTTAGCACCGCAACAAGGTACTGAGTTCATGGGTTCATCAACGGTTTTACTCTCGTTACCCGGTAATTACTCGCTCACTCAAGAGACATTGTTTTACCTAGTAACAGTGACGTTGAAGTACTTCAGCATGTTCCCAATCGCGTTGGTGTTTGTATTTACCACTCATCCGACAGAGTTTTCAGCCAGCTTGAACCGCTTGGGTGTACCTTACAAAATCGCCTATGCCGTAAGCTTAACGCTGCGCTACTTGCCGGAAGTGAAAAAGGACTTTGTTAACATCATGCACGCGCAACAAGCACGCGGAGTAGAACTGAGCAAGAAGGCTCCGTTGTTCACTCGTATGAAGAACGTCGCGAAGATTCTTGGACCTCTGATTTTCTCTAGTTTAGACAGAGCCGACCAAATCTCAAACGCGATGACGCTACGTGGTTTTGGCCGCCACTCCTCTCGCACTTGGTACAGCTTAAAACCCCTGACCAAAGCCGATATGATCTGCATGGCGGGGATTGCAGTGATAGTGATTGCGGCGATCAGCAAGCGTGTTATCGACACACAACTGTTCTGGTATCCGTTCTAAATTCTTAAGCTTCAAACAGAAGATAACGTGCTTAGTATTGCGAACACGTTATCTTCCCGCTTTCCCCTCGATAACTCGCCTGCTGGCTTCTTGCTCGCAAGTATTCAAAAGAAGCGGTGATTTCAGCGGCTCACTGATGTGCCAGAAAGTTGCTTATTCAAACGACCAACATGAACTAAACTCATCAGTTTTATCAGGGGCTTAATGATCAACTGCGCACTGCCTACAATGAAAAGCCAAGTACCACTTTCAATCAACGAATCATTCAAAAAGAAAAAGCTACCAATTAAAAACCAAATAGCAATGAGTAGGTCGTTTGCAGCACCTAACGCCTCATAGCGGCGCTGAATCACGATGTGACGGCTTCCTAGATCTAAATCCAACTCTCTGCCATGTATCTGCACTGTATAGCTCCCCTCTTATTGTTTCGCGTCAGTTATGCCCAAGTTATTTCGAAATACTTAGTTCTAAACCCTAACGGACGTGGCATGCATTGACAACCATTGGGGGGATTATCTATTTGCAATAAAAAGAAAAGGGCGCATAAGCACCCTTTTCAGCGAGTCTAATTACAGGTATTCACTTCAATGGCTAGATAGTGAGTACCAACTTAACTCCACTTCAACAAACGAGTTTCATTGCCTTCTTCCGGCTTCGCTGGAATATTGAGTGACAACAGCAAGCTCACTGCTGCCATACCAGCGCCGATGTAAAATACGCTCGCAGGTGAAACAAGCCAGATGACACCAAACGTAACAGGTATTACAACTGCAGCAATATGGTTAATCGTAAACGCAACGCCTGCGGTCGACGCCATATCGGCAGGATCGGCAATTTTCTGGAAGTAGGTTTTAATCGCAAGCGCTAACGCGAAAAATAAATGATCGACAACATACAATGCTGCCGCCCACTCTGCCGTTTGCACCAAACCGTACCCGACGAACACGAAGATCAAACCGACGTATTCAAACATCAACGCTTTGCGCTCACCAACAACGCCGATAAAACGGCCTATTCGCTTCGCAAACAAGAAGTTAAAGACATAGTTAATCAGGAACAACAACGTAATATCTGCGGCGGAGTAACCAAACTTTTCTACCATCAAGAAACCAGCGAACACCGTAAAAATTTGACGGCGTGCTCCACTCATAAACGTAAGCGCATAGTATAACCAGTAACGTTTACGCAGGATGAGCTTCTTGTTCTGAGGCACTTTTGTCTTAAATTGTGGGAAGGCAAATGCCATCACCAAAATGAGCACAAAACCTAAACCACCAGCCATTAAATAGACCGTTTTAAAATCAAGTTTGAGCTGTTCGAGCGAAACCCAAATGGCGCCGTAGGTAAACAGAGAAGCCAAAGCTCCAACAGAAATAAACTTACCCAGCATTTCTGGCGCTTCTTCTTTAGATAGCCATTGTAAAGACAAAGACTGCTTGAGTGTTTCAAAGTAATGGAAGCCGGTGGACATTAACAAGGTTGTAAAAAGTAGACCGTACAAAGTGGGAAAATAACCTGTTAATGCCGTACCAAGCGTAAGCATCGCCAAAGAGACGAGCATAAAGCGTTGCTCTCGGATAAACAGCAATACAAACACGGCGGTAAAGGCCAAAAAACCCGGAATTTCGCGCACACTTTGCAATAGGCCTATGTCAGCACCATCAAAGTTTGCTTTCTCGATAACAAAGTTGTTCAACAACGCCATCCAGGTAGAAAAAGCAATGGGCACGATAATGGAAATTAACAGGAGGAAATTTTGCGGCGTTCTCCAGCCGTGCGATGAGGTAGTCATGATGTTTCCTTTAAATATGAAGGCATCATCATAGCTTTAAATGTAACAAATTCGCAATATCATTATTATTTTCAGCCCAGAGCAAGCAGATATGGCTGAGGGATATTGTTATGAAGATAAACATCGCACTTAACTCCTTGGCTAAGCGCGATGTTCAAGTATCAAGAGAACTAAAGCATGAGTAAATGTGCTCAGTGGCTTAATCAATGACTTTTACTGATAGGCGATTTTTAAATTCAAACACATGTTCTGGACACACATCCAAACAACGGCCACAGCTAATGCAGTTTTGATCCATAACTCGACGATCTCCCTCTTTCAAAGGCTGCCGAAGCACTTCTGGTTCTGGGCAAACGTAAAAGCAATCCATGCATTTGGTGCAATCTTCGCGCCGAACAGCAGTAACGCGCAACAGGCTTTTTCGGCCTATCACGCCATAGGTAGCCCCCAGTGGACATAAGTGCCCACACCACCCATGCTCAACCAAGAGTAAATCCAACACAAACACTAGGGCGATCAACACCCAACCTGCGCCCATACCAAACACCAACCCGCGATGCAGTGCCGCCACTGGATCTAACCATGTCCAAAGAATCTCGCCAGATAGCGCACTGCCCAACATCAAAACAGGGATCAGCCAATAACGAATCACGGGAGACCAACGATAGCTCGCTTTAATGTTGAGCTTTCGACGCAACCACGCCGCCAAGTCTGTCACGATGTTCAACGGGCACACCCAAGCACAAAATGCGCGCGGCGCCAAAATCGCGTAAAACGCAACGACAATCACTACGCCTAACAACGCATTAAACTCCGGAACATGCCCTGTCGCCAAAGCTTGAAGCACAATTAACGGGTCACTTAACGGCACGGTATCGAGCAACATACTTGATGACAGATTACCAGTTAGAATTCCCAGCGTCGGCCCAGCCATAAACAGCGCAATGATGGTGAACTGACATAACCGACGTAAAATCAAAAACCGATGCGCGCGCCACCAACCAAGCTTTTCAAGCGCTTCTTTGCCAGCATTTTGAGCTAAGTTCTTTGCCATTACTTACCTCCTTTTAGCGATTCAAGCGCACCTTCCGGCACAGGCGTCTCACTAGGGAGGATATTTTCGAGTGGTTTGTCGATCTCTTTCCAACCAAAATTGTAGTGGCTGCCCACTTTGCCTTTCGCCAAATCCGTCGGGACGACTTTAATAGCAGCGACATCCAACACGCACGCTTGTTCACACTTACCGCATCCGGTACACACTTCGGAATTCACTGTAGGGATAAGTTTGGCATGATAGCCAGTTCGATCGTTGTGAACCATCTCTAACGTGATGGCTTCATCAATCAGCGGACAAACGCGATAACAAACGTCGCATCGTAACCCTTGCCAGTTAAGGCAAGTTTCATGGTCAATAAGAACCGCTGTACCCATTCGAGCATCATCAATATCGGTTAGTTTCGGATCCAACGCCCCACTCGGACAAGCGACAACACAAGGAATGTCTTCGCACATTTCGCAGGGAATATCGCGTGCAGTAAAGTAAGGTGAGCCAGTCGCGACGGGTGAAAGTAATGTCGCAAGTTTCAGGGTATCGTAAGGACATGCCTGAACACACAAGCCACATCGAATACAAGTTGATTCGAAATCGCCTTCCGGCAATGCACCAGGCGGACGAATAGGCACACCTTTGGTTTCTCGAGCTTGGCTTTGTAGCGATTGTAAGCCCAATACACACGCAGCTGCGCCAACACCAGCCGCAGTTCGAGCTGTATCACGCAAAAATCGGCGCCGACTTTGCGATATTTTAGACTGAGAGGATTTCATGCTATTCCTCAACAAAACTCCCTTATCAAGTTAAGCATAAATAGCCCTAAACGTGTCGTTTCCCTATACCTCATAGGAGGTAACTCCATCCTCTATTGATTCAAGTCAACTGACACACAGTGCCGTCGTCACAGTTTGACTAAATGCGTTTATTTACTGCGACATGAAATTCACCACTATACTCTGCAGTACGCGCTATTCTCAGTACAATAATTCAACAGCTTTGCAATCTACTCGTTCAATTCGATGACAAATCACTACTAAAAATTCAAAAAAAGACATCATAACAAGCTAATTTAAAAGGTATTTATCCATTAAACATAAAAAAACACTATCCAAATAAGAAAACTGTGGTTAGATTAAAAATTAAAACTAAAAAGCGAAGGAGAGAGGCATGGAAATTATCGTACGTCCAACGACCGTCGAAGACGCAGCGGCACTCGTAGAAATCTATTCACAACCAAAAGCACAACGTGAAACCCTGCAACTCCCAAAGCCTTCGCTCGCGATGTGGGTGGAAAGATTGTCAAACATACCTGATGGTGTTTATAGCTATATCGCTGAAATTGATGGTAAAGTCGTCGGAAATATTGGCTTTCACCACTCTCTACGTCCAAGAACGATGCACACGGCATCGTTTGGCATCGGAGTACATGATAGTTTCCATGGACTCGGTATTGGTAGCAAATTGATAGAAACAGTCACTGAACTAGCAGATAACTGGTTAAATGTGAGAAGAATTCAAATAGAGGTCAATGCCGATAACGACGCCGCCATTGGGCTTTATAAAAAGCATGGATTTCAAATTGAGGGTGAAGCGATTGACGGTTCCTTCCGTGATGGTGAATTCATCAATACCTATTACATGGCGCGCATCAGACCAGGCCAAAGATAAAACAAAGCCTCCTACTAATTGGAGGCTTTTCTTTTTAAACTTCGACTCACTTTCGTAAGTAAGCCAACGCTCTGCGAGTTAATGCTTCTGTGTAGGGATTGATCTTCCAGTGGTCGGGACTCCAACCTTTCACAAAGCGCTGAAAGTCTGCCCAAGCCACAGCAAACAAAGGACGCCATTCACGCTCGACTTCATTAGGGTCAAGATTCGGTTGATAGACCATTAGCGCGTGTTGCAACTGAGCAAAATACGTATCCAAAACCCAAACTTCCATCTCTGCACAACGTTCTGGCTTAACGGCGCTACTCATAAACAGTACCACATCTTTCATTGCACACCCACATCCAACGTATTGAAAGTCAACCGCAGCAACGCTTGATTCTTCTTCATCAAAACAGAAGTTCGCCAATTTGGCATCACCGTGTACTAGTGTTTTAAACTTAGCTTGCGAAAGCGTTTGATCAATCAATTGAGCCGCATTTTGTAGCTCAGTGTCTTGCAATGCTTCAAGCTCGTCGGGTCTGGTTGCTAAGTGCCAGTATGTTCCGGTATGCCACAACTTATCCGAACGAACATCGATGTATCGCGCATGAAAGTTCGCCAACCAAGTGAGGCAGGCTTGTAGATGCTCTAGCTGTGCATCTGTGATGACTTTTGGAAAGCCCACCTCGGCGAGATCTTCCATCACAATGAGCCATTCATTCTCCGATTGGAACGTTTTTAGACCTTGTGGTACTCGGCAGCGAGTATCCACCCCTCCGGAAAAATACTCATACCAATTCACTTCCACCTGATAAGAGTGCAACTTTCTTTGATGAGAACGGTCCGTATTCCAGCCTCTAGGATGCTCTGAAGGCTTAGGGAGTTTTACATGCTTAATGATCACCGAACGAGTAGAATAAGTAGCTCGGACTAACTCCCCATAACCTCCCCATAGCGATTGTATGACTTCTACAGAGCGGTAAATACCGAGATTGAGTTCCTGGCCAATAGTTTGGTAGCGTTGGTGGTTGTTACTCATCATGCGAGCAGATGTGACCACGTTTGGTTCTTCTCCATGTAGTGAATAACATATGGGCAAACTGGTTTGATTTGATAACCGAGTGACTCAATTTCTGGCAACACCGCTTCCATCATCACTTTTCCGTACCCCTTACCTCGCAGTGCTTCAGGAACAACCGTTGATGTAATGTGCATGACATTACCCTCAAGCTGGTAAATCACCTTGGCTTTATAGCCCTGCTCTAAATCAACCCAGAATGTACTATTCGTGGCTTCATGAGTTACTTTATGCATATCTTGCTCTCTAATTTTTGTTACAGATTGATTGAATCAAACTATATCACTGAATAAAATCGATACCATGCGAGAGTGCTGCTTCGCCTCACGCGATTACGTTCTTACATCAGGTACGACAATTATAATGAGAAATATGAGCCCAATTGCCAGAGACGGCAAGCTACCTCTGCAAAGCAAGAAGGCACCAGAACGTCAGGCAAGTACATTAAATAGCACCGATGCAATGGCAATGGTCGAACATGGCAGTGAAGTGAGCTTAAACGTCACCACCCCCGTTGGTACAAAGTTTATTACAACCAGCACATTTGTTGGCTGTCACTCAAATAATACTGCATTGATAGAGGTTCCGAACATCTCCGATGAAGACTTGAAGTTCTATTTTCAAGAAGGCTTTTGGATCAATGTAAAAGCCTACTCTCATCGAGGTGAAGGGGCCGTTATCCCATTTCGGGCCCAATTACAGCATCGACTAGGCGATCCGTACCCAATTTTGGTGCTAGACCTACCCAACACTATGCAGGTCTTTCAGCTTCGCAAAGAAGTGCGTTACGAAGTAAATTTGAGAGCGCGCGTTTGTTTAGAAGCCTATCGAACTGAATGCGAAATAAGAGATTTATCTCGTAGTGGCTGTCGTTTTGTAACATCACCAATGAGCCGGCCACTTCAGGTTGGTGACCACGTTTCATTGGATCTAACGATGCCCGGAGAGAGTCGTATGCTAGCGCCATTGCGAGGTCGTATTTGTAATTTACAAAAATCAACGCACTATGCTCGCTACGGAATGGAGTTTGATGAGGTTGGTAAAAACAACGCTAAAAACCTCCTCAGTCACCTCAAATTTGATGGTACTAAGCTCACACTAAAAAGATAGATTTGATAACCCCTATCGCTTATCAAGAAGCTTTGAAGTGCTAGAAAACAAGAAACCCCTTACTTTTCAGTAAGGGGTTTTTATTTACTAAGAATAAGGCAGTATCTTAGATAAGAGTCATGACTTAGAAGTCGTAACGTAGACCTAGCGCTAGCTCATCTTTTTCATCAGCGCCTTCGTTATCCATTAGATCGAAGTTGTATGATGCGTAGCCACGGAAGTTAGGCTTGAAGTAGTAAGTTACATCAACAGCTAGGTTTTCTACAGTATCTGCGTCTTCTAGTTCACCTTTGTTGAACGTAGAAGTGAATACAGTTTGACCCATAGTGTAAGCAGCGGCTAGTTCGTAGCCTTTGTAATCAAAAGTCTTACCTGCAACATCCATATCCGCGCCAGTGTAGTTACCAGCGAAGTAGAAGTCACCTACAGAGTATGCAGCTACCAGCATGAACTCATCGCTGTCGTTTTGATCTGCGTAACCAGCACCTAGTTCAAAACCAGTGTTAGCAAACGCGTAAACACCAGATAGAGAGAAGCCATCTTCCTCGTTGTCTGTAAAGCCTTGTGCATCTGTTGTGCGATCAGCAAAACGGTAGCTAGCGCGTACAGCTAGTTGCTCGAATTGGCCTTTGTAAGACAGCATGTTATCTGTACGGTCAGAAACAGGCAGTTTAAGTGCTGCTGTGTTACCGTGGTAAGCCATAATATCAGTAAAGTCAGTAAGAACCACTAGTGCGCCGTCGTTTTTACCGTAAGTTACTTCACCGTATTTGCCACCCAGCCCCGCATAAGCGTAACGAGTTTCAAGACTGTCTGTCTCACCAACTTTGTTACCTTTAGAATCAAATACATCATAAGTTTCAGTTACAAACTCACCTTCCCAAAAACCAACGCCGTATAGGTTTTCATTGATTTCCTGTTTGCCTAGGAAGTTAAGACGGATGCGAGTACGGTCTTCTGCCTTACCATCCATCATAGAAAGACGCGCTTCAGCGCGGCCGCCCATCTCAAGAGAAGTGCCATCTTGGTTGTATAGTTCTGAAGCGACAACTTGAGATCCTGATGCCATTAGCGCCACTGCTACAGCTAAAGTTTTTAATTTCATTTTTATTTTCCATATCATTGTTTTATATGTGTTTTCTCACCAGAAAAACAGGACTTTTCTGTACCAACGAGAAAACTGGCGGCATAGTAGCAGCTGTTATTTTTCACGCAACGTGTTGAATAAACAGCGCTTATAGAAGAAAACACCACTTAAAATGACGATATGAATACCTCTCAACCATCAAGTTATCGGTTGAGTTAAAAAAAATGTTCGCGTCAAAAAAAAATTGACGAAAAAAATGTAAAAACAATATCACAAAACGTGACATTGCCCGCAAAAAAATCTTGTTAACTAACTGTTTTAGATAGACTTATTGATAATAAATCCGATTATTACAAACAAAAAAATCCCTGAGCATTCACTCAGGGATTTAGAGATTTGATAAGTAGATGATGAATTAAAGCTTAAAGAAACTTAATTGCTCTTTCTGCTTCTCTGCAAGTAATGAAAGCTCAGTACTCGCACTTGCACTCTGGCTGATGCCCGCTACATTTTGGTTTACAAGCTCCGACATGTTAACCACGTTGCGATTGATATCTTGAGTAACTTGAGACTGCTCTTCGGCTGCGGTTGCTACTTGCGTGTTTGAATCGTTGATGTTGGCGACCGACTCGGTAATTCCAACCAACGCTTCATTCGCTTGTTGCGTCAGCTCGTTGTTGCGGCTAAGCATATCAAGGCTGACTTGCATACTGTCATTCGCCAGCCCAGACTGCGCTTGAAGCTCTTCAATGATCGTTTGGATCTCTTGTGTCGAGTCTTGAGTACGCGCTGCTAGCATGCGTACTTCATCAGCTACTACCGCAAAACCACGACCAGACTCACCAGCTCGCGCCGCTTCAATCGCAGCATTCAATGCTAGCAAGTTGGTCTGCTCAGATACGCCGCGAATCACTTCAATAACATCGTTGATCTGTACAGATTGCTCTTTTAGACGCAAAACAACTTGCGCTGCATCGTTCAATGCTTGAGACATTTGCGCACTTGCTTCCGCACTTTCTTGGAAGATAGCCAAACCTGATTGAGCAAGTCCATCAGCTTCACGCGCTGTTGCGTCAGCAGAGGTCGCGTTATCACTCACATTATTCGCAGTACTTGCAAGCTCGTTAACCGCAGATGCAACTTGCTCGATCTCCGCCAACTCTTGTTGAGCGTTCGCTTCCGCTTGCGTCATTACTGCAGCTAATTCGGTCGATGCAGATGCAACTTCCTCACTAATACGGGTTAACTGGTCCACAGTGTTGTATAACTGCTCTGCGGTTTGGTTTACATCTTTGCTCAGCTTAGAGATCTCATTGTCCCCATCGACATCTGCACGTACTGATAGATTACCCATTGCTAACTGACGCATCACTTCTTGCAGCTTTTGGATTGGTGTAACAATCATGCCAGATAGGAACCAAGCGCCTATCAATGAGAAAGCAAATACCGCTAAAACCGTCAACATAGCGTTATTTTGCACACGCTCATTTTGCTGATGGCTTCTGATAGTAGATTGTTCAGCTTGCTCGTTTACATGCTTTGATAGCGTGTTAATTTGTTGGACCATTTCTCGGCCAACATTGCGATACTCTTTGACAAATGCACGGTACTCGCTATCCGATTTCAAACCTTGATCGTATTGGTTGAAGAAAGCAACTGAGCGCTCTGAATATCGCACATAGGATTCAATTGCTTGGCGAACTTTAATGGCATCGTCACGGAATAGGTTTCGGGCTTCAATTGCGCTTAAATCGGCATCAACTTGCTTTAAGCCTTCTTTCAATTCGGTTAGAAAATTCTCACGACGAGAAGCATCGTAAATAGCGTAAACCGCGCTTATGCGCAGAGGGTAAATTTGGTCGTCAATACTCGCCAATGTGTCTTTGTGAAAAACCAAAGATTCTTGGTTGGAAGCAATAACATCTTGCTCTGCTTGAAGATTGTTTTTAGTAATCCAAAGAGCAATAAACAAAACAATCGCGGTAAATAATACCGGAACCAAAATTTGCGTTCGTACTGACAAATTTTTCAGTGATAACTGCATGACAGGGCCTCAGTTGTATGCGTGATGTCTATATCCAAACAAACTCGAGCAGTGCCTATAACAACGTTACTTTTCGGCAGTTTGAATATCTATGCTTCCTTGCGACGGGATAAATCCCAGACGAATAAACAAGTGGCGAATATTAGAGGTCGATCACACTTTTGTCTAGTACAAAAACTCTCCATTTTCAATCTGTTATTGACAATATCCCGACAGTGGCGTCGGGATATTGTCGTTATGATAAATTATGATCACTTATGATGAGATACATTCACATTTAGGACGGTTTCAGCCTATTTTCTCAACGAATTGAGCTTAGCTTGAGCAAGGCCAAAAATGGTATCGATTGGATAAGAGCCTTCATCGGTTGGCTCACCAGCAACTTTCCCCGTAAACAATTCGATAGCTTCAGTAACATGGTCAATCGCCCAAATATTAAACTCGCCTTTTTCGACTGCTTTCACGATGTCGGAACGAAGCATTAGATTGTGAACATTAGAGCGCGGAATAATGACCCCCTGCCCGTCATGACGACCTTTAATTACACACACATCATAAAAGCCTTCGATCTTTTCGTTTACGCCACCAATAGGCTGAGCTTGACCAAATTGATTCATCGACCCTGTTATCGCAATGTCTTGTCGGTTTGGTTGCTTTGAAAAAGCAGACACAACCGCACATAACTCAGCCATGCTGGCACTATCACCATCAACACCACCATAAGATTGCTCAAAGGTAATGGTGGTCGTTAATGGCACTCGTGCCGTTTTACCAAATACGGAAGATAAGTAGGCAGACAAAATCATCACGCCCTTAGAGTGAATACTGCCACCCAAATCCACGCTGCGCTCGATATCGATAACATCCCCATCACCGTAACACGTCGTCGCTGTGATGCGATTCGGTGCACCAAACATGTAGTCACTAGTGCTCAATACCGAAAGTGCGTTGACTTGGCCTACGGCTTCTCCTTCGGTGCGAATCAGCGTTGTGCCGTTAATAAAGGTTTCCATTACGTTATCGCGTAATCGGCTGACTCGCATTTCTTGGTTATTGAGCGCCTCTTCAACATGCCCAATACGAATCATGTTGGAGTTGGCTTGACGAGCTACGTAGTTCGACTCTCGAAGCAAGTTGGCGATATTAGCCGAATGTAGAGATAGCTTGGATTGGTCGCCAGACAAACGTGAGCTGTATTCGATGATTCGAGCAATGGCTTTGCGATCGCAATGCAACATATTGTTGTCATGCACCACGCTAGAGATAAAGCGCGCGTAATGCAGCTCAGACTCCGGCGTACGTTTCATTTCGTCTTCGAAATCTGCCGTCACACGGAACAACTCGCTGAACTCTGGATCGTAATGTTGGAGTAATTGGTAAGTTCGGTAATCACCAAATAAGATAATTTTGATATCAAGCGGAATCGGTTCAGGATCGAGTGATACCGCCCCCGTCAATGTGACTTCTTTTTCTAGAGACGTAAAACTCAATTGACGAGCACGCAATGCGCGCTTCAAACCATCCCAAACGTAAGGCTGTTCAAGTACTTTCTGAGCATCCATTAATAGAACGCCGCCATTCGCCTTATGCAAGCTCCCTGCGCGAATCAGCGAGAAGTCGGTAAACACCGTTCCCTTGAAAGTGGCAGTCTCAATCGACCCGAAGAGTGAATGATAGTTGGGATTTTCTTCAACAACGATAGGAAATTCGCTGCTTTTACGGCTTACCAAGACGTTCACTTTATAACGACGTGGCAATTTTTTATCCAAGGATGCCGTCGCAATTTCGCCTTGCTCGCCACTTTGGTCAAGGAAGATATCTGCGTTTTCAACAATATCTTTTTGCAGCTCAGTTAAGTAGGTTTTGATTTCGGAATATTGCGCGTAATCCACTTTGAGTTTTTTGATGAAGTGAGTAATCACATCAAGCGTCACTTCATCATTGAGCTTTTTGATTTTATCGCTGTATGTCTCTTCCCACTCCGTAAGCTCACGAACCATCGAGCGCAATCGCACTTCGAGTTCATCAATAGCATCGCTGAATTGCTCTTGTTCTTTTTTGCTTAGTACATCAAAAGACTCTTCCGTATGAAGCTCATCACCGTTCATGGCGACAAACTGATAATCCCCCTGTGTAGTCAGTGTTAGGCTGATGCCTTTTTCTTTTGCCTCTCGGCTAATACGATCCAGCTCGTTTTGTTGCTTAGCTGCCAATTGATTTTTTAATCGCTCAGCGCGGCTAAAGTACATTTCATTGTCGAATGCTAGGGGTAAAGCATTCAATAATTTGCCCATTAAAGCTTCAATATCAACACGTAGCTTATTTCCGATACCACAAGGCAGCTTTAATACCTTTGGTGTACGGGTATCCTCAAAGTTCGCAACGTAACACCAATCAAACAGGGCTGCTGCATCGTGCTGGTGACGATTCAGATAGCGCAAGATCATGGTGCGTTTACCTAGCCCATTCTGACCAATGGCGTAGATGTTATACCCTTTCTCTTTGATGGACATCGCAAACTCGACCGCTTTTTGCGCGCGCTCTTGGCCCACGATTTCATCAATTGGAGGTAACTCCTTGGTCGACTTACATGGCATATTCTCTAGATCTGCTACAGAATATAGCTGCTTAGCTTCCAATCTTAGTATTGCCATATCCACTTCCTTTTTTCTTATTTTCGTTATTTGAGTGTAGAGATTATTTGCTTAATTTTAAGTGATTTACCTTCCACCCTAGATTGATTGGACATTTTATGAACACATAAGTGATATTAACACGCACTTGCAATTGATAATCAATTTCATTTAATATCTAAACAAATCAAATGTTGTGGAGATGGATATGAATATTGAGCAATGCTGGATGCGCTACTTAAAAGCGGAGCAACTGATGGAACAAGGCCATTGGCCAGAAGCTCATCGTTTATATGACGACGTGCTCAACAATCTACCCAACCACATTCATCTAGCGCTAGAAAATGCACAAACTAAACCTTGCCAGTTTGTATGTCTCATTACGGGGCTTAGAGATGCCAGCGTGACGCAATCAGAGATTCTCAACAAACTCGGCTTACAGCATGATGCGTTCTCAATACTCAATCAAACTTACGCGCTATTTCAATTTTTGCAGCTAGAGAGCCATGAACTGATTGAGCGCGTAGGTCACCTACTTGGTCAACAGAGCGAAGACTTGTTAGCTCACATGGCGGCATTTTGCTCTGCCCAACGTAATGCTCAATGGATGATAGAACTCGAGCACGTAACGCGCGCGCATGAGCAGTTCTTACATTTGCAAGCAATGAGTTCGGCAAAATCTTCGCCTTCTCACCTGTATAATTAATCTAAAGCTCAAGCATTGAGGACAACTAGGTTTGTGCTGTCCATTACTTGAGTATCATTTGCTTTATCAACCACAAGGATCTGTGATGTCTTCTAAAACCATTCTTTCGGTGAACAACCTATCAGTCAGCTTTACGACAAACGATGGTATCGTCGATGCAGTAAAGAATGTTAGCTTCGATTTAAAAGCAGGCGAGACGCTGTCCATCGTTGGCGAATCTGGCTCTGGCAAGTCAGTATCAACCAATGCACTGATGAAACTACTGCCAGACAACGCTATTTTGCATGAAAGCTCATCCATCATGTTTGAGGGTAGCTCCATCTTGGATAAAACAGAGCGTGAAATGCAAAGTATTCGCGGTGATCGCATTGGCATGATTTTTCAAGAGCCGATGACCTCACTAAACCCGTACATGCGGGTGGGTATCCAAGTCGCTGAGGCCATCATGTGTCACCGCCCGGTCGACAAACGAACAGCAAAAGCAAAGGTGTTAGAGCTGTTTGAATTGGTTCATATGCCAAACCCAGAAAAAGCGTACAACAAGTACCCACACGAATTTTCTGGTGGTCAATTGCAACGTATCATGATTGCGATGGCACTGATTAACGAGCCCGATATTTTGATCGCCGACGAACCAACAACGGCGTTGGATGTCACGGTTCAAGCAGAAGTGTTGCACCTGATTAAAGAAATTCAGGCTCAGATGGGCATGGCAATCCTATTTATTACTCATGACTTAGGCGTCGTAAAACACTTTGCAGACCGTGTCATTGTGATGTGTAAAGGAGAAGTCGTCGAAGAAGGCGAAACACAAACACTCTTCAAGGACCCAAAGCACGAATACACACGTATGCTAATCAATTCGATTCCTAAAGGCAGTAAGGAGCCTATTAGCGAAAGTGCTACGCAGCTGTTAAAGGCTGACGATATACGAGTCAAATTCTTGGTAAAGTCGCATTTTATTGCGAGCAAGAATGAGTACTTCGAAGCGGTAAAAGGCATTTCTCTTGAGCTTAAACAAGGAGAGACCCTCGGGATCGTTGGGGAGTCCGGTTCAGGTAAGTCTACACTCGGCCGAGCTTTGATAGGTCTACTGCCCTCAACTGGCAAAATAGAATATAAAGGCCAAGATATGGCCTTGCTGACAAACAAAGAACGTTTTGAGCTGAAAAAAGACGTTCAGATGGTATTCCAAGACCCTTATGGTTCGCTTTCTCCTCGTATGACTATCGGCGAGATCATCACTGAAGGATTAACTGTCCACCAGCCAATGTTGAGTAAAAAAGACCGTATGCAGAAAGCACGCGACGTGCTTCGAGAGGTTCGCTTAGATCCCGCGTCCATCAACCGTTATCCACACGAGTTTTCGGGAGGCCAGCGTCAGCGTATTGCTATCGCGCGAGCACTGATCCTTGAACCTTCGTTTATTTTGCTTGATGAGCCAACCTCTGCATTAGACCGCTCGGTGCAACTGACAGTGATTGACCTTCTGAAAGATTTGCAGAAAAAACACAATATTGGCTACTTGTTTATTAGCCACGATCTATCAGTAGTTAAAGCACTCTCTGATCGTGTTCTAGTCATGCAAAAGGGCGAGGTCATGGAACAAGGTACGGCCGAAAAGATTTTCCAAAACCCTAAAAATGACTACACGAAAAAACTGATAGATGCCTCATTTGATCTTGAAAACAGTGAAAATCAGCACAATGCGGCTTAGGTTCATCACAGTTTCATATTCATAAACTAGGATTAAGAAAAGGTGATAAATTCATCTTGTCTTAAGAATGGCGTAGCTGCCTTTCGGTTTGGCCGCCGAGACTGGTTGGTTCAAGGGTCAGACTTAGTCAACCTGGCTCAAATACTGGCAAACAGTATGAATTGAGTTCCCCCAACCATGAAAAATGCCGCGACACTGTCGCGGCATTTTTTTATTCTCAGAAGTTTCTAACAACTAGGGCATTAAATCGACTCAATACCCATATTATGTAACGTAAATGCATACACGTCTGTGGTGAGGTCAATTTGCTTACTCAGCGGCATTCCTGCACCATGACCGGCATTAACATCAATGCGTATCAATACTGGATTAGCGCCTTGCTGTTTGTCTTGCAGCTCCGCAATAAATTTGTACGAATGTGCTGGCACAACTCGGTCGTCGTGATCAGCAGTTGTCACCAAGGTAGCAGGATATTGCACGCCTTCTTTTACATTGTGAACAGGAGAGTAACCAAGCAAGTATTGGAACATCGCTTCACTTTGCTCCGACGTGCCATAGTCATACTTCCAGCCTTCTCCAGAAGTAAACGTGTGATAACGCAGCATATCAAGCACGCCAACCGCAGGCAGCGCGACTTTGAATAGTTCAGGGCGTTGCGTCATACACGCTCCAACTAACAAACCACCATTAGAACCACCGCGAATCGCTAGGCGATCCGAGCTAGTGTAGTCGTTTTCAATCAGGTATTCCGCCGCCGCAATAAAGTCATCAAACACGTTTTGCTTTTGCTGCTGAGTGCCTGCGTTGTGCCAGGCTTTACCGTATTCACCGCCGCCTCGCATGTTGGCGACAGCATATATACCCCCCAACTCTAGCCAGTTGGCTACATTGCCAGAAAACATTGGAGTAAGGCTGATGTTAAAACCGCCGTAACCATACAACATGGTTGGTGCTCTACCATCAAGTGCAATGCCCTTCTTGTATGAGATGATCATCGGAACTTGCGTGCCGTCTTTTGAGGTGTAAAACACCTGTTTTGATTCATACTCATTACGATCGAACGGTGCCTTTGATTCCTGAAACAGTGTCGATTCACCAGATTCGACATCAAATGAGAAAATCGTCGGAGGCGTCACGTAGTTAGTGAATGTGTAATAAAGTGTGGTTTCTTCTTTTTTACCCGCCAGACCATAAGCCGTGCCTTCTCCCGGCAATTGTACATCTCGAATCCACTCACCTTGGTAGTTAAACTGCTGCACTTTAGAAAGCACATCTACCATATAAGTCGTAAACAGATAACCGCCACCTTTGCTGATTTCTAACGGCTGTTCTTGTTCAGCAATCACGTCAGCCCATTGTTCTGTCTGAGTGTTGTAGCTGACAACTTTGCCATTCGGCGCGTCTAGGTTGGTGTAAAGCAGCAAGGTTGCGTCTTGGCTATCAATTAAGTAGGTGTCTCCTTGCGTTGTCTCGCGCAGCGTCACAATTGCCTGTAACTCAGACTGTAAATCAATATAAAACAGACGATTACCCGATGTAGATTCTGCGCCAGAGATAATGAGGAAGCGATCATCTGTCGTCGTCGTACCAGACACATAACGATGAACTTGCGTATCCAACTCACCGAAAATCACTTTATCTTCAGATTGAGGTGTACCAAGTTCATGATAATAAAGCTTGTGATGCTCAGTTCGAGCAGACAACTCGCTGCCTTGCGGCTTATCGTAGCTTGAGTAATAGAAGCCTTTGCTGCCCAGCCAAGAAATCGACGTAAACTTCGCATCAACAATCTCAGGCTCTAGCTGTTCTTTGGTTTCCGTATCAATGACAAAGATCTTACGCCAATCACTGCCCCCTTCCGAGATGGAATACGCGACCAAACGGTAGTCTTTAGAGAAGCTGACTTCGCCAAGAGAGGTCGTGCCCTCTTCGGAGAAAGTATTTGGATCAAGGAAAACCTCGGCTTCTCCCTCGCCTTTACGTCGATACAATACGCTTTGGTTTTGCAAACCGTCGTTTTTGTAGAAGTAGGTGTAGTCACCACGAACAAATGGCTGGGAATATTTTTCGTAGTTTTGACTCTTCGCCACTAAGTCACGGATTTGTTGGCGGTACGGTATCTGACCAAGGAAATCGAAGGTGACCGAATTTTGACCCGAAACCCATTGAGCGGTTTCTTCACTGCGATCATCTTCTAACCAGCGATAAGGGTCGGTAATGTCGTGACCAAAATAAGTGTCCACGACAGAATCTTTACGTGTTTTTGGGTAATGCATAACGTCCGTGTTACTCCGTTGTTTTTATTAAGTTGTTTATCTTCAATCGTTTTATTGCGGTGATTACCTTAGAGCACCCTATTTTGATTTCAACGACATTGTTTTAAATCTATGAAGAACCTAGAAATAATGAGATATCGTTAAGTATCGGTCACGAATGTGCTCAATAAGCAGCTTCACTTTGTTCGGTGGTTGACGAGTAAACGGATACACCGCGTAGATACCCAACTTTTTACCTACTAATTCAGGAAAAATATCCACCAGTTGACCATTACGAATATCGTGATACACCAAACAGCGCGGGACGTAAGCAATACCATGGCCGCCCAGAGCGGCTTTACGTAATGCGGTCGCGTTATCAGTAGAAAAGCAGCCCGATACTTTGACGATGTAATTGCCATCTTCTCCTTTAAACTCCCAATCCGTTGCACCTGTGGTTTGGTAAGCGTATTGCAGACAATTGTGCGTGGTGAGATCAATCGGCTCGATCGGTTTCCCATTTTTCGCAATATAAGAAGGTGACGCGCATACCACCCATTGGGAATCGAGAATATGTCGTGCGATCAAACTAGAGTCG
This sequence comes from Vibrio sp. 661, assembly GCF_033339315.1. Taxonomy (NCBI): domain Bacteria; kingdom Pseudomonadati; phylum Pseudomonadota; class Gammaproteobacteria; order Vibrionales; family Vibrionaceae; genus Vibrio; species Vibrio sp. 661. The sequence continues at coordinate 386,552 of NZ_JAWOUJ010000001.1, read as the reverse complement.
GCTAAGTAGCCAGTTCGAATGACTAAATCGTAACCATCAGCCACTAAATCGACAAAGCGATTATCCAATGACATGTCCACGGTCAGACCCGGATGAAGGTTACAAAATTCGGCAACAGCATCAGCAAGTATCAAATCTCCAGAGATACACGGCACGGACATTTTTATATGACCGCTCACATTCTCTCCAAAGCCTGCAACAGCATCCATAGCTTCCTGAGTGGCCTGCTTCACATTTTTAGCACTGTGGAGTAACACCTTACCTGCCTCGGTCAAGGTTAATTTGCGCGTTGTTCGATATAATAGCTGAGCCCCTATTTCTTCCTCCAACCTCGCCATTCTTTTGCTAACTACCGAATTTGTAAGGTTATTTGCCTCTGCAACCTTACTAAAGCTGCCAAGTTCGATTACTTGAGAAAATAGGATTAAGTCGTCTGCTCTCATACCATTATGTCACTTTTGGAATTAATTATTTTCATTATTTCCCTATATCAACAAAAAATAAAGGAGTAAATTCACGCCAAATTAACAAAACCATTACAACAAAAAGTCACCTCTACAGCGGATTGACACCGTTCGAGAAGTCAGCGTACGAAGGATGTACAAATGAGTGAAACCCTACTTGCCCTAGTGGCATTTTCGCCAATTGTTGTTGCCGCCATCTTATTGGTTGGTCTCAACTGGCCTGCTAAAAAAGCCATGCCTGTTGCGTTCGGTCTAACCGTCGCTATCGCACTTATGTTTTGGGATATGTCAGCCAATCGCGTACTGGCTTCCGTATTCCAAGGACTCGGCATTACTGTCTCTGTTCTATGGATCGTGTTTGGTGCCATCTTCTTGCTCAACACTTTAAAACACACTGGAGCGATCACCACAATCCGTAATGGATTTACCGATATTTCGGCTGACCGCCGTGTACAAGCCATCATCATTGCTTGGTGCTTTGGCTCGTTCATTGAAGGCGCATCTGGGTTCGGTACCCCGGCAGCAATCGCTGCACCACTGCTGGTTGCAATCGGCTTCCCTGCGCTAGCCGCTGTCCTAATGGGCATGATGATTCAGTCTACGCCTGTTTCATTCGGCGCGGTAGGCACGCCTATCATCGTAGGTGTAAACAAAGGTTTAGACACCCATAACATCAGTGAGTCGTTGGCCGCACAAGGTGCAACGTGGGAAATGTACCTGCAAGATATCACAGCGCACGTTGCTGTCATTCACGCAGTCGTAGGTACGATGATCCCGGTATTAATGGCGATGATGTTAACACGTTTCTTCGGCAAGAACAGAAGCTGGAGTGAAGGCCTGGATATTCTACCATTTGCGTTATTCGCTGGTGTCTCTTTCACCGTTCCATACGCGTTAACCGGCGTATTCTTGGGCGCAGAGTTCCCTTCACTTATCGGTGGTTTGGTTGGTCTGTCTATCGTTGTTACCGCAGCGAAAAAAGGCTTCTTAGTACCAAAGACTAAGTGGGATTTCGAAAGCGAAGACAAATGGCCTGCAGAGTGGTTAGGTTCGCTAAAAGTCGATCTAAACGACAATCCGGGCAAGCCAATGAGCATCGTAAAAGCTTGGGTTCCATATGTAATGCTGGCAGTTATTCTCGTCGCAAGCCGCGTAAGCCCAGAACTGAAAGGCTTTGTACAAAGCGTAAGTTTGTCGTTCAGCAACATTCTTGGTGAGACTGGCGTTAGCGCTGCGATTCAGCCGTTATACCTTCCTGGTGGCATTCTGGTGTTTGTCGCACTACTTGCTGCAATGTTACAAAGCGGCAGCGTAAAGCCATTGCGTGAAGCATTTGGCGAGTCAAGCAAAACACTGATTGGGGCGGGTTTTGTCTTGGTATTTACCATTCCGATGGTTCGTATCTTTATCAACTCAGGCATCAACGGTGCTGACCTAGCAAGTATGCCCGTCACAACCGCAAACTTCGCCTCTGACCTTGTTGGTTCTGCGTTCCCAGCGCTGAGTGCCACCGTTGGTGCACTGGGTGCGTTCATCGCTGGCTCAAACACGGTATCAAATATGATGTTCAGCCAGTTCCAATTCGAAGTGGCACAAACGTTGTCTATTTCGAGCGTGATTGTTGTATCACTCCAAGCCGTCGGTGCTGCCGCAGGTAACATGATTGCGATTCACAACGTTGTTGCCGCATCAGCCACGGTAGGTTTGCTTGGTCGAGAAGGCGCAACATTGCGTAAGACGATTATCCCTACGTTCTACTACATTGTAATGACAGGCATTATTGGATTGGTGCTGATTTATGGCTTCCAAATGACAGATGTCTTAATGAAGTAACGCGAAATGCAGGGTTTACAGCCCTGCCTAATTTGACACAGCTGTCTGCACTACTACCCCGACATGTTGATTTAGCTTGCTACATCAATTCCCCCGACAGCTGTGTCACCCTTTCCAGTTTGCATAACTGATTGAGTGATTTAATAAAATTTTTCAACCAATTATGTAAATGGGTTACCAACATCACCGATTCAAACGTAAGTGAACCATAGGTAACTATACTCATTTTGATGTCTTCACTGCTTTGCGATGAAGACTCAACGAAAGAGCAAATTGCTCCACAACTTTGCTTAGAATAACCGCTAGGACACCATTATGATTATCTCAGCTTCTACTGACTACCGCGCTGCCGCGAAAGCCAAGCTTCCCCCGTTTCTATTCCATTATATTGATGGCGGCTCATACGACGAACGCACGCTGAAGCGTAATACTGACGATTTAGGTGATGTCGCTCTTCGCCAACGCGTCCTACGCGATATGACAGATTTGAGCCTCGAAACCGAGATCTTCGGTGAGAAACTGGCAATGCCAATCGCGCTAGCTCCTGTTGGTCTAACTGGTATGTACGCGCGCCGAGGCGAGGTGCAAGCAGCAAAAGCAGCCGAGAAAAAAGGCATCCCATTTACTATGTCGACTGTTTCAGTTTGTCCGATTGAAGAAGTCGCACCTGCAATTGAACGTCCAATGTGGTTCCAGCTTTACGTGCTTAAAGACCGTGGCTTTATGAAAAACGTACTTGAGCGTGCAAAAGCAGCAGGCGTAACAACGCTGGTGTTTACCGTTGATATGCCAGTTCCTGGCGCACGTTACCGTGACATGCACTCAGGTATGAGTGGTCCTAACGCGGCCATGCGTCGTGTATTCCAGGCGATGCGCCACCCAAGCTGGGCGCTGGATGTGGGTCTACTTGGTAAACCGCACGACTTAGGTAACATCTCAACTTATCGTGGCGAACCAACAAAGCTAGAAGATTACATCGGCTGGTTAGGCGCAAACTTCGACCCTTCTATCTCCTGGAAAGATCTTGAGTGGATTCGTGATTTTTGGGATGGCCCAATGGTTATCAAAGGCATTCTAGATGAAGAAGACGCGAAAGATGCGGTACGTTTCGGCGCAGATGGCATTGTGGTATCTAACCATGGTGGCCGTCAGTTAGATGGCGTACTTTCAAGTGCTAAAGCACTACCAAGCATTGCGGATGCGGTAAAAGGTGATCTTAAGATCTTCGTAGACTCTGGTATTCGTACTGGTCTTGATGTCGTTCGTATGCTCGCACTTGGTGCAGACTGTACGCTTCTTGGCCGTTCATTTGTATACGCATTGGCAGCACAAGGCGGAGCAGGCGTTGAAAATCTACTGGATCTGTACGATAAAGAAATGCGTGTAGCAATGACGCTGACTGGCGCTAAGTCTATCGCGGATCTTTCACGCGATTCGCTAGTGAAAATCCCATAATCTTTGCAAGCGAGCAAAACAGAAACGAAAAAACGAGCCAACAGTGGCTCGTTTTTTATTGCTCTTCAACCCGATAATTTGACGAGCAAGCTAGCTAACTTGGTGAACGTACTCGATCACGACTTGGTTTCCGTCGATGAACACGTTACTGATATCGCCATCCACCGTCACACGATTTTGTAAATAAACGGTACCAGATGCAGATAGATCACGCTCCGTCAAAGACGGAATCACCTGACCAGGACGTACATGTAGCTGCTCGCATAGCTGTTTTACAAAACCTAGCGTCAGTGGAGAATTACCACGTAACAAGCCAGAAAACTCGTGTAGACTCAAACCAAGGCGCTTCGCCATTTCCATTTGAGTGATGTGCATTTTGGCTTTTTGTGACATCCAGATGTCGTAGAGCGCGTTTCGATCCAGCTCTGTAAATTCCATATCTGCCTCCGCTAATTCAAGAGCCAATACACTCTCACACTTACTTAAGATAAATGTTAGCGATAAGTCAGAGAAGTTATAATTGATCGTCCAAATATCAACCCTCAATCATTGGTAGCGTACCTCTGAACATGCATGAAGCGGTCGCTCAACAGAACATTGAGGTGACTCTCTTGTCATCGGAAGGAAAAGTCCATCTCGGACGGTTTAGACATAAGTAAATGATTTAAAGGAAATCACTGGGGTGAAGGAGTAATATCTGCTACCTTTCCTTCCATGGTTCACTAGAAATAAGTTACATATGCCACAGTGGTTTACCGAATTACAAAGCTACATTGAAACGTCTCATCAAAATTGGAGTGGGAGCGTCCTTTTCATTACGCTCGCTAGCTTTATAGCTTGGATAGCTTGGCGGCTGATCCGCTCTCGCCTCGCTGCGCTCGTAGAGAAAACACCCTTCCACTGGGATGACATGTTGCTTGATGCGCTAAAAGCGCCAGTCAGTACACTCATTTGGTGTTGGCCAGCAACCGTCTCTATCGGCATCATATTAGAGAGCGAGCTCAACGATAAAATAAACTGGTTAAGTACGCTGAAACTGATTTTAATCATCAGCATCTTCGTATGGACCGTTATGCGGCTCATTACCAATGTTGAAGAGCATGTTCTCGAACAAAAGAACCGAGATGAAACAACAGTACAAGCGATAGCTAAGGTCGCGCGCCTGTTCTTTATTACCGTCGGAATTCTAACCGTAATGCAGGCATTTGGTCTGTCACTATCGGGCCTACTTACCTTCGGTGGTGTTGGTGGTTTGATCGTCGGTTTAGCGGCGAAGGATTTGCTGTCTAACTTTTTTGGAGGTCTTATGATCTACTTCGATCGTCCATTTAAAGTTGGCGATTGGATCCGTTCTCCAGACCGACAAATAGAGGGGACGGTAGAACGCATTGGCTGGCGTATGACCATTATCCGAACTTTCGATAAGCGTCCACTGTATGTGCCAAACTCAGTGTTTAGCAGCATTGTCGTAGAAAACCCATCTCGCATGCTGAACCGACGCATCTACGAAAAAATTGGACTTCGTTACGACGATGCAGAAAAAATGCCGCAAATTATCACCGCGGTAAAAGAAATGCTGAAAAATCACAAAGACATTGATGCACGCCAAACACTTATCGTCAACTTCGATACATTCGGTCCATCATCGTTGCACTTCTTTATCTATACCTTTACTAAAACCGTGAATTGGGTGAGATACCATGAGGTTAAGCAGGACATACTGCTTAAGGTAATCAACATCATTAAAGAACACGATGCAGATATCGCGTTCCCTACTCAGACGCTTAAGCTTGATCCTATACAAATGGTAAAAGCGGAAGAGCAAGAAGATCACGGCTTCTAGTTCTCACCAATACCCAAATAATCAAGCCCGCTGTGTTTAAGCGGGCTTTTTATTTTTCTTCGCATGAAGTGGTTATTGTTGCGTTAACACCATACGTGCATTCAGCGGTTGGATTGGGCGATTGTTTTTCCCCATGACTTCCGAAAAAGATTTTATCTGCTCAGGAGAAATAGTTTGTGCTTCTTTCATCATCAACCAACGCACACCTTCAGAGCATGGTGGTGTCGTTAGTGAGCCGTTAAAGCGGTAGTAGTCTTTATCACTTGGGATAAGGGCATCCGCATCAAATGGAACCTTGATGGTAACATCTTGATCTTTAGTTGGAATGTTAGCTAGCATCTTAGCTAGATCTGGGTTCGCGCCACCCAGTTTAAAGAACACCGCGACAACAGCTAGATGACCTACTTTGTCGGCATGCACAAAGTGTACTTCTAGTGGGTATTCTTTACCGTCCACATGGTTTTCAGATGGCGTATGGAAGTGGAACTGTTTCAACGTAAACTCTTTACCATCAATGGTGAGTGTGTTTTTGCCTTCTAAACCAATCTGTAAAGTGTGACCGTTGTTCAGCAGTGAAATTGCCTTACCTTCGTAGTCGAAATTCAATTTTTCTAGCTTCGCTTCGGTCGCCGATTCAATGTTGATTGGGCTCTGGTTTTGACCTTTCGCGCACTCAGATGCAAACTCACCCCAATGAGCTGGCCCATGGTTTCCCTCGTAGCCCCAGCTTGCTGCATAAGCTGTTCCTGTAAATACCAGTGCCAAACCTAATGTTGTTAGTGACTTCTTCATCATTTTCCTTATTTCTGAAAGTTAAATTCCGTGAGAATAAAGCCATACTAATCTCACAAAATTAAGCAGTGACAGAGTGAAAACTATGATTACAAAAGATTTTTGGAATAGAAGCCTCTAATGATGTAATTGACATGATGCTCAAAATTGAACGTCAACGATTATTGAGTCGGTGTAAGTACCAGCAGGAGGGGTCGTTTGGCTGGTTAGTATCTGCGCGCGATAATTATAATTCTGTGGCGTGATACCATCCGGAATGGAGCCGCCAGTATCGACGTCACTGTGTTCACGACGTTCAGAACTGGTGCCTCCCCAGCGCTCCATCGTTGATGACTTATAGATTTCATACTCCAAATAGTGACCACTAAAAATCATTCGCCGCTGACCGCCGGACGCATTTAGGCCGTCATTCAAGCCAATGGAGAAGGAACTATTCTTGGTACAAGTTAACGATATAACCTGACTGACTGGCTCAAAACCGGCCACTAATGGGGACGAACCAAAATCAATATCTGGCGCCGTGATCATACAATCAGGGGTCACTTCCAACTCAACCGTAATCACGCTTTGAGCGCTGCCATTGGTGCGGCCAATGCATACCCCTAGAACCCCGATCCCCTTACAGTAATCCCAAATCCAGGATACGGTGATTTGGTCTTTATAAGTCCCAGCGGAAAGATTACTACCCACTCCCGTCCGAGCATAAAGCGGAAACTCAGCTTGAGTGCCAAACAACCCGAGTAAATCGAGTAACCCGATTTCAAAAAAATTGTAAGTTTGGCCGAATACATACTCTTGTGAAAGACCTGGATCGCCAAAAATCTGATAGCTGAGCTCCGAACTCGGATCATCCTCATTTAATAGCAAACCATTATTTATGCTGTTAAACGTTGCTGATACGTAGTCGCCACTTAACAAAGACACAAGTGTAGAAAAGTCACACGTAATCCCCGCATGAGGCTGAGCTGAGCTTTGCTGCTGAGAGCTTGAAACAGTAAACGAAGAAACATTGCCAAACAAGATTAAAGGTGTTGCCGCCGTGAGCTGACAAGCCATTGTCGAGAACGAGAAAAAGAGAAGTAGGCTAGCAAGCCAGCGGCGCAAAATCATAGTGCGCCCTCTTCTTCGGCTTTGATACAAACCTGCTCAGGCAATGTTTGTATTTTTTGACTCTCACGCTGATACAACCCCTCAATAAACACTTTACATGGCGGCTGTCCTTGAGGATAAAACTGAATGTAGCGGCCTGGGTCAACGCCTTCAAAGTAGGTAAAACCATCCCAACCAATTTGGCTTGTTAAGCCCGTTTCTGAGCGGCCATATGTACCAATCGGAAGGAACAAATGATTTTCGTCTACCACCGTCATGCTCAGTGCAATTTGTAGCTCTATTGGGAACTCTAACAGGTAGCCGTAGCCCGAATGTATCGAAGCAAACTGCTCTGTCGCAGAAAACGCAGCATTGGCTGGTAAATTAAGTGGATCGATTTCATATTTGGCGGTGTAATACGCCGTAGCCCAAGGAACAAGTAGGTAACCTTCATCGTCTGTCACTCCGACAATTTGATTCTCATATTTAACCGGAATACCTTCAAAACCACTGGTGCTCACTACCGCAAAGCTGTCATACACTTCATTCGCTGGGAATATTTCTCCATCCAACGTAGAGACTGAACCTGCCATTTCCGCAAAATAATCATAGTCGCCACTGGTGCCATTTAACCCCGCTCTGAACTGCGCCCATGACGCACGGTAGGTCAAATCGGCCTGTTTACGGTTTTCTGGGTGTTCGTTAATATCATGCGCTAAATTGACGCCCCATCCACCTCGTATTGGCGCAAGGCGGCTGTAACCCACTCGCCCTCGCACATCGCCATCGTCCTCTCTTTTCAGCGTTAGCCCCGAACTTCCCCCCAAAGAACTGAAAGGTAGAGAGAATTGCGCCAACGTAACACTCTGACCACCAATACTATGGTTGTAAGAAAGGGACATATTGATATTAAAAGGCAGAGCGTAGCTATAAGTAAGGTTTAGGGTACGTGAATCTGAGTCGGATTGTTGAATATCAAAGTACCCACCAGAAAGTGAGCCCCAATCTCCCAAACGGACTCCCATATTGATTTGTGATAGATGGCGCGACGCGAGTGAAGCGTCCTTGCCTTCATCGAGCATTTCATAATTTGGTAAATGAGATAAGGTATAAAAGTCGGCTTGTTCTACTTGAGTTCGAGCAGCGAAGCTAAACAGCCGAGACTGATAACTATAACCTAGCGCATATGAGGTAGATTGATCCTGAAAATTACTCACACGAAACGAGGCATCCACCGTACCCAAGTTGAAAGCATTGGTGACAAAGCCCAGCCCCGCAACGATCAGGTCATCTTTTGCTTCAGCTTGAGCTTCTAATGTTAACCAATCAGTCATGCCATGACGCAGAGCGGTAACCACGCCACCGTCTCCATAGTCGTTAGATGCATTACCGAAATTTTCTCTGATCGCACCAATACTCGCACTGTAAGATGTAAATCCGGTCTTGAGTAGATCGGAAGAGAGAAAAAATGGGCTGGTCATGACCGTTTGCTTACCCTGAGCATCCGTTGCAATTACCGTTGCTTCCCCAGCACCAGAGAGCATTGGAATATCGTTAATAATGAAAGGACCGGGACCAACATTCATTGAGTCAGTTTTAAAGCCATTGATAAACAAATCTAACGTAGTGGGCGCTGTGACTTCACCGTAAAATGCAGGTAACGGCGTCGTCACGACATCCGGACGCATAGAGAAATCATGCGACAACTGAATACCCGCCAGTCTTACTGGTTGGCTCCAAGATAAAGGGCGAACAATATAGTCCCCTACCTCCATACGAATTCGCTTCTCTTGATTGACGTACTCGTAACTCGTATCAAAACGAGTGTACTGGCTGCTTTGCTGGGACTGAACATCGCGATGAAAGTTAGATTTAAATATCCCGGTAGTAGAAAAAACGCCAAACTCAGAAAAGGCTCTGACTTCATGATTTATAGAAACCTCCTTTTGTCGGCTTTCGTTCTCGTACACACCAAATACGTTGTAGTTAAGCAGGCCACCACGCCCAAACTGAGCCGGGGAAAATCGCCCCATATCCTGCGCTGATAAATTCTGCATCGGTAACCAATTAGGCGGTACGTCAATTGCGAGTTGCAATGACGATTGCAAGTAACGCACGTTAACACCTGGGATAGACGTAACCTCAAGTCTCTCTTCGGTTCCAGGCAACGACTTGGCGGTAACCCCAACTGAAATGAGGTCCTCCCGGAGCAAAAAGAACTGATCGCCAACTCGCTCAACTTTCGCAACAAGCCCGGTTGCTCTTTGATTGATCACCAACTCCAGATTGAGGCTAATATTCTCAAACTTTTCTAATGAGAAATTTTCAGGACTCGGTAGCTCAGAGAAGTGGTTTGCTGAATTTGCACAAAGACCAATACTGCTCCACGTTACGCTAAGTAATACCAACCAAAAGAAAGCATTCATTGTATTAAATCTATTCATTATTGCTTCAATGGTATTTGGTAACGTTTACCTCCAATATTCGCGCTCAAACTCAAGGGTCTGACATTACTATGGGGAATAGACCAAACCTTATACTGTTCAGGAAGAATATAGCCAGCTAGTCCATCGGAAATAACGACAGGATCTTTATTTGGTAGATTCAACTGTAAATTCACTAAGCGAACATGGTGTTTTCCTGAATTTTTAATGTGAACAAAACGCTGATTATTTTTCTTAATAAACTGTGCCTGTAAATCATCCCATAATTCACTGTCACGGTTTGGTTTTTGAGTATCAGTCAGCCCTTTCCCGTAAATAAACAAAGGTATCGAGTAACGCATTCGGACTTTTACAGCGAGTTCATTTTCCGTCAATTCTGTTTGAGGGTTTTGAGTTGGCGGTAATTCATCTATGATCACTCGGTATGCATACTCCTTACCCGCAGAGGCCTCATCTTGGTTGATGATGCGGATTAACTGCTTTTCACCTGGTTCAATTTTGACAAACGGAGGGGTTGCAATTAACTGGCTTTGATTTGAATAACTATCTTCTCCTTCGTTTTGTTCCCACTTAAAAATTCTCACCTGTAAATAAGAATCAACACTGCCTTTATTTACCATCCAAAGTGATGTTGCATTACTCTCCTCTGATATTTTGGGGTAAATCGGCCAAATTAATAATGAGTTAGCATTGGCATTTGAGAAAAAAACAAAAAGGAAGGTTATTAATAATAGTTTTTTGAGTATGAATTCCATTTCACCCCTCCAAAGTTCACTTACCACTCTAATGTCAGCGTCAGCGTATCCATATAAATTCCAGCCATTTCATTCCCATTTATTGTCGCCTTTGCCCAGATAGGAAACTGAATATTATCTGGGTCTTGGTCGGTATCGACGGAATATTGCGTGTCAATATCAAGCACCTGCGTATAATTTAGATCCTGAAACAAAAAGTAATCTACCGTTGTCGCTTCTTCACTGTGCTTTAGCTTACGTACACCGTCCGATGCATTCATCCCGCCATTTACGGAAACATTCATCGTAATACCCGGAGTACAACTTAATGTGAGTGATGAACTGTAAGTGATGCTGCCTTGTACTTCCGTCGCGTAAACTGAAGAATGCTCACCAAAATCTAACGTGCCTATTTGCCCAGCTTGGGTTGCGCTTTCTTCTTGTACTGCGCCGTTAATCAAACAACCTGTATCTACGGTGGCAGACACCTGAAAAGTTTGTGTCGCATCAGCCAGCACAGTTAAAGAGCACAAACTCATCGCGACAAGTGAAAAGCCCCTAACAACCAGCGTCACGTTTTACCAGCTTAGCGTCACACTGATGGTATCGGAGTATGTGCCGGCAATGCTGCTCGTACCGTAAGCTTTCGCAAAAAGCTCAATAGTTTGCGATGTTGCACTAGTAAATTCAGACAGAGCTACCGTCCCGCCTTGTATAATTTGTGTGCTTCGGTCTGAGTCGGTAAACAACGTATAATCAATAAATTGCGCGCCATTTGACATCGCGTAGGTACCAACGGTCGCACTTGCATCATACAATCCGGTGCCCAATGTAAACGTCGGTGTCACACCGTTACTACAAAGCACTTCAATACCCGTAGCACTACCACCATTTACCACACCATCTTGTTCACTGAAGATTGCAGGCACGTCTCCAAAGGCGAGTGAGCCAAAGCCAACGCCAGAAGCTGCATCTACCGCATTGTTTCCATTAATCACACAACCTTGTACAAGGTTAATTGAAACATCAATCGTACCGCTCACTGACGCTCCACTCGCTTGCCAACTAAATGAGGTTAAGAGCAGAGGCATCATCAGATAAAATCTTTTCATATAAAGCTCCATTTTTACATTCCACTGTATATCGGTAACCTTTTTATTAGTTATAGCTCAATTATGACAAACCAAATGCATATAAAATGTAAAACAATAAAAAGAAGCAGGATAAGGATAAAGACGAACAGCAAATAAAAATATTAAACTTAAAAGTGACGATTTTTAAGCATGTAATGCTAAAAAATAACCACTAAAAACAAATGGTTATTATCTTGTTCCAAATACAGAATCGACAATGAGTTAGAAGGTAGGGTGAAGTTGAGTGGAAAAAATCTAAAAAAAGTAGCAGAACGACACGAGAAGTTTAGAAAAGATTGGCGACCATTTCTTCCCGAAACAAGAATCTTCATGAAACAAAAATGCGCCCCAAAAAGGAGCGCATTTCTTACTTGAATAAGTTATTCCCAATCAAGAATAACTTTGCCTGACATACCGCTGCGCATTACATCGAAGCCTTCTTGGAAGTCATCAATCTTGTAGTGGTGCGTGATGATTGGCGATAGATCCAGACCAGATTGGATCAGTGAAGCCATCTTGTACCAAGTTTCGAACATTTCGCGACCGTAGATACCTTTGATCACCAAGCCTTTGAAGATAACTTGGTTCCAGTCGATACCCATGTCTGACGGTGGAATACCTAGTAGTGCAATGCGACCACCGTGGTTCATTGTGGTTAGCATTGAGTTGAATGCTGCTGGGTTACCAGACATTTCTAGACCAACGTCGAAGCCTTCTGTCATGCCTAGCTCAGCCATTACGTCTTCTAGCTTCTCTTCAGCCACGTTTACTGCGCGTGTTACACCCATCTTACGAGCAAGTTCTAGACGGTATTCGTTCACGTCTGTGATCACTACGTGGCGAGCACCAACGTGTTTTGCTACTGCAGCTGCCATGATACCGATTGGGCCAGCACCTGTGATAAGCACGTCTTCGCCTACTAGGTCGAAAGAAAGTGCTGTGTGTACTGCGTTACCAAACGGGTCAAAGATAGACGCTAGATCGTCAGAGATGCCTTCAGGGATCTTGAACGCGTTGAACGCTGGGATCACTAGGTATTCAGCGAATGCACCTTCACGGTTAACGCCCACACCAATCGTGTTGCGACATAGGTGAGTACGGCCGCCACGACAGTTACGACAGTGACCACACGTGATGTGACCTTCGCCAGATACGCGGTCACCGATTTCAAAGCCACGAACTTCCTGACCAATCGCAACCACTTCACCCACGTATTCGTGACCAACAACCATAGGCACTGGAATTGTCTTTTGTGACCATTCGTCCCAGTTGTAGATGTGTACGTCTGTACCACAGATAGCGGTTTTCTTAATTTTGATCAGAATGTCGTTATGGCCAACTTCTGGTTTATCAACCTCAGTCATCCAGATGCCTTCTTCAGGCTTTAGCTTTGATAATGCTTTAATTTTCATAATGTAACCTTAATTAAAGGCCCTATTGTCTAAGGCCTAGAATCTTAAATAAGACCCATGTCCTTACCAACTTGGATGAACGCGTCGATTGCACGGTCTAGCTGCTCGCGAGAGTGCGCCGCAGACATTTGAGTACGGATACGTGCTTGACCTTTTGGTACTACAGGGAATGAGAAGCCGATTACGTAGATGCCTTTCTCCAGCGCACGCTCTGCGAATTCTGCTGCTACTTTTGCGTCACCAAGCATGATCGGAATGATTGCGTGGTCAGCACCACCCATTGTGAAACCAGCGTCTTCCATACGAGTACGGAAGTGTGCTGCGTTTTCCCATAGACGATCACGTAGGTCACCGCTCTCTTCTAGTAGATCTAGAACGCGGATAGAAGCGCTTACGATTGCTGGTGCAACAGAGTTAGAGAATAGGTATGGACGAGAACGCTGACGTAGCCAGTCAATCACTTCCGCTTTACCAGATGTGTAACCGCCTGAAGCGCCGCCCATTGCTTTGCCTAGCGTACCAGTGATGATGTCGATACGGTCAACTACGTTGTGGTGCTCGTGCGTACCTGCACCTGTTTTGCCCATGAAGCCAACAGCGTGAGAGTCATCAACCATAGTCAACGCGCCGTACTTCTCTGCTAGGTCACAGATAGCCGGAAGGTTTGCTACTACGCCGTCCATTGAGAACACACCGTCCGTTACGATAAGAATGTGGCGAGCACCTGCTTCTTTCGCAGCGATCAGTTGTTGCTCTAGCTCTTCCATGTTGTTGTTTGAGTAGCGGAAACGCATTGCTTTACATAGACGAACACCGTCGATGATTGACGCGTGGTTTAAAGCGTCAGAGATGATTGCGTCTTCTTTGCCTAGAATAGTTTCAAATAGGCCCGCGTTTGCGTCGAAACATGATGTGTAAAGAATCGTATCTTCTTTACCTAGGAACTTAGAAAGCTTCTGCTCAAGCTCTTTGTGGATGTCTTGCGTACCACAGATAAAACGTACTGAAGCCATACCAAAGCCGTGCTCGTCCATGCCTGCTTTACCCGCTTCGATAAGTGCCGGGTGGTTAGCAAGACCAAGGTAGTTGTTCGCACAGAAGTTTAGTACTTCTTCACCAGTAGAGATTTTAACAGCCGCTTGCTGTTGAGACGTAATGACACGCTCTGATTTGTAAAGGCCTTCCGCCTTTACTTCTTCGATTTGCTGCTGAATCTGTTGGTAGAATGCAGAAGACATTTGAAATTCCTTCCTAGTTATTTTGGCGAGTATTTACTCGTTTAGAATTAGGCTTAGCCTTTATGTGACGGGCGTCACGGGCTATCACTCATCAATTAATTGTAGTGTAATTCAAGGAAGGAGGAAGGATTATACCTTAAGGTGGAAAAGCATTAATGAATCCTAGGCACAAGTTCGATTAATGCTTTTCTATAAGGTTGTTATAAAAGGAATTATAGCCAGGTAGGCTTAGCCAAAAGTGTTTCAAAGTCCTTAGCAGGTAATGGTCGGCTATAGTGGAAACCTTGTCCGAACTCACAGTTTAGGTTTTTCAGGTAATCCACATGACGCTGTTCTTCGATGCCTTCTGCGACGATCTTAAGATCCAGCGCTTTCGCCATTGCTATGATTACGTTCACAAGCTCGCGGTCTGAGTCGTTCTCGAACATATTTTGCATAAAGCTACGATCAATCTTTAAGCGGTCGAACGGAAACTTCTGCAAGTAACTCAGCGCAGAATAACCAGTACCAAAATCATCAATAGTAAGTTTGGTGCCTAACGCTCGTAAGTTATTAAGCATGTCTAATAGCTCAGAATCGTGATTAAAGAGGAGACTTTCTGTCACTTCAATATCGAACTTATCTGACGGAAGACCAGACTCCTCAAGGCTGTGTTTAATAAACGTAAGTAAGCGCTCGCAGTACCTAAATTGAACACTAGAAAAGTTTACAGAAACAAACAACGGAGTCAGACTTTGCCATTGTGCCGCTTGTCGACACGCTTGTTGAATAGCAAACTCACCAATTTGATGAATTAAACCATTTTTCTCTGCAATAGAGATAAACTCTTCAGGGTTTACGAATCCGTACTTGTCATCATTCCAACGCATTAGCGCTTCTGCCCCTACGATTTTACCACTACTCAGCTCAATAATTGGCTGATAATACAGCTCTAACAACTGATTGGAGATCGCACTTCTCAGACGATTTTCCAGATCCAAATAGCGTTGCAAATCTTGGTTCATATTATGGTTATAAAAACAAAAGCCATCACGCCCATCTTGTTTCGCCCGATACATTGCCATATCTGCACATGCAAGAAGCTGCTCAGCGTTGTCTCCGTCATCCGGAAACACAGACATTCCGACGCTACTACTCAAGAAGAATTCATGGTTGTTCCAAACAAACGGATCGTTAAACGCCGAAAGTACACTTGAAGCAACTCGCTTTGCAGTATCATTATCAGGCAAATCAGGGATGACGAGTAAAAACTCATCCCCACCAATTCTCGCCAATAAGTCTGTTTTTCTCGCGACTTGATACAGTCGCTGAGCACTGAGTTTAAGGATTTCATCCCCAACAAAGTGTCCCATTGAATCGTTAATCTGCTTGAAGTGGTCTAAGTCGATGAACATCACCAAAACTTTAGACCCACTACGCGATGCCCTAATTAACTCCAAAGCCAATCGCTCGGAACCATAACTACGATTAGGCAAATTAGTTAATGTGTCATATTTAGCTTGGAAGGCGAGTTCTTTTTCAGACGCTTTTCGACGTTCAATTTCGTTCGTTAATTTTTTATTCTGTTGAGAAAGAATATCTTTACGCTTTTTTTCTTCCTCAAGCTTAATTTTCAATTCAATCCTATTATTGTTCGTGATGAATGCATAACATAAAGCAATGACGATCATAACGGCCAGAATACTCAAACCAATAATAAAGAGCCGTGATGTAAATATATCTCGTTCACTCAAAGGCTCGAACCACGCCATCAATTTAAAGTGATGTTTATCCACAGGCACTTCAAAGTAAATTTTTCCGTCTACAGCCTCAGAAACGAAATAGTTCTCATCCTTATTGTGAGAAGGTGTTTTATTTATGGTATCCCATACAACCATTTCCACGTCTTTTATTTTTAGCACCATTCGGCTATAACTATCTTCGTGTTCTTGGTTAGTAAGTTGGTCAATAACAATATTCTTATTAAGATCGGCAATTAAAAAAGCAACAGGCTTTCCGGAGAACTTAACTTGCTTAATGACTTGAATGCGAACGTCATCATTGTATCGCGTCGCACAAACCTCTTCGGGATGCCCGTGTTGAGTCATTAAGGTTTGTATGTCCATTTTGTGCTCGGCAAGGTTTTCAGATCCAGTGGTGACAATGGTGACTCCATCACTGCCTACCAGCGTGAGCTTCTTATAGATTTGGCTGCTATTAATTAGCTTACTGTCTATCTTCTCATCGAAGCGACGCTTTAAATTAATTAGACTGGCTCCTAATCCATACTCCATTGACATGCCAGAAGCTAAATTACCAAAGAATGTTTGTATTGTTTTATCTGTAGCTAGATTATCAACATCTTCACTCGCTATGGTAAATAAATTATCGAGTGTGCTTGCATAACTTTTTACTTTTAAATCTAGTTCTCTGTATTGAGATTCTTTTAACTTATTTTGACCTACGCTAGTCACAGTAATAAGCATAGCTAAGTAAATTGAAACTAATATTGCGCTTATTGTAATAAATCTTTTACTGGAAAATTTTTTAACGGCCTTATTCATCGGAGTTTCTTTTTATCTTCTATAAAGTAATCGTTATAAAAGTAGTAAATAGATGGATAGTATTTTTTTACTAGTTTTTCGTATGAACCGTCTTGTTTTATCGAGTCTAAATAACGATCAAATGCTTTGCGTAATTCAGGGGAATTTTTACGGAATGCAACAGCCATTTTTTGATTCTCAGATATAGGGCCAATGACTTTTATTTCACCCGGCCATTTTTCGAGGGCAATTAGCGTATCCGCAACATCTAATAATGTGCTTTCCGCGTCATTTTTCATTATCGCTGGAACCATCTCATTAAGGAGACGCGCCCCATCAGGTAATATAACTTTTGCACCTGTGTCATATAAGTCATAAAGGTTAGGATCCAAGCAAGAATGTTCTAAAGCTAACACTTCGCGACCATCGATCAGCTGCTTGACGTTTTTAACATCTTCATCGACCGACCCACTTGGTTTAATCGGGCTCAGACTAGAGTCGGATCTGGAAACCAACCATACACCTGAAGGAAAATAATCTTGTGAAAAATCGACAACCTCAGAACGCCAATCAAGAATAGTAACGCCATTTGCGATCAAATCGCCTTCAATTGGAACACTTTCTCCGACAACAGCCTGCTTGTTGTGATATTGCACATTTTGCCCTGTCAACTTACCAACCACGTCGCTCCACTGTGCTGGAACATACTGGTACTGAACACCTAACGACTTGGCAAAACCTTTTATTATCTCTACATCCAAGCCAGTCAAAGTTTCCACTTCACCTTGTTCAATATAGGAGACAAAGTTAGCGTACGGGACACCAATGTGACGCAGTACACCACGTTCACGGATTTGTTGTAAATCGTCTGACCAAGCGGCAGACGACGCAACAGAGGTAACCATGAGCGCCACCGTCGCTAAAGTTCTTTTGAATGTTATGACTGACATAATAATATCCTTACCTTTCACAAAGCGCCCAATAATGGGCGCTTGAGTGATAAACAACGATGTTAGAACGACGAGTAATACAAATTCGTCATCGCCACTACGAGCCCTTCCACATCTTGTTCGTCATGGAACAAATGCGTAGAGATACGCAGCGCGTAAGTATCAAAGTCATCATCCTTATGCAGCTTAAAGCTAGTCGTACGGATGATGTAACCATACTCTTCACGTAAACGATCTCGGAATTCCGTCAGTATCTCTTCATTAGTTACATCGGAGAACGGGTTAACCGTCGTTAAGCCACTGGTTAAGCCTTCCACGTTTGGTGAATACATTTTGGCTTGTGGTAAGTACTCTTGAAGCAAGGTTTTACATAAACTTCCAAGGCTTACAACTCGCTCTTCGATACGGTCTCGACCAATCTCATCCCACATTTTGCAACTATCAACTAGTGCTTGTTTCGCAGGATAGTTATCGTTACCAATGTATTGCATTTGCAGCTGTTTACCCAGGTAATCAGCATGAGAAAGTGAGGAGTTGATCAACCATAACGGGTTCTCTCGGTCGCTCCAATACTCATTCAAACGGTTACCGTTATCACGAACATACAGAATACCTGTCGCGCCCGGACCACACTGCCACTTATGACCAGATCCTGCATAGAAATCACAATCCATATCGTGGAAATCAAGGTCAAACATACCGACCGTATGAGCGCCATCAACAAGAGTAGGCACACCATACTCTTTTGCTAAAGCACAAATGGCTTTTGCTGGTAGCGCGGTTCCTGTTTTGTATGTGATATGAGAGAAAACAATTAGGCGAACGTTTTGATTCGTATCAAGCGCGTCTCGGAACGCTTGAATGTAATCTTGCTCAGAAACGTTTTCAGTACCAGTAAATACTGGTAGTTGAATTTCTACCACATCCACACCAAAACGATGTTTCGCTACGTTCATAGGTGATGTTGCAGCAATATGTTCATGGTGTGTCGTTAGAATCACATCACCTGGTTCAAAGTGTAAGCCATTAATGATCGAGCATAAGCCATCAGTAGTGTTGCGGCTGAGAATGATCTCTTCTGGGTTAGCACCAAAACCTGGTGCGACGTCTTTAACCATCTCAGAAACATACGGCCAAGAGCCAAATTTGCCTTTCATATCCCAAGGATATTTAGCCACTAGCTTGTTGTTATGCTCGTAATCTTCAAGAACATGTTTTGGCATTGAACCTGTTGTACCAATGTTCATGTAAGTGGTTCGTTTGTCCAAAACGAACTGTCTTCGCACTTTACGCCAGAAGCGCTTATCATGTTTTCTACCTAGCCCGCGGCTGCTCCAATCAATTTTCTGTTCTCGTGCTTGAGCTACGCCTGAGAAAGCGGAAGCACTCACACCAGCAACAACAGCTCCTGTTGCGCCTTTCAGAAAATTACGGCGGCTGCTATTAGTCTGAATAGATTCCTTGTCTTTCATCTTTTTCAATCCTTGTCGGAAATTAGCCATATTATTAATTTTAAGTGCGTAACTATCTGTTACTAAAACATTATTACCCATTACAATCAGAGTTTAATTTTTTCCTCTGCCATTAAGTGACTTTAGTTCCAATTTTTTATCTTATTTGATGATATAAGCAACAGTTTGACCACAAATCTATAAACAACAATGTTCACATTAATATATTCGTTAATTTGATTATTCTTTATTGCGGACAATTCCACCAAATTCTTTATAAAACAATTATGAGCTTTGTTATAAAGTCATTAAAAATTTAACTTTGCGTTAATTTAAAAATATTCAGGCTATTTTAAGATTGGCGTCTATTCTTTTTATATCTTAACGATCTCAACATGTTAAGACTAAATAAAAGAAAGCTGATTTCGGATCGAGATATCAGTTTAAGACCATAAAGTGATACACATCACTCTATGACATAAACTCACCGCTCAACAGACATAAGTAAAACAGGTTTTCACTAATATGTGCTTGAGCGTACACCCTAAAAGAAGGAGGTCCCATGTTAAAAGGATTGCTATGCATTTCAGTTGCATCCGCTCTTGTCGCCGCCCCTAACGTGCTAGCAAAAACGGTAGAAATGACTGCTCTCAACACCAATGAGAGTGCGGGTACCATTGAGATTTCACAAAGTGATTATGGCGTTGTTTTTACGCCTCAATTATCAGGTTTGTCAGCAGGTGTGCACGGTTTCCATATTCACACTAATCCATCTTGCGATAGCATAGAAAAGGATGACAAAACCGTATTAGGCGGCGCAGCAGGTGGCCATTATGATCCTAACAACACAGGGAAGCATGGCTATCCTTGGACCGATGACAATCATTTAGGCGACTTGCCTCCACTCTATGTGGACATGGACGGCAATGCCAATCAGCCCGTTGTCGCTCCTCGCCTAAAATTATCGGATTTAAAAGGTCGAGCGTTAATGATCCATGCAGGTGGTGACAATCACTCCGATCACCCAAATAAGCTAGGTGGTGGTGGCGCTCGCGTCGTATGTGGTGTTATTGAATAAACATTAACTTTATGTCTCACACTTCTCTTTAGATTGCGAGAAGTGTGAACTTCTGTTGATACTGAGAGGAGGTTGCATTGGTCTCAAGATAGCTGTGGTGAAGCATTAAGATCGATTGAACAATCTTCGTCCCGATCCCCAAAGAACCGCCCTCCGCTTCTTCCTCGATGTGATTGACGAAGGTAAAGTGGATACGTGACTTATCCTCACTCAAATGCGCTTGGCAATGCACTTCCGAGCCGATTGGGCTGTGACGCAATGCATTTTCAAGCAAGTTAAGCACCAACCGCTCTAAAAGACCTTTATCACCCACGGTTTGGATTTCGCTATCGATATCCACTTTCAACACCACTTCTTTACGAGAAAACTGGCTCTGCATCGTTTCGGCACATTCTGCCATCAACGCGCCAAGATCTACGGGGCGGTACTCGTAGTTTGGCATTGGAGCTTCTTTGCGCGCGGCGTCTAACAAAGAATGCAGTTGAGTTGAGAGCTTCTCACAATTTCGGAAAGCGACGTCGATCAAAGGATCGGATTCCGGATGTTGCAAACGCCACGTTTCCAAATAGCCCAGCACGCTCGATAACGGCGTTTTTAAATCATGACTAAGCTGCAACAAGCTTTGACGACGATGAGACGATTGATACTCCAACTGTAAAAACTGCTGCTGAATGTGCTTCGCCATCATCTGATAAGAGTGCGCAATCGGCACGAGTTCTGGCACTTGGTGAGTGAAATCAGGTTGCAGGCGGAAATCATGTTCAGCTTGCTGTTGAAGTTGTTTGGTCACACGCTCAATCGGGTTCAACAGACTACGTTTGACCAGCACATAAGCCCCAAAAGCAAAGCCTAAAATGGACACTAAGACCAGTCCTGCCAGCGCGATATAAGGAGTATCGACTTGAGCATTGGCAATGGCGTCATGTCGGGTACTGCCAATCACCACGTAGAGATAACCGACCGTAGAGCCTAATTCCTCTATCGCCGCGACAGAGAAGACTTTGTGCTCACCACGATTACGTGGGTCTTCACCCAAAATAGGAAAAGGTTGGTCATTTAAGAATTGCTTAATGGGATTGAGATCCACCTTACCCATGATCTCCGCCCCTTCTGGTGCAGCATGGGTGGTGATGTTGCCTTGGCTATCGAGAAAGTAGATTTCAAAGTCAGGACCGATCAGCATGAGCGTGTGAAAGATCGACTTGAGTGCTTTAGGGTTGTAATCCGTGCCGATCATTAGCGGATTATCGTCACGCATATGGCTAGCTAGCTCTTTATGCAGGCTTTGCTTAGTGCGTAACTCAATGGTTTCTTTTTGCCAATTGTAAGTCAGTGCAATCACCACCGCCGCGAGGCAGAACCACAAGCTAGTAAATACTACCAAGCGAGATTTGAAGCTCATCCTATCGCCTCCTTAAACAGCGGTGTTTTTGAAACACCCGTGATGATTAAAAAATGACGGTGAAAACAACTGCCGACTTACTGTCTTGGCTTGATGTTTTGACTTACTTTCTTGCATTAGTGTCTTGGCTGAAACTTATATCCAACACCCCACACGGTTTGAATGAAGTGATGATCAGAGTCAGACAACGACAGCTTGCTGCGTAAACGGTTAATGGTGCTACACACCGTATGGTGATAACCAGAATGACTGGTGTTCCAAACGTGATCGAGCAATTCATCTTTACTGTAGACTCTGCCCGGACGAGTCGCGAGAAACTGCAGCAAAGTAAACTCTGTCGCGGTAAGAGTGACGTCTTTGTCGTTTAGGGATACTTGGTGCAACTCCGGAATGATTCTCAGCGGACCAAAATCCATCGCATCATCGAGGACTTCGTTTGCTACTTTGACTTCTGCGGTTTGGCTGACTCTGCGTAGCACGTTTCGCACTCGTGCTTGGAATTCTAATACGCTAAATGGCTTGGTGATGTAGTCATCAACGCCCGCTTCTAAGCCGTCTACCTTGTCCATTTCACCGTCTCTGGCTGTCAGCATGAGCACTGGACTCCAATCTTGTTGCTGACGCAAATAATGGCAAATGTCTAGACCATCACCATCTGGTAAACCTCGGTCAAGGATCAATAAATCAAAGGGTTGTTGCTGGTATTGCGTTTTAGCATCGGCGACATTTGTGGCTCGCGATACTTGGTGTCCTTGAAACTTGAGATGCATCTGAACCAGTTCTGCCAAATCATCGTCATCTTCCACCAACAAGATGTTCGCGACTAAATTGATTGCCTGTTGTTCCATGGTCCTTTCCTTGCCTTCGAGTATCCTCACTTTGCACATGACCGGAACAAATTAGAAATTCTTTCAAAAAAGGTTCCGATGACGCCATGAGGGATAAAGCGCTCGGCTACAAGCGCTTTGGAAAGGAGACGTCATCGGAGCCTGTGTTACTCGACTCGAGTGATGGTGACTTTCGCACCTGGATTAAGGAAACGATGGTTCGCAGAAAGTGCTGAGTTTGCTAATCCGTCATCTTGGCTAACAACACCCGCATGAAAAGCAACAATGTCATTGCTGTCATTACGTGCGGCATTGAAACCCTCACCGCCACCTGCTGGGCCTGGAATGGTTGCGGCAAGTTCATCGTTCAGTTCCGTGCCAGAATCCCAAACGTTCATGCTCATTTCATAGCTTTCACCCACTGCGAGCGATTTGAGCGATAGCCCCGTTTCGCCAACAAAGGCATCATTGGTATTCACAAACATAGACGCAACAGACAAGTAACCGTAACGACTAGGGTCAACCGTGATGGTGACTTCGTCCGATGCACCCGGCAACACCAATCCATTACCCGAAATACCTTGGTAAACACTGTCATTGCTGTTCATCAACTCAATCAGCTCAGCGTTACTCCCGCCTTCGGCAAGATGCTCAAGTTCAACAGATGCGGCTTGTCCAATTTCAAACAGTTGGTAGTCACCATTGTGAGTGAGTACCGCGAGCGGAGACATAGGTTGATTCGCAGTCAAGTTCGCCACGTTGACGGTGTAGCGGTACGATTTCACTACATCGTTATCATCATCGCTTGGACAACCGGCGAGCAAGCCGACTGAAGCTGCAACTAGTAAGATTCTGTATTTCATACATCCCCCTTACTTCACAACGATTGTGATGGTTGCAACTGGGTTTAACCAACGATGGCTGCTGCTGTCTAGGTCACTGATGCCGCCGGCTGGATCGCTATCACCAAGGTTACCCGGATGCACGTGAACTTTGTCGTTAGTTACCGTTGCTTCAACGCCTGTGCCGCCAGTACCAAAGGTAATGAAAGGTGGGTTTGGCATGCTAGACGCAAGTTCATCGTTCGCTTCTGTACCGGCATCGTAACTTCTTAGCGTTGCTCGGTATGTACCCGCTTCCGTTGGAATCTTCCAACTATCCAGACCGACGAAACCATCATTGGTTGGCAACAACATCGCGCTCAGAGAAAGATAACCGTGGTCGCCACTGTCCAAGGTGAAGGTGGTTGCAACACCCGGATTCAAAATGCCACCAGCAGGATTCTCAACCACCGCACCACCAGCGTTACCAATCACACTAGCAAGACCAGAGATATCACCGCCTTCTGCCATTGCTTCTAGTTCTGGCGTTGCTGCTTGACCCGTTCTGAACATTTGAAGATCAGAACCATGTGCGGCAACAATAAGAGGCGTAAAGTAGATGCCTTTGGTTGCGTTTGTCACGGTGATTTCCAATTCCGCCGCATTCACTGATGCAGAGCCTAGTGCCATAGCGACTGAAGTCATGACGAGTCCGAGTTGGGTACGTTTTTTCATTGTGATTCCATCCTTTAATGAGGGTTGAACTACCCAAGCCCATGTGTACGGCTTTACTTCTTTGTTCGTGACTTGAGTAGGTTAAGCATTACGTTTCGAACGTTTTGCGTTCTTGCCTCTAAGAATGACGAGCAAATCTATCAGCAACTTCATCGAATTCTCATAAAATTCTCACAAGTTCTGTTCGAATTCTGTCAGCAGCACTTTTTTACTCTTAATCAGGTGTTTACACGTCGCGCTTTCCCCTCCTACAATGCGATATTCCCTGTTTAAATCACGATTCTCACCATGATTCATAACGTTCTGTCTGCCTACTATGGCGAAATCTACGGCATCGCTTTTTTCAACCACTACTTGAGCCATTACACCCAAAGTGAACAACAAACACTGTGGCAAACCTTGATTGAAGTGGAAGAGCTAACCGCAGAAAAGCTCAAACCTGTACTGCTAACAAATGGCATGGATATCGAAAGTCGACACCAAGAGATGCTGGATAAAGGCTTGGCAGATGCAACTAAGTGGATTGGTTTACCATGGCAAGAGTTGGTGGCGACTCTTCTGAAGTGGGTAGAACCTTATGAGGTCAAATATCGAGAGTGGCATGAAGAAGTGAACGCTTCACAACAGTATTCAATCGCTGAGCGAGAAGCTATCGAGTTAATTGCAGACCATGAAACGGCCATTTATCACTGTTGGCAGCAATACCATACTGGTGAATCTGGCTTGCCTGCACTCAATGCATTTTTGGCAAAATATCGTTAAAGCGAGACGGTGACACTTGAACCTCGTGAAACCGTACCAGACAATATCGTTATTCCGCTGCGCAGAACTGAACAATTATGGTTAATCCAAAACTCATTGCCCTACTTCCTGATCTTGCTTCGTTTATCTTGGTGGTAAACGAAGGCAGTTTTACCGCTGCAGCCAAACAACTCGGCGTGACGCCATCGGCTTTAAGTAAGTTGATCACACGGTTGGAACAAGCCCTCTCGGTGAAACTGTTTGAGCGCACGACTCGTAAGTTGATCATCACTCAAGCAGGACAAAAGGTTTATGACCAAAGCATTGCAATGGTGAATGCCGCGCAGCAAGCCGTTGAGCTATCTGCGGAAGATCATTCTGAGCCAACAGGCGCACTCACAGTAGCAGCCCCTGAAGCATTTCTTAATTCGGTTCTTCAACCGTTTGTGTTGCCATTCCTAGAACGTTATCCAAATATTCAGCTTAAGCTGCGTGCAGCAGATGGTGAGATTGATCTTTTCCGCCAAGGTATTGATGTCGCCTTTAAGCTCACCGACAAACCCGATGAGAATCTGGTCCTCAAAGAGATCAGCAAGACCAATCTTGTTTTGTGCGCCTCTCCAGATTACCTTACCAAACACGGTATGCCAGAGCATCCGACTGAGCTTGAGCAGCACGATTGTATTTATCTTGCGGAGAACGACAAAGACAACATCTGGTCTTTCTTTAAAGAAGAAGCTTTCCACTCGATTGCCGTGAGTGGACGTTACGCCGTTAACCATTCTCAAATGCGCTTGAATGGCGTTAAGTCAGGCTTAGGAATTGGGATCTTCCATGACTTCGTAATCAAAGACGCGTTAGAGCAAGGGGAAGTGGTGGAAGTATTGCCGGATTGGATGATCAAGAGTAACTACCACGGCGCTATCGCGATGCAGTATGCGCAAACCAAATACATGCCTGCTCGTCTGCGCGTGTTTATCGACTTCGTTAAGGAGCATTTAGTCTCCGAGGACACTAACCATGCTTGAGGATACGAGCCATGTTTGAAGAGGCTAACCATGTTTAATGCTATTCATCACGTCGCGATCATTTGCAGCGACTACCCAAGGTCAAAACGCTTTTACACTGAAGTGTTGGGGTTAAAAGTCATTGCCGAGAACTATCGTGAAGCCAGAGACTCCTACAAGCTTGACCTCGCTTTACCTGACGGCAGTCAAGTTGAACTGTTTAGCTTTCCGGGCGCACCAGAGAGACCGAGCTTTCCTGAAGCGCAAGGGCTACGGCATCTCGCTTTTTTGGTTGATGATGTTGAACAGGTGAAAGCCTACCTAGAATCAAATGACGTTGAAGTTGAGCCAATTCGTATTGATGAATTCACAGGCAAAGCCTTTACCTTCTTCCAAGACCCAGATGGCTTGCCATTGGAGATTTACCAGAAATAAAAAGAGCCAGCACGTCGCTGGCTCTTTTACCATTCCATTCTTTGTCTGTTACTAATTCAACGCTGTTTTCAGCTTCTCAACGCGGTTAAACAACAGCCAATCCAGTGCAAGAACCGTAACAATCGCGAAACCGCCCATCGGGAACGCGAGACACAATATCACTAACGTTACTAAGCCAAGCTTCCAAATACTGTCTTGCTGAAACTTAGGTGGCGCCCCTAATGCAGCACTGCGACTTGGTCTACGAATCCACCACATCACCACGCCTGTGATTGAGATTAAGATGAACGCCAAACAGAACACTACGTTGAGTACTTTGTTCAATATACTCACATCACCTTGATGCAATGACACACCTGCCGCCATGAACTTGGCAAATAGGCTGTAATCTTGCCACGTTACATCCACCAACAAGCGACCGGAATACTGGTCAAAGTGGCTGGTGCGATCTTGTCTTGGGTCAGAGATATCGCCACCCATAGAGTTAGCTGCAACGGTGTAAACGCCCGTCTCAGAGCGTGGCAAAAACAGCTTATAGCCAGTGAAGCCCATCATTTCAGCCTTGAGGATGATATCATCAATGGAGAGCGCATCATGACTGCCTGCGTATGCCATATCTTCCTTCATATTGGCATGATCATGAGCGGGCTTATCTTTCGACTCTGGCACAGCAGCAAGCTCTAAGTTCCATGGCATCTCTTCTGATGCACCATGGTTAAGATCTTTATGTGTCAGTGTGGATTCCGGTTTCTCACCCCATATGTAATAGGTTGGGAAGGTATTCCAAGCTTGTACCATTTTCGCACCCCAGATCCCTGCCCACGACAATCCTGAAATCAAAAAGAACAACAGCACAATCGACAGCACACCACCTAAATTCGCATGCAGGTCACGAATCAAAATTCGAGGGCCATTGTTAAAGCGGATTTTCAAAAAGCCGGCGCGGCTGGCGTTGTCTCTAGGTAACCAAAGGTACAAACCAGACACCAACAGCAAAATCCCCAAACTTGCGGCGATTTCAATTAAGCGGTCACCTAGGTCGCCGATGAGCAAGGTGCCGTGAATGCTGTTCATCAGTTCATAGATGCTATCACCACGATTAATGGTGCCTTGTACGTCTCCTGTGTAAGGATTTACTGCAACAATCAGAGAGCTGCCTTCTTGGTTTTGAATCGAGAATCGGTTGGCAATATCGGCCGTTTTAGCAGGTACAAATTGAGTGACATTAAAATCGGGATACGCCTGCTTTACGGTTTCTAATTGTGCAGAGACAGGAACCATTTGTTCTTGTGGTGAAACTTGTAATGTCGCTTCGTATCGAGCCAGTTCGATTTCATCATCAAACAACATCACCAACCCCGTGAGGGAAAGCATGAGCATAAATGGAATGACGAACAAACCTGCGTAAAAGTGCCATCGCCACGTCATAAAGTAGATGGATTTTGCGCGTGAGGCTTCCTTGAGTTGAGGCTTTGCCGAGTTTCTCAACATGTGTATTTTCCTTTTTTCATTGTTGAACACCCAAATTCAGTCAAACGCATCCTGCACATACACATTTGTATGCGGCGCTAATTGACTTAGATTTGGGAGTACCACTGCTCGAAGTGGCAGTGTTGCTGACTGTATACCCAAGTGACTTCAAGATGCTGGATTCAGAGCGTTGTCATTGATTCGAGTGCAAAGAAAACAACGCTGTGTAATAGACAACTCTTTCCAAGTTGTTTGAAGCAGCAATCGGAGCAATAACACGCTCCCGAAGGGCGAGTTGCCTTGGCTTGTATACTTTGTTGTCGATATCTTGATTTAGACCCACTAGACCTTTAAATCGCCGCCGCGTCTACAAACCAAGTCATTCTCGCTGAACCAAGCATCTCGAGGTTACTTGGGTATCGTGTAATTGTTTTTGTTATGAGAAAAGGGAAACTGGCGGCGCTCGAGGAACTGGTGTTTCAAATCGCACACTTAGAGCCAAATAAGCGTAGCTGTCAGAAGTCACCAAGCTCTGTCTTGAAAGTATCGGTGTCGTTGGAAGTGTATCGTGATGAAAAGTCGAGAAGTGGCTAAACGGACAAGGCTTGCCTTTGTGGCTGACCGAATTGTCGCCCTCTTCTATTTGGACCAACTCAAATCCGTTAAGCGTACATAGCGTCGCCCACACGCCCATGCTGTTACCATGAGCATTGATAACAGGCATCAGTGTCACTAGCACCCAACTGAGAGCACTAGCAAATAACATCGAGCGGTAAAAAGGAATTAATCTACGCATAACGGTGACTTAACAAATTTCACACAGCGTAACCAATTTTGAGTGATAACTCAAAAACAGGATCAATAAGTGCTTGCTACCTCACAGGTTTTCTTGAATGCATCGATTGACAGTCGCAAAAAAGCCCGCCGAAATGGCAGGCTGATAATGTGTTCATTCATTACTTAGAGATAACGCGTAATCCACTGCCACGAGCAAATGCTCCGCTCAGTAGATAATTAGCCAAACAACTTGCTCCAAATGCTTGGATTCCGCTTGTCGTGGTACTCTTCACGAAGACTATCGATTTCACGCAGTTGAGCTTTTGCTTCTTGTAGCTTGCCCGCATCAAGATCCGCTTCAATCTTATCTAGCGTTACCGTCAGCTTGTTAAAGCCTTCTAAGTAAGTATCAAACTTCTCTGGTGGGTAATTACCACGCTTAGATTGTTCAACAATCGCTTGCAAGCTATCAATCGCAGATTTCATGGTTTCGACATCAGATGCTTCTGCCGCCTGTTTGAATTCCATCTTCATCTGTTTCATGTTTTGTTTTAAATCAACCGCTTCTGCCATTGCGTATGTTGAGCCAA
Organism: Vibrio sp. 661; assembly: GCF_033339315.1. Classification (NCBI taxonomy): domain Bacteria; kingdom Pseudomonadati; phylum Pseudomonadota; class Gammaproteobacteria; order Vibrionales; family Vibrionaceae; genus Vibrio; species Vibrio sp. 661. The sequence goes on along the minus strand of NZ_JAWOUJ010000001.1, from coordinate 357,309 downwards.
ACGCAATCGCACACCCTAGGACTAAAGGACGTAACATTTTTCACTTCTCCATTTATAGTGCCGAATTCTGTGTCGGCTTTATTCACCCAAATAACCTACGCCATAAAAGGCGAAAAACTAGCTTAGTTGAGTATTTCCGGGTCGCAGTGTAAAGCAATCTGGCGTCGGGTGCATACCTTAAATGTAATCAAGTTTATGCGTTGAGAATGCTGTCATATTCTGCAATTGGTTTACGGCCTCTCAAAGCTAAGAAAGACAAAAACTGCTGAGCGGTGTGAGTAATCACTTTCTTGCTATCAATACCCACTTTGTCCATTAACTCTCCAACCAAATCCAGATTACCAACATCGTGACAGAAGTGCGCGTCACTGCCCGTGGTGAAGAAAACACCGAGATCTTTCCCGATTTGTGCAATCTCGTGGCAACGGTCTACGCTGCCTACTCGGCTGTTGCCTTTCAGCGTGGTGTTATTAATTTCAATCGCGACATTGTGCTCTTTCGCGCACGCTAAAACGGTCTGAAAATCAAAGTCGAAATTTGGATTACCAAGATGACCGAGCGCATCAATACGACCACTCTGAATGACATTAACAAGTGCTTCCGTGTGAGTTTGCTTGTTTGCAGGACGAAAAACGGGTTCATGAAAACTCGCGATCACCCAATCTAAGTTGCGGTCCACACTCAGTGGAATATCAATGTCGCCTTCGGTATTCATAATGTTAGATTCAACGCCACGAATAATCGCAACGCCTTCAAGAAAGCGAGGCAGAATTTTCTGGTTCGAGAAGAACCAGTAATGAGGCGCACCCGGCATTGATTCTGCGTGATCGGTCGTGCAGAACATATCCAGCCCGTTCTCTTTTGCCAACTTTGCATTTTCAATCAAGGTACTGTACGCGTGACCACTGGCGTACGTATGTGTATGGGTATCAACTTTAAATTCCATCATCCACTCTCTTAGGTGCGCTATCTTGCGTGCTATTGTATACCTTCAGGCAACGCATCGTCAGCCCAAGATAAGCAAGAACCCTAAGCTTGCTCTTCACAAATGGCTTTTATCAAGGGTAAGGCTTTTTCCCATCCGTGATTAAACATAGAAACAAAGTCGTTGTGAGTATGAATGGTAACATTGAGTAGTAAACGATTGTTGTTGGTATCGATCTGGTAGATCTCTCGCGATCCGATCCACCTAGATGCTAGGTCAGCATCGAGTTGTTGACGATTATCCGGATTAAAAATGGCAACATGATGAAATTCAAGTTTTTGAAGCGGTAGCACCGTATCTATGATCGCCCTTGTCCCGCCCATATCTGGATCAAAAAAAGTGATGCCACCTCCTTCTTCCCAAGCTCCTTCAAATTGAGACTGCGGTGAAAAGGCTTGCGCCCAACGTTTATACAACTCAACATCGGTTAGCACTTCCCACACTCGTTGCGGTGTCGCCGAAATTTCGAGGTAATAATTTAGCGTAAGCATGATTTCTCTCCTTGAACCTTTCTTGACGCTAGCCCATACTCAGGAAAAATCAAACCACACGACCAATTTATCTACCTGCCCCCTTCATTTTCCGACAGACTAAGAAGTTCTCGCTTGTAAACCGCCACTGCGATGCGCCGTAAAGCGAACCCAACATGTGTTCAGTATGATTGCGAGCACTATTAAACTCATCCCAACAATTTGACTTTGACTCATTCGGTCTTCAAAAAACAGGCTCTGCCAAACCGCAGTGAACAATAAGTTAGTAAAAATGAGTGGTGCAAGTTGAGAGCCACTGCTTGCCAGTTTATATGCTTTGGAGCGAAAAACTTGGGTGTTAATGATCATCAGAGACATCATACCGATCCACAGCATATTTGAAGAAATCTCAGGCGCCATAACACTCATATTAAGTAACACGTCGAAGTCGTTAAACAAAGTTAGCGGCAACAGAAATACGGCAGCAAAACCAAACGCCCAAAAGTTGATTTCTAGCGGCGACATATTTGTTTTACTCACTTTATATAACGTAAGCTGAGAACCAGAATTGAAGAGTCCACCAGCCAAGCCGAGCAATAAATCCGCTCGCCATGTAATCCCACTTCCACCGCCCGCCAACATAACCACACCAGTGAACGCCATTGCTAAAGCCGCCAATGTTGAAACACGAATGCGCCCCCTCATGAACAGCTTTTCGACCAAGGGAATAAATAATGGGCCAGTAGCAAACAACACAACCCCTTCAACGAGCGTTAACGTTTGTAATGACGCGATAAAGCAAAGTTGTGACAAACCGATACAAAGAGCACGCAATAAAATAGGCTTTAGCGTGCCCGCTTTAGGAAAGGTAAGGTTTTTCACACGAAGTAAGATAAGCAAGATAAGCGCAGGCACCAAAAAACGTAAGAAGCTAAATAGTGTGACGGAAAGTTCGCCTGACAACTGCTTTGCTAACAGTCCAGTAACAGATAAGCTTAACGTAGACATTAACATGAAAAGGATAGATTTATTTACAGCATTCATTCAATACTCCTTAATATATGGAGTATTTTAAAAGACATCACTTATAGTAAATAGCGACTAATATTAACCATTGATGTAAGAAAAACTTACAGTTTAACTTATCTATCACCAGCTACGGTTTTTAAATTATGCGGAAACTAGTCCCCTTAAAGTCCATCTACGCATTTGTTGCAGTAGCTGAGTCTGGCAGCATGACAGAAGCAGCACATATATTAAGTGTGAGCCACTCAGCCGTAAGTCAGGCGATTAAATCGCTGGAGAGTCAAGTCAACAAGCCTTTGTTTGATCGCATAGGCAGACAAGTTCAACTCAATGCGGACGGTAAAAAGTATTACCGAAAGGTGGCACCCGCTTTAGAGCAAATTGTCGATGCAACGGAAGCACTCATCCAAGATCAGAACTTGCAGCGTGTTACGCTCAATATGGTGAATTCATTGGCTCTTCACTGGTGGATTCCTCGAATGTCAGATTTACAAGGGTTTGCTCCTCAATTAGACGTTCGTTTATCAAACCTGTCTGGCAGATTCAATTTAGAACAAGAAGGTATCGACGCGGCCTTGGTGCATGGAAATCCCGAAGAATGGCAGGATTACTACTGCGAAAAGCTCAGTGAAGATGAACTGGTTTTGGTGTGCAGTCCTGAATTGATAGCGAAGACAAAGGACTCAAACATCACTCAACTCTTAAAGCAATATCCCATCATTGAAGTTACTAACGAGCGAAGAAAAAATGACTGGAACGTGTGGCAGGACGCGACGGGTATCCAGCGACCTAAAAATAAAAAACCAATCACTTTTAACATGTCGATACAAGCCGTCCAGGCCACAACTCGTCGTTTGGGGTTATTGGTCACTCATCGCTTGTTTGTGAAGGATGACATCAAATATGGTCAGCTAATCGAGCTGGGTGAACCCGTCATTAATCCTCATCAACAGCTTTACTTTGTATGCCCGCCACACAAGCTAAAGCTTGAATCGTTTCATCTGTTGCGATCTTGGCTACAACAATCATTCAACTATTAGAAACTTTTGTTAAGCACATTCACTGAAAAACTAGTATAAAGTTAGAAGAGCACTTTTCATCCAAGGATGGTTTATGAAGCAGTATCAAATATGGCTAAGCGCACTCTGTTTTGCAGTATCTTTGAGTACGACCGCTGAAGTAGAAAATGATAACCGCCTTTCAGAACAAGGGATCTCCACGGCAATTATTGGGGGTCAGCAGGCTACCCAAAACCAACTTCCTTTTTTTGCACGTCTTATTCTACATAAAACTGGCGCTAATCAGTTTGCCAATATTTGTGGGGGAACCATTGTAAACGACCGCTTCATTTTAACTGCGGCCCACTGCGTAGAACCAAGCGTTTTTACTGATGGCTGGACAATCAACGATCTACGAGTGCTAGTCAAAAACCCTACGATGAATGACGTGTTTGTTGAAGAATTCAAAGATGTTCGCTCTATCACGATTCATCCTGATTATGTGCCTAGCGATTTATGGATTAATGACATCGCTGTCCTTGAATTGACTAGACCTATCACCGATAACGTCCAATCCATCACTTTACCGCAAGACTTTGGAGACTACAGCAGCAAGTCAGTTTATCAGATATTCGGTTTAGGTCAGACCTCAACCAATGATGAAAGCTCCCCTAACTATTTACGCTGGGCAGAAGTAAAACCCCTTACCGACACCCAATGCGCTTCGTTGGTAACAGGGTTTAACGCTCAGGAAAGTTTATGTGCGAATGGATTTCCTGAACGAAGCTACACTGGCATCTGTCGTGGTGACTCAGGCGGTCCTCTCACCTATCAAGACAATAATGGCATGTATCAGCAAATTGGCATTGTGAGCTACGGTTCTTCAGTTTGCGAATCCGCTGCGATTCCAAGTGTGTTTACCGAGATTTTGAACTATGCAACATGGATTGAGACCCAAACCAGCTCAGGTGTAAAAACCAGTTATAACGCCCTCTTAGCAAGTTCGGAAGATTATCATAGCGAAGGGGACTCTGGCTTTGAGCCTGTCGATACCAACACATCTGGCTTTGGTAACAACGGCAGCAGTGGCGGCGGTGCTCTCGGATCAGGGTTGATCATGCTTGGAGGCTGGTTTGGTTGGCTAAGACACCGCAGAAATTATTCGCGCTCCTAGTAGCGTCAACAAGACATCATAATATCTTGCGCTTAACGCGAGAGTTAATGATGTCTTCAATCATCTTTTGCTCTTTTTTCGCTTTTTCATAGTTCTGCTTAGTACGCCAACGTTCAAGCACTTTTTCTAACCCTTGAACGCGTGCGTGCTTGTGTTCTAGCGTTTTCTGTACAGATGCACATTCCGCTTGCATAACGGCTTGCTCTTGCTCGTGGTGACGAAGCATTCTTTGTAGCATTTGGTCAACACGATTAAAGTTCATCAAAGCCGCGCTCGTCAGCGTCGGGCCGGTTCGGGTTGATTGTCCAGCGTGGCCTTTCAACGCCGACAACTGTTCCAATTGCATTGAAAGATGGGAGTGACGCTGACGCATGGCATCAAGTTGTTGACCCACACGGTCACGCTGTTTTTCTTCCATTTGCTGTAACTTGCCTACGGCTTTTAACTTGGATTTCATTTCAGCCTTGTCACTCCCATTTGATTAAGCACTTTGAAAAAGCTGCGCGAGCTCGGTCAAACTGGTTGGGTAATCTACAGACTCGTTGGCAGCTTGTTGTAGATATGCACGCAAATTTGGATACATAGCAACAGATTGATCTAACTCAGGATCTTGTCCTGGTTGATAACCCCCTAATGGCAGTAACTCTTTAACCTGAAGGTAGTTGGAGTACATTTGACGGAAGTTATTCGCAATCGTGCTGTGTGCGTCCTGCGTACAAGTATTCATACAACGGCTAATAGACGCGTTGATATCTATCGCGGGATAATGCCCTTGCTCAGCCAGTTGACGCGATAAAACGACATGCCCATCTAAGATGGCGCGCGCGGAATCCACGACAGGATCTTGTTGGTCGTCCCCTTCTGCCAATACGGTATAAATTGCCGTTAAGCTACCATGTTGATTTTCACTGTTACCCGCTCGCTCTAGGAGTTGAGGTAATACGCTGAAGACTGAGGGCGGATAACCACGAGAAGCTGGAGGCTCACCGAGCGAAAGAGCGATTTCGCGCTGTGCCATGGCGTATCGGGTTAGAGAGTCCATCAGAAGTAGAACGTCTTTGCCTTGGTCTCGGAAATACTCTGAAACGCGATGACAAAGTAGTGTCGCTCTTAACCTCATTAGCGGGGATTCATCAGCAGGAGCCGCGATAATGATCGCTTTCTTGCGCGCTTCTGGGGTTAAGTTTCTCTCGATGAACTCACGTACTTCTCTGCCTCGCTCACCAATAAGCCCGACCACAATTACATCGGCCTCCGTGTTTTTGGTGATCATCCCCATTAACACACTTTTACCGACGCCACTGCCAGCCATCAAACCAATACGTTGGCCTTTGCCTACCGTCAATAGTCCATTAATCGCTCGCACGCCTACGTTGAGTGGTGTATCAACTGGGCGTCGCTTCAGTGGGTTAATCGGTTTTGGTTCAAGTGAAACTCGATCTCCCCCCTTAAGCGGAGCCCCATCATCTAACGGCTCACCTAAACCATTCAGTACGCGTCCTAACCACTGAGAGCTTAGCTGCACGGTACTGTCACCATCAAGAGGGATGACTTTTGCACCTGCAAACAGACCGCCTAAACGGCGGATAGGCATGAGGTAAGCAATAGTGTGTTCAAAGCCCACAACTTGCGCTTCGATCATATCGCCTTCCGCGGTTTCTACGAGACAACGCTGCTCAAGCTTAAACCGACACCCTACGGCTTGTAACATTAAGCCGTTTACTTTTATCAATCGCCCTGTTACGCGAGCAACAGGGATTGAATCGAGCGAAGCCAAGGCTTCGCTCAAACGCTCACTTAATAGTTCATGGCTTAGGGTATTACTCATGCTCAGACTCTACCTGTGGAATACTGACTTCATCCAAAAGGTGTTGCTTTACATTGTCCATACAGGCTTCCAAACGAGAGTCGCAGCTCGCATCCGCTTCTGCGTCATCAGTCACTAACTGACAGCCACCAATAGGAAGCTCCGTATTAGGGACCAGTTTCCAAGATTGCGGCAAATCAGCATTGATGTGAGTAATGCGCTCTAAATCTTGCGGATTTAAATGCACAGTTACTGTTTCCGCTTTACCAGGCATGGCAGACAATGTCTCGTCCACCAAAGCTAGGATCTGCTGAGGCATTAAAGTGAGCTCAGCACGAATCACTTGCTGAGCAACCTTTTGTACCAGTTCACAAATCATATGGCGTTGTTGCTGTTCTTTTTCATCTTGCCAACGAGAAAGGGCGTGAAAAAGTTCATTGACAGGCTTCGCCGCCTCCAAAAAGCCTTGCTTTCCAGACTGCTCACCGGAAACAAAGCCTTTTTGGAAACCTTCTTTTTGACCTTCCAACAGACCTTGTTGCTTGCCCTGTTCGATACCTTGGCGTAAACCTTCCTCATGTCCTTGTTGCAAACCTTGTTGAAAACCTTCTTCAAGTTGCTGTTGGATATCTATTTGAGGTTCTTGCCAGCCTTGGTTATCTAGCCCGAATTCGTCTTCGATAGTCTTAGGTTGCGCTAAAGGCGGAAAACGGTGTAAACGATACCCGCTCGGAGGCAATCGCATAGTACTTGATTTTGTCTCTAGCATGACCTTACTCCACCGTTGGCTCTTCATAGAGAAGCAGCTGAACTTCACCAGATTCATCCAGCTCACGTACCATTTGCATGATGTCTTGACGTGCTTTTTGAACTCGACTTAACGCAACAGCGCCGCGTGCGTCCATGTCATCTTCTAGCGCTTTCACCATACGTTGCGGCATTGAACGCTTAATAGCTTGTTGTAAGGTAATATCGGAACCTTTTAGCGCAACTGCCCACAACTCTAGCGGGATTTGCTGCACCAACATGTCCATAGTTTCTTCGCGTTGTCGGCCAAGAACCATAAAGTCGAACATGTTTTCTTCGATTGCATTAACAACATCTTCATCATGCAACTTCAGCATTTCCATCAATGAACCACGGTCACCTTCAAAGCGGTTAATGATATCTGCTGCTTGCTTAACACCTGATAACGGCGTGCTTTGACTTGCGGATACTTTTTCGATGCAACGCTCAACGAGTTCATGCAAATCAACGGCAACTTGATGATCGATATCTTGCAATTGAGCAATACGGAACAATATTTCGTCATGGTAATCTTGTGGCAAGTGCTTCAATACCGCTGAAGAGCTGTCCGCTGGCAAATACGCTAGAAAAATTGCTTGCATTTGTGGGTGCTCATTCACAATGAAACGAGCGAGAGTTTCTGCTTCCACCCACTGTAAGCGCTGCATATTGTTGCGAATTTCATCGCCATATAAGGTATTTAATAACCCTTTTGCCAAATCGTTACCCAACGCTTTGCGCAATGTATTAGATAGGTATTCCTTAGAGGCTCCTCGAATACCGCTGTGCTCACGGAAATCTTCAAAGAAAGTTTGAATAACACCACGAGCAGAATCGCTCTTAATGCCATTTAACTTCGCCATTGCACGAGTCACACGCTGGGTTTCATCACGGCTAAAGTGTTGCAAAACCTTCGCTGCGGCATCCTCGCCCATGCCTAATAGCACGAGCGCGGTTTGTTCAACATAACTAAGCGTCTGCTTTGATAGAACTGTGTTCATTGATGTTTACCCATTGTTTCAGTATTTCGGCTACGCGCTCTGGCTCTTCATTAGCAATAAGCTGTAGGTGTTTCAATTGAATTTCTAATGGCGAACCTGCTGGTGGTAGCATGTCGCTGTTTACATCTAAACCTGAAGAGGCTGAGATGCCTTTTTCAGATAGGCGGCGATCAAGTACTTCTTCATGCTCGCGTTCTTCACGCGTTTGCAAGTTTTCGTAGTCAGGCTCTTCCTGAGGCTCAGCAAAATTTAGCTCAGGCACAGGTTTATCAACGCCAGTCAGGTGCATGATTAATGGACGCAGTACGAAGAAGATCATCGCCAAGCCTAACAAGCCACCAATAACGTAGCGTATTGGCTGCTGTACTGTAGGGTCTTGCCACCACGGCAGTGCAGGAGGAGCATCAATTTCGATTGGGGTGAAGTTGAAACTCATTAAACTTAAGCTGTCACCTCGTGTGGCAGAGATACCAACAGCATCCATGATCATGTTTGAGATTTGCTCTTTATCGGCTTCACTCCACGCAACACCATCTGGCGAAGCTTTGGAGTTCAACAGAACCGAGACACTAAGCTTTTCTATTTGGCCTTGTTGGTATTGAGTACGACGAACACTACTACCTACAGCATATTGACGATTCACTTCAGATCGCGCATTCGTGTTTTGGCTGTCGTTCGTTTCCACTTCACCAGATCCTGTCACTGGCGGTTGGTTACTTAGAGAACCTGGAACACCCAACGCAATTTGATCAACCGAGTTGTTATGAATGGTGTGCTCATTACGCACAACCGGCGCGTTATCCAAAATTTCTTGTGTTTCTTCAACTTGGCTAAAGTCCAGATCGGCAGCGACTTGTACGCGGAAGTTACTCGGCCCCACAATCGGCGTAAGCATGTCTGCTGCGCGTTGGATGATCTGTTTTTCAACACTCTTCTGGTATTCAAGATATTTCGCGTTTACTTTACCGGCTTCCGCAGAAGCGACATCCGCACTAAGAAGACGGCCGTACTGGTCAATGACAGAAACAAATTCTGGCTTCATTGCCGTGACACTGCCAACCACTAGGTTAATGATCGCTTCAACTTGTTCAGGCTTTAAGTCTTCACCAGGTTTGAGCTCAAGCATGACAGATGCTGATGGATTCTCACTGTTTTGGCGGACGAATAGAGTTTGACGAGGTATTGCTAAATGAACACGCGCGTTCGCTACTGAGTTCAAAGACATGATAGTACGTACTAACTCACCTTCTAAACCATGACGATAACGCGCCGTTTCCATAAATTGGCTCGTACCAAGAGAGCTATCTTCCTTGAGCGAATCCAAACCTGTCGGCAGCTTAGCTTTAACACCTTTTGATGCAAGCAACATGCGTACCTTCGCAACCTCACCTTCTGGTACAAGAACTTGTCCATTTTGCTCTTGCATGCGGTAGCTTACGCCTTCGCTTTCTAATACCGACACAATTTCGCCGATATCAAAACGCTCTTGCTGGCTATAGAGCGGACGAAAGCTCTGCGAGGAACTCCATAGTGCAACCACAATAATCGCTGCAACAATCGCAGCTAACACCGCAGATAGCACTAAGTTTCTCTGACTGCTAGACCAGATTTGCTTCAGCTTCGTTGTCACATCGTCCATGCCGTTGGCAGTAGAAAATGTCTGTGCTGTGCCGGTAGCCATAGCTGTGTTTCCGGCGACTTGGGGGGTTAGTTCTGACATGAATTACACCGGCATCTTCATAATATCTTCAAATGAGGTCACGACTTTGTTGCGCACTTGCATCAAAGCATTAAAGGACAAGCTGGCTTTTTGGCTCGCGACCATTGCACCAACTAGGTCATCACTTTTTCCTGTTTCTACGGCCGTCATTTTTTGACTAGCCACTGATTGATGTTGATTCACTGTATCCAACACATTTGTCATCGCTTGTGAGAACGATAAAGGTGCGTTTAGTGATTGTTGATCTAAAGGATTTGCACTCACGATAAACTCTGGCGGCTGCACTTGTGCCTGCATCGCCTGCATTTTTGACAACATAAGTTGCTCTGCCGAGACCGCATGAGTAGGTTGACTTGCCATCTATTTTTTCTCCTATTAGGCAGCCGAGCCTAGTGCCGACTGTAAATCAATACCATGTTCTCGCATTGCTGCGAGCTTGTAGCGTAGCGCTCGAGTAGAGACTCCAAGCGCGTTTGCGGTTTTCGTTCGGTTTCCACCAAACTGACGTAACTTTTCCAAAATAAACTGATATTCAGCTTGCTTCTTCGCTTCTACATGACCAAAACTTGAAGTTGGCTCTGCTGTAGGAACTGACGCGACAAGCTCAATAGGCAGCATCAGGTCATGGGCTGTAATGTAATCACCATGACGCATGACCAAAGCGCGTTGAATGACATTTTCCAACTCACGAATATTGCCCGGCCAGTGATACTGACTCAGCGCACTAATCGCATCTTGGGATAGGTGACAGCGGCTACTATCTTGATACTTTTCAATAAAGAATTGGCTAATCGGTAGAATGTCCTCTTTTCTTTCACGCAAAGGCGGCCAGTGCAGAGGCAGCACATCTAATCGATAATAAAGATCTTCACGGAACGTGCCTTTTTGAACTTCCTCACGTAAGTCTTTGTTGGTTGCCGCAATAACACGAATATCGAGCTGAACGGCTTTATGGCTACCAACACGTTCTACTTCACGCTCTTGAAGGACGCGTAACAATTTCGCTTGAACCGCAGGTGACATTTCACCAATCTCGTCAAGCAGAATCGTCCCGCCATTTGCTTCTTCAAACTTACCGCTTTGAGAATTTGTCGCTCCGGTGAACGCGCCTTTTACATGACCGAATAGCACAGCCTCTAACATTGACTCTGGAATGGCGGCACAGTTAACCGCCACAAATGGACCATTGATACGCGGAGAGTGCTCATGCACATATCGCGCCAGCACTTCTTTACCCGTTCCCGATTCACCTGTAATAAGCACACTCGCGTTAGTACATGCTGCACGATGCGCCAATTGTAGAACTTGTTTGCTTCTCCAAGACTCTGCAACAATGTTGGCCATTGGCTTACCTAACGCTTCAACACGTTTAAGCAGATTAACCAACTGATTAGATTCAAATGGGCGTAATAGATAATCAGTAGCGCCCGCTTTCATCGTCTCAGCAGCCAAGATGCCTTGTTCTTGGTCGACAATCGCAATAACAACACCCGAATTTCGCTGCTTTTGGTGACACGCGACAAACTCACGAACACACATATCCGGCAGCGTAGAGCTCACTAAAGTGATTTCTGCTCGCTCTTCAAGCAAAGCGCCTCGACCAGTACGAGTGTGTTTCGCGGTGTAACCTGCATTTTGCAACACATCCAATACTGGTTGAGCAAGAGCTTCATTTGGCTCAACCAACAAAATTTTCGTTTTCGTCATCATTGAACCTTAACTTTCGTTTGTTGATTTTGTGATTGTAGATCTGGGTGGTGTTTCGTAGCCGTATACTCGTTGTCCCTCACTAAACGCAGGGTGACACGTCGGTTTTTTGCTTGGCCATTAACCGAGTTATTGCTGGCAATTGGGTAACGTGAACCATGAGCTCGTGTTTCGATCATCGACTCGTCGACCCCAAGCTCAATCAAAGCATTGGTGACTTGCTCTGCTCGAGTACGTGACACAGAAAGGTTCGTTAAACTTGAACCAACGTTATCGGTGTGACCGTCGATGAGGATTTTGGTCACTCGATCATCCACAGATACATAGCTATACAGCGCTTCTAGTGTTGCTTTCTGTCCACGACTTAACGTCTTCTGACCAAACTCAAATGAGAGCGCCATATCCCTTGCCTCTGAAAAAGACAATTTAGGCAATCGCGCGCGACACGCATTAAATGATTTCAATGCGTTTTGAATTTGAAGAGTAGGAATCACAATCTCTGAAACAGAGGAAGCATTACTTCCTTTAAGTGACAGCGTCACCCAACTACCCGAAGCAATTGAATCCATGAATTCTTCAGCGCCTTTATTAAAGATGAAACGCTGAGACGGCTTAGTAAATTCAAGGGAACCAAATTCTTTTCTATAAAGCTCATCACCCCAAGGAGCATTTTGAGTTGTTAAAGCAATCGTTTTCCATTTATTGTTTTCATATTCCATATCGGAAATAAAATAGAATTTATTATTAGGTTCCGCTAGGAAATAAAACTTCCCATAGTCTTTATTTGATTGCAACAAGTTGCATTTGAATTTATTTCCCTCATATGTCCATTTAGAGAGGTCCATAGGGATTGTTAAGACTTCTTCTGAATATGACACTTTTGAAAAAATAAAACTGATAACAATAATTGTGTTACAAATTATCAAACGGACATGATTCATGTATATCTTACATTCCCATGACTTAAACCGTTTAATTAAATATGCCACCAAGCCGAGAGAACTGGCATAGCTAATCATTTTAATTACCTATTCTGAATATTAAAATTGGTTACAAAACGCTCAAGAGAGCACGCTTAGCCTCCAACGGAAGCTTTAAGCATAAAAAACAGTATTTTATAATTTATTTATTTGAAATTGTTGTTACGCCATAAAGGCAATTTAAAAAATCTATAACAACTAAAACGCTCAACATTGTTATTTTATTTATTAAGCGATTTATAAAGAAAACTAACTCTTTTTAAATTTCATTAAAAGATTATGACTATATGAACAAAGCAACATGTGAACTAAAGTCACAATCTTAGAGTTTGGAGCTAAAAGATCATTAAAATTTCTGTGTAGACTACACGCCATTAAGTTAAAACACTTTCGATTGTTAACGCACGGTAAAATATAAATGGAAAATAGAGTTAGCGAGCCTATTTCTGATAGTCAACTACTTGATGTAGAATTATTAGGCAAACCTATTCATATCATTCGTGAGAAGCTCGATAATTTAATTTCAGAATCTTGCTCAAACCTTACGACTGAATTACAAAATTGGCTCAGCACAGGAAAAGTGGAAGCTAGCTTAACCTCAGTAGACTTGCACCGCTTTACATCGGTTGAGATGGACAAAGAGCAAACGTCGACCTATCAACATCAGGAAGGCGGCATGGTATTCATCCATGGTAACCCTCACACGCTAATAAAGTTGGCTGATAGATTTTATGGTGCAAGTGCAGAGCGTTCAGCCGCTACTCTGACGGCCAGTGACTTACGTTTACAAGAGCGCATCAGTCGAATCATCATCGGTTGGCTTGCTCCTGGTGAAATGTGGGACACGGGTGAGTATGAGACCCCTAGAGGAATTGGCATTAACGTTCAATTAAACATTGCGTTTGACGATCATCAAGGCTCAATTCATCTCAAGCTAGATGGTCATCTTATTCAAACGCTGATCGAGCAGCTTGAACTGCAACCTGATACCGATTTGTTTCAACCTTTCTGTCGTTCTTTAGAGACGACCCCCGTTCGACTGAACGTTGTTCTAAGTAAAAAGAAGATGCCTTTAAGTGATGTGGTTGGCTTACAACCCAACGATATTTTACCTATTGAGCTTCTTAACACGGTTCCAGTAAGCATTGGCAACCAATCTCTATTTACAGGTCGTATTGCCGAGCAAGACGGCCAACTTGTTTTGATCTTTAACCCTGATAAGGAACCGCAGCGATGAGCGAAGCGCTAGAAACTAATGCATTCGACGCAGAAGAACTGAACTTTGATGATTTTCAATTAGAAGACTTTGAAGCCGAAGATACGCTCCAACAAGAACCAGCCACTGCGGAACGTGACCTTAGCTTTTTCAAAAGCATTCCTGTCACAGTCACGCTGGAAGTTGCGAGTAAGGAGATCCCACTTGGGGACTTAATGAAAGCGGGTGAAGGCACGGTTATCGAGTTGGAAAAGCTCAATGGCGAGCCTTTAGACGTGAAAGTAAACGGTTCTCTTATGGGCCACGCTGAAGTTGTCGTTGTCAATGATAAGTATGGACTTCGTCTGATCGATGTACATGACTCTGCATTGAGTGGCGTTGGTCAATAATCTTAGGTAGGCATCACAATGAAAAATCTGAGCGCTTGGCACCGTTGGTTACCTCTTTTGGTATTGGTGTCACTTTTGTTTGCTTTCCCAACAATGGCGGCTGACAACGGCTTAACTATCTTGTCCGTTTCTGATGGCGACACACAACAAGAATACAGCGTTAAACTGCAAATTCTGTTGTTGATGACGGCGCTCAGTTTTCTTCCAGCATTTATTTTGATGGCGACGAGCTTTACTCGAATTGTCGTTGTCCTTGCGATTTTGCGCCAAGCTCTTGGTCTTCAACAAAGCCCACCTAACAGAGTGTTGGTCGGGATCGCTCTCGCATTGACGTTACTGATTATGCGCCCTGTCTGGAGCGATATTTATGAAAATGCGTTTCAGCCATACGACAACGGCGAAATCACGCTAATACAGGCTTTTTCTGTTGCAGAGAAACCAGTGAGAGAGTTCATGTTGGCACAGACGCACCAAAGCTCTCTTGAACAAATGTTACGTATTGCCAATGAGCCTCTCGACCAAAACGTTGAGGATATTTCATTTGCCGTTGTCTTGCCTGCATTTGTCATTAGTGAACTGAAAACCGCCTTCCAAATTGGTTTTATGCTTTTCATCCCGTTTTTGGTCATCGACTTGGTTGTCGCCAGTGTCCTGATGGCAATGGGTATGATGATGCTATCACCTTTGATTGTCTCACTTCCCTTTAAGTTGGTGGTATTTGTACTCGTGGATGGTTGGGCAATGACAGTTGGCACCTTATCTGCCAGCTTCGGTTAACTAGGAGCAGTTATGACCCCAGAACTAACCGTAACGTTATTTTCCGATGCAGTATGGCTGATCATTTTGATGGTTGCCGTATTGGTTGTTCCAGGCTTAATTGTCGGTTTGTGTATCGCCGTATTTCAGGCTGCCACACAAATCAACGAGCAAACACTCAGCTTTTTGCCACGTTTGCTCGTTACCTTATTAATGGTGATTTTTGCAGGTCACTGGATGCTACGTAAGATCATGGAACTGTTTGATTTCTTGTTCCACAACATACCAGGGATGATTGGCTAATGGCCATCACATTTGCAGAGCTCTCGGCGATACTCGGTCAACTCTGGTGGCCGTTTTTTCGTGTGGGAGCCGTATTTATTTCAATGCCTTTCTTTGGTGATGCGATTATTCCTGTTTGGGTTCGTACTTTACTGGCCCTCTCGATCGTTGTCATTACTGGACCGTTAATGCCACCCATGCCACAAGTCGAGTTATTCTCTATGACTTCCCTGTTCCTTGCTTTTGAGCAAGCTATTTGGGGAGTAATGTTTGGGTTAATTTTGCACATGCTCTTTAACGTTTTCACCATGCTTGGCCAGGTGATTTCTCTGCAAATGGGCTTAGGTATGGCGATGATGAATGATCCTATTAACGGGCTTTCTGTCGCCATTTTGGGACGCATATTTCTGATTTTCTCAACCTTGTTGTTCCTCGCGCTAGAAGGACACTTACTCGTCATAGATATCGTGATTCAAAGCTTTGTTGTTTGGCCAGTCGGATCTGGTATCACATCGCTTTCTCTGCAAGGTGTTGTCAACATTTTCGGTTGGATGTTTGCCTCTTCACTCGCTTTGGCTTTGCCCGCTATTGTTTCCATGCTTCTAGCCAACATCAGTTTTGGTGTAATGAACCGAGCCGCACCATCACTTAATGTCTATGCGTTAGGTTTTCCTATGACGATGCTGCTGGGTCTATTCAGCGTATTAATCTCAGTTTCTGGTGTTCCTGGTCGCTACACGGCGCTCGTTCACGACACCATTAGACACTTGAGTAACTTTATGTTGGGGGGAGCATGAGCGATCAATCTTCTCAAGACAAAACTGAAAAAGCCTCACCGCAGAAGGTAAAGAAAGCCCGCCAGGAAGGACAAATTCCTCGCGCGAAAGAGTTTACTACTGCGGTGATATTTCTAGCGGTGGCGCTCTACTTTTACTCTCAGCTTAATAGTATTTGGGAAAGCATGTCGGGTATCTTTCGCTACAACATGATGCTGACGCGAGCCGACCTAGAAAATCCTAAACAACTTGTCGAGCAATTGGGACAAAGTTTAGCGGTCATCATAGACATGCTATTACCATTGTTTACCGTCATTATTATCGTGACCTGTGGTAGTAGCCTTGTGCTAGGCGGCTGGATGTTCCGTCCCGCGAACGTAATGCCAAAGCTCAGCAAAATTAATCCTTTGAGCGGGATAAAGCGCATTTTTTCGACCCGCTCAGTGGTTGAGCTCTTAAAGTCGACGTTCAAAGTAGCGGTCATCTTCGGCATCTTATATGGCTACTTAGACAACCACTTACAGCCATTACTTGGCATGCAAAATCTCCCGCTCAGCCAAGGTTTTTCTCTAGTAATGTCAATTCTGTTTGAAGGCTTACTCTTAATGGGCTTTGCATTGTTGTTATTTGGGGTTATCGACATTCCTTATCAGCGTTGGGAACACCTAAAAGAACTCCGCATGACGAAACAAGAATTGAAAGAGGAATTTAAAAATAATGAAGGTCGTCCGGAAGTAAAGCAACGTATTCGTCAAATACAGCAACAGTTTGCGCGCCGTAAGATCGATAAAATGGTGCCGACGGCTGACGTGATCATCACAAACCCAACGCACTACGCAGTCGCACTGAAATACGAGCCTTCGCTTTCTGACGCGCCCTTTGTCGTCGCAAAAGGCGTAGACGAAACTGCTATGCACATTCAACGGATCGCCCGAGAAAACAAAGTGGAAATCATTAACTCCCCGCCACTTACCCGTTCGATTTATCACACGACGGCGATTGAACAAGCAATCCCAAGCCAACTGTACATCGCAGTGGCACATATTCTTACTTACGTTTTGCAATTGAAAGCCTTTCGTAAAGGTGAGGGAAAAGAGCCAATTCCTTTACCTCATTTTTCGATTCCAAAACATTTGCAGCACTGATTAACCCGCGTTTATCCAAGGACACGAAAGTATGCTTAACCGGTTAAAACAACTTCAAACATCAACCAAAGGCTACGTTGGCATTCCAATCGTCTTGCTAATGATATTAGCAATGGTGATTCTTCCTTTGCCTCCTCTGCTACTGGATGCGCTGTTTACCTTTAATATCGTCTTAGCAATCCTAGTATTGCTGGTCAGCACAACCGCAAAGCGACCATTAGATTTCTCTGTTTTTCCAACTATTTTGCTGGTCGCAACATTATTACGTCTCACATTGAACGTGGCTTCTACGCGAATTGTACTCCTAGAAGGACATAATGGTGGTGACGCAGCGGGTAAGGTCATTCAAGCATTCGGTGAAGTCGTCATTGGCGGTAACTACGTCGTTGGTATGGTGGTTTTCGTCATCTTGATGATCATCAACTTCGTCGTAATCACCAAAGGTGGTGAACGTATTTCTGAGGTTTCAGCCCGCTTTACGTTGGATGCTTTACCAGGCAAACAAATGGCAATTGATGCCGACTTAAACGCTGGCCTTATCGATCAGGAAACGGCTCGCTTACGCCGTAAAGAAGTCGCCAACGAAGCCGATTTTCATGGTTCGATGGATGGTGCATCAAAGTTTGTGCGTGGCGATGCCATCGCAGGTTTGTTGATTCTGTTTATCAATATCATTGGTGGTATCAGTATTGGTGTCTTCGAGCATGGACTCGCTGCGTCTGACGCCTTTAAAACTTATGCCCTACTCACAATCGGTGATGGTCTAGTTGCTCAAATTCCTTCACTACTATTGGCAACGGCTGCCGCGATTATCGTTACGCGAATTAATGATAGCGATAATGGCATGTCGGAAACCATGCAAAAGCAATTACTGGCAACTCCTGCAACGCTATTTACTGTCGCAGGTATTATGGCGGTAATCGGTATGGTACCGGGTATGCCACACCTAGCCTTTTTTGCGTTTGCTGGCGCATTAGCGTTCGCAGGGTGGCGTCAAACCAAGAAGCCAGTGCAAGACTCCCAGATCGAAGAGGTCGAAGCACTTTCACAAGCAATGCAAGACGATGATACACCGCTGACATGGGATGATATTCCTCACGTCCAAACATTATCACTTGCGCTTGGTTACCGACTCGTCCATCTAGTCAACAAAGAACAAGGGGCACCCTTATCACAACGAATTCGCGGTGTGCGTCGAAACCTTTCTGAACAAGTTGGCTTTTTATTACCTGAAGTTCGTATTCGTGACAACCTGAGCCTTAAGCCAAACCAATACACAATTTCTCTAAATGGCGAAGTCATTGAGCAAGGCTTTATTGAACCAGAGCGTTTAATGGCGATAGCGGTTGGCGAAACTTACGGTGAGGTAGATGGCATTTTGGGTAGCGATCCTGCTTATCAGTTGCCAGCTGTGTGGATTGAGCATCAAGATAAAGCAAAAGCACTTAATATGGGTTACCAAGTTGTCGATGATGGCACTGTTATTGCCACTCATATTAGTAAAATCATGAAGACAAACCTTGCAGAATTGTTTACGCACGACGATGTGGAAGCAATAACCCAGCGTTTGACACAACAAGCCCCGAAACTAGCAGAAGCATTAGCAGCAGCACTTAATCCAGCGCAGCAGCTGAAAGTATATCGTCAGCTTTTATTAGACCAAGTGCCACTAAAAGATATTCGCACGATTGCCAACACAATGTTGGAATCCGCGGAAAATACAAAGGACCCGATCCTACTTGCATCTGATGTGCGCTGTGCACTAAAGCGTACGCTTGTTAACTTAATTGCAGGACAAAAGAACGAGTTAAATGTCTACGCACTGTCTGATGAGCTAGAACAAATGCTACTAACTTCACTGCAACAAGCACAATCTTCTGGTACGGTAACACTAGATAGCTTCCCAATTGAGCCAAACATTCTTGGTCAGTTCCAACAAAACTTGCCATTGATCAGACAACAGCTTAAGCAACAGGGGCTACCTCCGATCCTTCTCGTTATGCCACAGCTGCGCCCTCTTCTAGCGCGTTACGCTCGTACATTTACACAAGGGCTGGCAGTATTGTCTTACAACGAAATCCCAGAAAACAAACAAATCAATGTGGTAGGAAACCTTGGTTAATCTTATTTCAACACATGCGATGTACGAACATTTGGTTGGTCTCGCAGTACAACATATCGTCACGGATGACGATCAATTAGTCTTTGATGCTTTAAAACACAATGATGTCCAACACGCATGCCAAGCAATTAGGGAAGCTCAATCAGGAGAAGTAGAATTCCAACACCTGACGTTGAGATTTGGTATGCGTGGAGAACAAAGTGTCTATCAATTCAAACTCTCTGAACAAATGCAGTACTGCCTGGATTTGTTCAGTCTTTACCTTGCACTAAGACAAACACAATTTCAGTTAGAAGCCTTTCATCACGACTTGATTAGTAATGTTGTCGTGCCGATTCGCGTGGATGCATTACTTTGGGAGCCTGGGGTTTATTTTCTCGAACAGACGATTCAATTCCACTCTTCTGCTTTTCAACATGTGATTCCTTCTCTTCAAGCTGATGAAACGTTATGTGATAGTGATAAAGTCGCCACACTCACCAAAAAGTTAAAAGAGAATGCATATTCACTTTGGTTTGAAGTCGCGACATCGCAAGTGAACTTCGAGCGCGTCGCAGACTTTAGTCCCGATATGATCAAATTGTCAGTCACACTAGAGGATAAAGAAGAAAGACACGCTTTCCTACCTATTGCTAAGTTCTTAAGAAAGCATAAATATACTTGGGTTGCCGGACGTGTAGCGAGTCAAACGGAACTTAACCGCTATCGTTTATTGGGTGCCAGTTATTATTTTGGTTATTTCAGCGATATCCCAACCTCTCTCTCCTTTCAGTCTTTTGATGAGGAATAGTTGAAACTCAACCATTTATATTTAAAACAGCACGATTTATTCGTGCTGTTTTTTTATTTATAACGGATAACCACAAGATCATTGGGCAATAGTTTCTTTAACTTAACTAAAAAATTTAGGCTTATATGATGATTTTCCCGGTTTTCATGGAATACAAATCACTAAAAATCATCAATTTTTATCTTTTTTAGAAATTTTTTAATTTTCAAATTAATCATTAAAGCCGACCGACCGCCTCTAGTTAGTGACAAGGGAATATCCCGAGGCCTGAAAGATATAGTGACTAACTAAGGAGACTAAGATGGCTTTATCAATGCACACTAACTACGCTTCGCTTGTAACTCAAAACACAATGAACACAACAAGCGGACTTCTAAACACAGCAATGGAACGTCTAAGCACAGGCTACCGTGTGAACTCAGCTGCTGATGACGCTGCTGGTCTTCAAATTGCTAACCGTCTAGAAGCGCAAACACGCGGCATGTCAGTAGCAATGCGTAACGCACAAGACGGCATCTCTATGATGCAAACTGCTGAAGGTGCGATGGATGAAATGACAAACATCGTTTACCGTATGAACGACCTTGCTACACAATCGTTGAACGGTTCAAACAGTGCAACAGACCGTGCGTCTCTTAACAAAGAGTTCACACAGCTTACTGCAGAACTAAACAACATCGTAGACAACACTAAGTTCGGTGGTCAAAACCTTCTTAAAGGCGGCGGCTTCGGTGCAGGTGACGTAACATTCCAAATCGGTGCATCTTCTGCTGAAACATTGACTGTAAGCGCAAGCGCAGGTATCGGTGAAATCACTACTATTCTTGCTGATGCAGCAATTACAGATGGTATCGATGACGCGACTAAAGCAAAAGCAGCACTAGACAAAATCAGCGGCGCTGACGGTCTAGTAGAAAAAATTGGTAGCTCTCGTGCAGACTTCGGTGCGAACATCAACCGTCTTGAGCACACTATGGCTAACCTTGGTAACATGGTAGAAAACGTTACAGCATCTAAAGGTCGTATCATGGATACAGACTTTGCAGTAGAGTCTTCAAACATGACTAAGAACCAAATGTTGATGCAAGCAGGTACAACTGTTCTGTCTCAAACTAACCAGCTTCCAAGCATGGCAATGTCACTACTACGCTAATTACTTAGTTAATAGTGCGCTTAATTTAAATCGTCTTAATTATAAAGCCTTCCTATGGAAGGCTTTATTTTTATCTACGAATATAAATAGAGCTCGTATTATCTTTGTGAGATTCAGGCACTCTGAATCCGAATTTCAACATAATATTAAATAAAACCTTATTAAACAGTTCTAATTCTATCGTCTCTAATTTGCTTCCTATTTTACTATCTCTAAGTTCAGGAAAATTGAACTTAGCTTCCTTTAAGATACTAGCTATCTCATCAGAATTGATGCTCTGTTTACTTAATAGTTTTTTGTTAATGAACTCTTCATATGCACGAGCACATTTCATCAATCGCAACGCAAATTCATTCATAACTGACATTCTTTGAAACGTAAAAAATTTAATTTTTAGTGAGAACACTTGCACTTCGCACTATCAAAAATAATATCAGAACGCAATTAATGCACTCTGTAAGAATTATCTGAATCAAGCTGAAGTAAAGGCTGAATATAACGTCCAATTAAAACATCTCTCCTAATTAGAACCGTCAATACAATTAAATATTTTCTTTGTTTAGGTCGCCTTTTCTTATAAGGAAATTACTTTTTCCATGGAGGAAGGCGGAACAAACAAGGTGGAAACACCACTTCCTCCCAAGAAAACAAAATAGCTTTAAACCTTTGTTTTAATTGAATTTAATATACGGCACGTATCTTGCCACTGATAATTAAACTAAGGCGTAGCATTCAAAGTATTCAAGCCAATAAGAGATGAGAGGAGCACACCTCATGAGTTCTTTAGACCCAGTAAAAATGGCAACCCAATTCGCACAATTGGACACAAACCCATTCAAAAACCGTTACCAAGCGCAAGCTAATGTGTACCAGTCACAACTGTCAGCTTTTAATAAAGTTGAAAGCGCACTACGTGATTTTCGTACTGCAATGAAAGAGATGAATAACAGTACAAACAGCATCATCAAAAACAGTGCGACACTCTCTCAAGAAGGTAACTTTACTGCAAACGCGGATGCTAAAGCGCTAACGGGTAACTATCAGATTTTTGTAGAAAAAGTGGCAACGGCGCATCAAGTATCTACAGGTATGCCTGCAGACCTTGAGGCAACGACAGAAGTACCAACAACTGGATCTTTAGAATTCACCATCAACGGTGAAACAATGACTCTAGACTTGTCCTCCGTTGATGTTAATGGTGACGGCACTGCAACGATCAGCGATTTAGCCAGTGCGATTAACAATCACACGGATAACCCTGGCGTTAACGCCACTCTAGTTCGCTCGAATGGTCAAACACACTTTATGCTATCGAGCACTGAGACTGGTGTCGAAAATAAGATCAACGTATCTGCATCGGGTACTGGCCAAGCGTGGTTTGAAGACGCCTTCACCAACCTCAAGCAAATCAACGCTCCGCAAGATGCGGTTATGTGGCTAGGTGCAAAAGACTCAGGCCTGAAACTAACCAACGCAAGTAATACTTTTGAAGGTGTCATCGACGGTGTTGACATTACCGTATCTAAACCGCAAGCCGCGGGAGATTCGCCAATCGGTTTAAAAATTGGAGCTGATAGCGAAGGCACTAAAGAACAACTAGATAAGTTTGTGGAAACCTACAATGCCCTTGTTTCGACTATCGATCAGTACACCCAAATTGGCGGTGAAGATCAGAAACGCGGCGTGCTCGCTAGCGACTCGACATTGCGTTCTATTGAGAGTCAGTTAACGGGGTTAATCCGAGGTGAACACAATGGTATGCGCCTAAGCGAAATCGGCGTGAGCCTAGACCGCAACGGTAAAATGAAAGTTGATCAAGAAAAGTTCAAAGAAGCTCAACAAACAAACAGCGCAGGCTTAGAGGCGTTGTTTAATGGGGATGACGCTTTGCTAGATTCTCTTGACGCGATGGTAGAGCCTTTCTTGAAGTTCTCATCAGGTACCTTCAGCACGCGTAAAGACGCAATACAGTCAAGCTTAGACCGAATCAAAGATAAACAAACCAATTTAGAGCGTAAGTACGAAATGTCGTACAACCGCTATCTCAAACAATTCACTCAAATGAATTCAATTATGACCCAAATGAACCAAACCATGTCCATGTTTAATGCTCAAAAATAAGACATTTGGTTCCAAATTTAGGAGAAATATTCATGCTTATGGATTCTGGTTACGATTCGTACCAACAAGTCGATCTCGACGCTCAAGCGGCAGCAGCAAATCCACACCAATTGGTCATCATGTTAATCGATGGCCTACTCGATGAAGTTGAACGTATTCGCGGCCACCTAGCCGCAAATCGTTTGGCCGAGAAAGGGAATGGAATCAACAAATGCATGAACATCTTGATTGGACTAACAAGTGCTTTAGATGATGAAAACGGCGGTGAAATTGCGGAAAACCTACGCCAGCTGTATGACTTCTGCCAAGTCGAACTTTATTACGCTAGCGTGCAAAACGATGCAAATCGCTTGGTTAACGTTGAGCGTGTAATGGGTAACATTCGTGAAGGTTGGATGAATTTTGGACAACAAGCATAAAGTATCGCCAGAGCGATTCCGTCATTTATCTCAGCTCATCCAGTTCGCCGCAAAAACGGCCGATTGGCATGCGCTCAAGCGGTACGACTTGCAGTTGCGAGAGCTTTTGATCAGTCACAAGCCTTTTTTGAAAGATCCTAAGCTTGCACCTGAAATCCAGCGAGCGAAAACAGTGCACGCTAATGCCTTCGCAGTATTAGAGAAGTCGACCAACGAGTTGAAAAAAGAGATGAACATGGTCAATGACCATCAAGAACGCGCTATGGCCTATCAATTAGCAATGACCATGGAGCTAACTCAATGATCATACCTTCTTCAACTCAGCACTCGGGTAATTCGCCAGCTAACAATGAGGGTCACATCAAGCAAGCGAACTCGGTACACGGCTTTTCTCATGGTTTTAAATCAGTGAACAAGCAGAATGGTGAGCAAGACTTTAACTCTGCGTCAGCGGTACCGAGTTTTCACCTTACGGCCTCTACTTTGAACAGCGCAAACAAAGTACAAAGTCATGGTTTTGATACTGATGACCGCTCAGCTTCAGATCCGGATGCCAACTTGACCAGTACACCAGGGTTAACAGAATCGACTGATCTTGCAGCGCAAGCTCAAGCTTTAACCCAGGGTATGATTACCATGGCAGAGAAGCAGGCTGAGAAACTAGGAAAAGCGTCATCTTTAATGGCTGCGAGCGAAGTTAAGTCTGTTACTCAAGATTCGTCTAACGCCATGTTAAACACATCATCAAAACAAGATGTGAAGCAAAGTCTGCCGACTTCATCGAGTTCGCGTTTGCCTATCTCCGGTGCTGAGTTTCAAACTCTTTTGAATCAACCTGTTCAAGGGCAACCAACCGCCTCTCTACTTCAAGCACAAGCTCCTACAACACAACCTGCACATTCACCGGTTGCGACGAGTCATGTTCAAGCTCAAGGCTCTGAGTGGGCAGCGGTGCGTGTTGATACCACTGCCGGAAAGTGGGGGGAGCAAATGATGCAAGTTTTACATGATCGCGTGACGCTCCAAGCTCAACAAAATGTACAAGAAGCAAAAATCCGCCTAGACCCACCAGACTTAGGGAAATTGGATTTACTTGTACGTGTTGAAGGTGACCGATTGAGTGTCCACATCAACGCCAATGCCGCAGCAACACGAGAAGCTTTAATGCAAGTTTCGGAACGATTGCGTACTGAGTTACAAGAGCAAAACTTCGTTCATGTCGATGTCAATGTTGGCTCTGATCAAAACCAAGGTCGAAATGACCCACACGCAAACGAAGAAGACACCAATATTTTCGCCGCACGAGAATCTGGTGCATTCCAAACCACGACAACAACTAACTATTCAGAACACTGGCTAAGCACTCAAGCTTAGTGAATCTTCGAGGAAAAAGGTTATGACCAAACAACAAATGATCGCCCTGTTTATCGCCATGATCATCACCAGTGCCCTCGTTTCGGCCGTCACAATTATGGGCGGAATCTGGTACTTAAACAAACACGCTCAAGAGTCACCTGACTCTGGTTCACTGATCGAAGACTCTCCACTGTCTTTTTTGGTCACAGAACAACCGACAAGTAAAGGTCCTAGCTTCCATCCTTTGGACAAAGTCGTTTTGACCGTTAAAGGCAAGAAACAGACTCACTTTGTGATGCTAGAACTGGCAATTGAGACACGCCGCCCAGAGCGTATCAAAGAGATCGATGAATACATGCCTATGGTACAAAACTCTCTATTAAAACTGTTTAGCGACAAAACGTTTGATCAGTTACAGCAAGCGGGTGCCATCGATATTCTGCAAGACGAAGTGAAGCAAACGCTTCTACTCGCTTTTGCTAAAACAGACATCGTCCGAGAAATCGACGATGTTTTGTTGACTAAATATGTTGTGCAATAACGGAGCACAACCATGTTAGACATGAATGTACAAGACACTTACACCACAGAAGAGGAAGTGACAACACCGTCACGACCAATTGATGAAAACGCATTGCTACAACGTCATCAGGTCATGGTAAAACGCGTAGTTAACCAGCTGCGCGTTCATGCCACTTCTCACTGTAGTATTGAAGATATGCAGCAGATAGGCCTTATCGCTCTAGTCGAGGCTGGACGCCGATATGGCGATGTTGACGATCCTCACTTTCCTGCTTTCGCCGTTTGTCGAGTTCGGGGAGCTATTTTAGACGAATTACGCCGACTAGATTGGCGTTCACGTAAGACTCGTCAACAAGCCCACGAGCTCAACGACGTGACTCGAGATCTCACTCGAACGTTAGGTCGAATGCCAACGGATGCCGAAATCATCCAGGCTTTAGGGACGGATGAGCAAGATTATTACAACCGCCAAAATGCCGCTCTCGCAGGCGAGATGCAAAGCCTTGACCAACTGATGGAGAGCAGCGGTGATAGCTACATTGGCGGGCAATACGATGGCATGGAACATGAACATATTCGTCGTAGTTTAGACAGTGCTTTGGGTAAGTTACCTAAGCGCGATCAACTGCTCCTGACTCTGTTCTATCAACATGAACTCAACTTACACGAAATAGCTCTGGTATTGGATCTGACACCACCTCGTATATGTCAGCTTCACAAACAAGCGCTGAAACAACTCAACCAATTAATGTCCTCTTAGGAGTCACAAGATGCAAAAGTTTTTTGGAGTGCTCACTATCCTGGTGTGCGTCTTCGGTGGATATATGTGGGCCGGTGGTAGCTTAGGTGCTATCTGGCAGCCAGCCGAATTCCTTATCATTATTGGCGCCGCTGCTGGTTCTCTGATCATCGGTAATCCGCCTCATGTACTGAAAGAAATGCGTCGCCAAGTGCCAGCGACCATTAAAGGTCCAACAGAAGAGCATGAGTACTACATGGAATTAATGGCACTACTCAACAACTTGCTAGAGACAGCGAGAAACCGCGGATACAAGTTTCTGGATTCTCATATTGAGGCTCCGGAGCAAAGCTCTATGTTCCTCGCTTACCCGACGATCGCAGAAGATCATCGCCTAATTTCTTTCATTACTGACAATTTACGTTTAATGGCAATGGGACAGATGTCGCCTCATGAATTAGAGGGACTGCTAGAGCAAGAAATCGAAGCAATACAGAACGAAATGCTTTTACCTTCACGCTCACTACAGCGTACAGCAGAAGCACTACCTGGCTTCGGTATTCTTGCAGCAGTTGGTGGCATCATTATCACCATGCAAGCTATTGATGGCTCAATCGCTATGATTGGTTATCACGTTGCGGCAGCTCTCGTTGGTACATTCATTGGTATTTTCGGTTGTTACTGTGGCTTAGATCCACTAAGTAACGCCATGGCTCAGCGAGTAAAACGTAATATGACTGCTTTTGAGTGCGTTCGTGCAACCTTGGTTGCCTACGTAGCGAAAAAGCCGACATTGCTCGCCATTGACGCTGGTCGTAAACATATTCAGCTAGACATCAAACCAACATTCAACCAAATGGAGAAGTGGTTAGCTGAACAGGAGGGATAATGCAAAAACAAGAGCATGTAGTGTTCAAACGTGCCAAAGTATACAGCCATGATGAGTCGTCTCATGGCGGCGCGTGGAAAGTCGCGTTTGCTGACTTCATGATCGCCCTAATGGCGCTGTTTCTTGTACTTTGGGTTATGCAGGTGGTAGACAAAGAAGAGCGTAAAGCGATTGTTGCCCACTTGCATAGTTCAAGCGTATTCGACAAGAGTTACGGCAACCCATTTGATACGTCACAAAGTATTTCTCCTATCGACTTGGCACAGGACTCTTCTGTGCCAAGTAAACACAACTCCAACCATGTAGTAAGCTCTTACTTTAAAGGTGATGGGGATGGACCAGAAATTGATTCTTTGATTCCTGGTAACTTCGATACTCAAGAGCAACTTGCCGCACTAGCGAAAGTAATTGAGCAAATGACTGCCCAAATTAATGCGCAGGGAAATGTAAACGTCACGGTGACACCACAAGGTTTGCGTATCGTCCTTCAAGATGATTACAAACAGCATATGTTCAGCCGTGGTGGTGCAGAACTTACTCCTTTTTTTGAAGATTTACTGCTCGCACTAGCACCTGTATTTCATCGTGTTAACAACCCTCTGATCATCAGCGGACACACAGATGCAATTCCATTTAAAAAGCGTTTTGGTCGTCAATCTAACTGGGCGTTATCAGCCTCTCGAGCAGACGTAGCAAGAAATACGTTAGTTGAAGGCGGTATGCCGGACGATAGAGTAATGCAGGTAACGGGTATGTCAGATAGAGCGCTGCTTAATCCTGATGAGCCAGATTCTAGCGAAAACCGTCGTATTGAGCTGTTTGTTTTAACGACTCCTGCCGCTAAAGTGCTTGAGACCCTTTTTGGCAACCACCAAGAAAGTGAACTGCAAAAAGCGAAAGATAAGGCTGAATTTAACCAACCAGTCATTCGTCAAGAAGTCATCAATTACTCCGGCGATACCGCCACCAGCGAAGTAAAAATTCAAGAATTATAACCTTAAAAGGTCACCACTCTGATGGTGACCTCTCTAACCAAAGCCTCTGTTACTGTGACTTTTTAGTTGAGTTCTATATGCACATAACATCATCCGAAAAAAGAAAAAGCGACTTACTGAAGAAAGCCTTTTTATGGCTCATTGTCTTCGATTACCTTTTATTGGCGTTTTTCTTAACTCAGCTATCAAGTATGACACTAAACAGCGGAACCATGATCAGCTTGTTACTTGTTGTTTATAACGTCTTACTTGTTTCGCTATGCTTTCAACGAACCAACAAGCAGGACTCTTACATTATCTACCCTGTTTTGTCCGCAACGTTATTAGCATTTGTCTGCTTTCTTTACTTCTTTTTTTTAATTTAGCTCCCCGACTCGACCATTGATTTTATTTTTACTGCTTTTTCGAAGTGGTCGAGCTGATGAGTCTGAATCCACCACGTAGCCGCTTCCATCAACAGCTCTGGGTCGTCATTTTTATTAGCGAAAAACGCATAAAATGAGAGACCAACCAATTCACCTTTACTCGCGATCTTTTTGTCACAGACCTCTATAATTTTGTCTCTCAGCGAAGCTCTCATTTCTAATCCCTTAACCTAGTACATACTCACTAACCATACGGTTGAAAGAAATCAAATCAAACGAGCCTTTAATTTCAAAACGCACTCTTCCCACCTCACTCATGAAGAACTCGATTTCACAATCCAAATCAAAAGTACCAGAGGTCTCGATAGAAAATGCATTGATCTTACTGTAAGGCAAAGAAGTGTAATCCACTTTTGAGCCGGTAATCCCTTGCACATTTGCCGCTATCACTCGCTTGTTCGTAAACACCACTTGGTCACGAACTGTTTTAAAAGCAGCGAAAATAGTCTCACCATCAATCAAGAACTTAAGGAAGTCTTCTCTGGCATTAGAAACGTCAATGGGCTTAAGCTTAAATACAGAGGAATTGTCGAAATCAATCATAATTAGTCCTTTGAGTGGGCGTTAGAACGAATTATCAACGTATCAGATAGCACCACTTTTGCCTACTCGCAACGCACGTTTCTACTTGATTCGCCCAACAACGAAACATCCTTCACTTCCACCCCTGCATCCATTGCTCAGAGTCTTTTAGGTCTTGCCAGTTCATCTCTCGGTCGCGTTTACTCATGACTGCCTCGATGACACATCTCACAACGTTACCATCTTCATCTAGTTCCATTTCCGTCACGACAAAATGCTTCTCTTTGTTTTTAGGTGAAATTGCCGTCCATTTACTGTGCAATAGTTTCTTAGGGTGGATTCTGTTCATCGCATTGTACCAATTTAACTACCATGTTGATGTATACGACTGAATACCAAGAGAGAATCAGATTTTGTTTTTGCAAACCGACAAAAGATAAAACCGCAAAAGAGATCACTCCCTTTCGCGGCTCTAACTACAATCCGACTAGGTCTTCTGACCATTCAGTCGAGGGTTTAGGTACTGATTTTGTAGCAACTGTAACCCTTTACCGACCAGAACAATCACTACCGCGCCAATCAGGACAGGCGTGAAGAGAAAACTCCATCCCTGCCCAGACGCCATGATCAAAATTGGATTTGCACCCGCAGGTGGATGAGTGGTCTTCGTAATCAGCATCGCAGAAACACCTAGCCCCGTCGCAATCGCGAGCGTGACCGGCGTGACGTCAACATACTGGCTAAACGCAATACCGATAGATGCCGTAATGAAGTGACCAATGATAACGTTTTTTGGTTGAGCGAGAGGGCTGCTAGGCACCCCAAACACCAACACCGCCGTAGCACCAAATGGCGCCATGAGAAGTACTACCTCAGTAAGAGATACCTCGGCGTAGGACAATACGCCAATAGCCAACGTAGCGCCAAGCCCGGCAACCAACGATAAAATTAAATTATTCATAAACACCTCAAAAGTAGACCGAATTGTCTACAAAATAAAATAGACAAATCTGTCTACCTTTGTCAATATGTATTTATGGAACTTTTTGAGGACGTAGTTATGAACAAAAAGAAACAGTTATTGATCGACACAGCTTTGTCACTGTTTTATAAACAAGGCATCAACTCTATTGGCATCAATGAAGTCCTCAATGTTTCCGGCGTGGCTAAACGCACGCTATATAACCATTTTGAGAGCAAAGAAGCGCTTATCATCGCCGCATTAGAACAACGCCACCAAGTATTTATGGAATGGTTGGAGGAAAAGCTTTCTTCAGCACAAACGTGCGCGGAGGTGATCGATCAGTTATTTACAGCACTCAACGGCTGGTTTCATGGTTCTGAAGAAAAGTTGGGCGAGTTTCGCGGTTGCTTTTTCATCAATACGTCCGCGGAATTCAGTGACGACAGTGGCGAGATCGCAACGTATTGCCGCTACCATAAACAGCAAGTCAGAGAGCTAATTCAACGCTATCTCAAATCAGAAAACGCTTCATTACTCGATGCCATTTGCATCATGAAAGAGGGCGCGATCACTACCGCTTACATGACGAAAGAGTACGACAACGTCACGAAGAAATGCGTGACCATTTTGCACAAGCTTTAATGCGTTCAGGTATAGTCATTTGCGGATTAAGTATTCAAACCAAAGGCACCAATCGGTGCCTTTTGTTTTAGTTAGTCAGTGTACTTACAGCTCGTGCTCGGTACGAGCAATGATATCGTCTTGAGCATCTGGTGATAACGCGGTGAAGAAAGCTGAGTAGCCTGCAACTCGCACAACGAGATCACGATATTGCTCTGGGTTCTTCTTCGCGGCTAACAAGGTCTCGCGAGAGACGATGTTGTACTGCACGTGCCAACCTTTGTGGTGGTTGAAGAAGGTACGAATCAACATAGAAAGCTTGAGTTTATCCCCTTCAGACTCAACCGCTGCCGGGCTTAACTTCTGATTAAGCAGCACGCCACCAAGGATCTTATTTGCTTGGATCTTACCGACCGAATTGTACACAGCCGTTGGACCTAAACGGTCTGAGCCAGATGACGGGCTTGCACCTTCTGCCAATGGCGTTTTCGCTTTACGACCATCTGGCGTTGCCATGGTTGAAGCACCGAATGGGACGTTTGCCGAGATACTTGATGTACCTGCGTAGTAACCGCCGCCAATTGGACCACGCCCATGACGCGTATTAACGAACTGTTCTAGCTCATCAATGTACACTTGGTAAGCGTCTGCCAGTAGTTGATCTACTGCGTCATCATCGTTACCGTATTTTGGTGCAAAGTTGATAAGACGTTGGCGAAGCTGTTCGTTCTCCATGCCGTCGAAATCTTCTGCCAATGCTTTTGCTAGCTGTTGTTGTGAGATAAGGGGCTGAGTAATCTGCGCGTCATCGAAAACAAGGTGCTTGATGGCAGCTAGGCTATTACCCAAGTTCGCGATACCGACTTGCAAACCAGATACCCAATCGTATTTCGCGCCACCTTCTTTCACGGTTTTACCGCGAGCCAAACAGTCATCCACCAGCGTTGAACAGAAAATGTCTTGAGCTTGCTGTTCAAGTACGCTGTCGACTACAGTATCAATCTCAATCGATTTACGGGTGTAGTAGCGGATTTGCTCTGCCCAAGAAGCGGTCACTTGCTCAAAGTTCTCAAAGTTGCCTTTTGCTAATGACTTATCGTGTGGCAAGAAAGCTTTACCCGTTGTTGCATCCACACCTTCGTTCAATGAAGCTAGCAAGATACGGGCGAAGTTAATGAAGCTCATGCCCGTACAACGGTAACCCCATTTGCCCGGAACTGCGGTCTCGATACAACCGATAGATGCGTAGTTGTAAGCGTCTTCTTTCTCTACACCGAGCTTGATGAATTCAGGAATAACAATCTCATCGTTGTTGAAAGCAGGCATGCCGAAACCGCATTTAATCACTTCGATACAACCCATTAAGAATTCTTGGTTCAAACCTTCATGGTAACGCACACTCAAGTTAGGTTGCGTCGAACGTAACTGACCACAAGATTCCAGAATCGCCCAAGAAAGAGGATTCACCGCGTCTTCAGGCTCACCCTTTTCATTCAAATTCTGACCGCCGATACACACGTTTTGATACAACGGAGAACCTGCGGAGGCTTTTGAGTGCGCGCCAGAGCGAATCTTGTTTACTTCAAGCAGCTTCAACCAGCAGCTTTGTAATAGCTCTAGTGCAAAGTCTTTTTCAATCGCGCCGTTTTCGATATCGCGAACATAAAATTCGTTGAGGAACTGGTCCATACGACCGAAAGAAACCGAGTGACCGTTCGATTCGATTTGTAGCATCAACTGAACGAAATAGCTCAACTGCAGTGCTTGCCAGAAGTTTTCTGGTGCGTGGCTCGCGACATGACGACAGTTTGCCGCAATGCTTTCTAACTCAGCTTTGCGCAGCGGGCGCGTCTCTTCTAACGCCATTTTTGCCGCCAATTCAGCGTAGCTCACCATGTGGTCTTGAATGGCAAGCAACACGATTTCGACCGATTTGTAGAACTGCTCTTTCTTCAAGCCTTCAAAGGTCGAAACATCATTGTTAGCACGATGCTGACGAACATCCTCTAACAAACCGTTCATGCCTAGCTTCAAGATTTTCTCGTTATCCACCGCAAGGTGCGCATCACCCGAAGTCATGTTGCCTTCGGCTTTAATGATGGTGCTGGCTAAGATCTCTTGCTGCTCATCAGTAAACAAACCATAACAACGGTCTTGAACGGTTTTACCGCGCCAGTACGGTGTGATGCTGTGGATGCTTTGCTTATCTTCTTCAGTGACCGCAAAGCCTGCACCAGGACGGTCCGCTAGCTCATCAATTTCCGCTTCAATCCAACGTACAGTGTATTCTGGGAAAATAGGCGCAGCGCGCACTTTGCTCGCTTGGTTACCCACGATCAACTCATCATGTTTAATCCAAATCGTGCGAGTGCGTAAATGCTCTTGCAGTGCTATCGCACGTTGGACAATTACAGGTTTGTCTTCGTTCGCTTGATAAGCACGAGTGTATGCCTCTGCACGCTCGGTACAGACAGGTGGCGTTACGATATTTACCAGTGCCGATTTGTGCGCTTTGATACGCTCAGGAAGGTAATTCAGGTCCATAGTTAACCTCTTACAATCACGTTAAGTTGGGTGTTTTCGCTTGCGTATTGCATGGCGCTTTCTAGCAGTTCTGGTTTGTTTAATGGCTTGTCAGAACACTCGTAAGGCATATCGAGCAAACGGTATTTATTGATGCCGAGTGTGTGGTACGGCAGCAAGTGAAGTTCTTGGCAGCTTTCTAGTGAAGCCGCAAAATCGATGATGTCTTTCAATTCTTCGATGGTGTCATTGAACCCCGGCACCACGGGAACGCGAATCACAATGCGTTTCGCGATTGGTTCCAGTTTTCGGAAATTGTCTTTGATGCGTTTTAGTGAACCTTTCGCCCAGCTAAGAAACTTTTCTTCATCAGTGTGTTTTAAATCCGCCAACCAGCAATCAATATGCGGCGCGGCTTTTTCAACGTTCTTCCACGGCACATGCATGCACGATTCAATAGCGGTAGAGACTTGGTTGTCATGCAGACGCTGTGCGAGTTCTGCCACCAAATCCGCTTGCATTAGTGGCTCACCACCGGAGAAGGTCACGCCACCTTGGCTTTGGTCATAGAAAGGTTTGTCTTTCATTAAGGTGTCGAACAGCATGTCTGATTTTGCCTCTTCACCGCAGACAGTCAGTGCTTGCGTAGGACAGACGTTTCGAAGCGCGATCAGTTGGTCTTCTTTGATGGCTTTGCGATTGATGATGATCTGGTTGTCGATGCGTTGAATACCATCGCTCACCGTTTCACTACCCGCAGTAGATTGAGTTGTAGCTTGATAAGCAGAAACGCACAGCTTGCAATCTTCCATGCAACTTCGCTGATCAAATAAGAGTGAATGCTTTTCGCTGCGGCTTTCTGGGTTTTGACACCAAGGGCAAGACAAGCTGCATCCTTTAAGAAAAAGAATGGAACGAATGCCATCGCCATCATGGGTAGAGAATCGTTGGATATTGAAATACATCTCTGCTTGCCTCTTGGTCTGTGCTACCGCTGTGTACTTAATCCGTTTCTTGCTGGTTAAGTCTTATGAGCGGCTTTTCTTTGTTCGAACTGAAAGCTTCATTTGAGCGTTTACAAGTTTCACTAAACTTTCATTTAATGAAATTATTATAGTTTCAAATGAAATTTCAATTGATCAAAATCAAGATCTCGTTCGATTGTCAGATCTATAGTGATCCCATCATCAAAACGAAGATTTTGTTTAAGGTAGAAACCATGATCGAACTTTATTTAGATACTGCTGATGTGGCAGAAGTAAAACGCTTTAACCAATGCCTACCGCTAAAAGGCGTGACGACAAACCCAAGCATTTTGGCGAAGTCAAAACAGGGACTGAATGAAACCCTAGCAGGCATGCAAGAAGCACTTGGTGGGACACCTCGCTTTCACGCTCAAGTAGTGAGTTCAACCGTCGAAGGCATGGTGGCAGAAGCACGCCAATTGAATGAATTGCCTTACGACATGGTGGTAAAAGTGCCAGCAACAGAAACAGGCTTAGCTGCAATTAAGCTAATGAAAAAAGAGGGAATTCAGGTTCTTGCTACCGCTATCTATTCAGCTCAACAAGGTTTCCTTGCAGCACTGTGCGGTGCAGACTACCTAGCACCTTACGTAAACCGCATTGATACGATGAACGGCAACGGTGTTGAAGTGGTCGCGGATCTTCAATTGTTGCTCGATCAAAACCAACTACCAGCGAAGATTTTGGCAGCCAGTTTCAAGAATACTCAACAAGCGATGGAGGTGATGAAACTGGGCATCGAAGCCATTACATTGCCAACTGATGTGGCGGCACAAATGTTCGCACATCCAGCAGTAAAACCGGCGGTTGAACAGTTCGATAAAGACTGGAAAGAGACGTTCGGCGAGAAGCTTTCATTTGAAAGCTAATTAAAAATAGCAGCTAGATGTCTTAGTTAGGGTCTATTGAACTTTCATGGTTAAATTTTGTTCGAGATAAAAGCGTTTTAATCGCGGCGAGAGGTTTGCCGCCTAGTCATTCTAAGCAATTACCTCTCAACAAAGAGTAAAACGCTTTTAGCCGAACCCTTCGGGCAGCGTTTGTGGTTCATTTCTACTTCATTACCGGCTTATCAGTTACACCAACTACATTTCAAATGTCTCTGCCTTATATAAATTACCCACAAACAGCTGCAAAAATCAGCTTGAAAGCTCAATAGACCCTATTAATAAAGGGAATCTTAACTCACCCTGTGCGCCGGTGAGTTAAGATTCCCTTTTGTATTTCAGATAGAGAAGTAGCGCTACAGTAGTTCTCTATTGGTCAGTGACCAAAGGTACACGCGCTTTAGTAAACTGATTTTGATCCTTTTACGAATACCTCGTTTGGAATGGCGGAGTCGGTTTGGTAGCGCAATGGCTTTCATCTCGGTTTTCATTTCTTTTCCATCCACCAACACAGTAGACCCCCGATGCAGTATGCCAGCAGATCTTTCCAATCAAATGTGGCGCCCAAAATCACAGCCAGAGGCGATGAAGATTCGATACCAAGCCAAACCGCGACCTGTAACAATTGCCCTAACTCAACAGCAAACGCAATCAACACCACCAGTGAAACCAGCCAGTTAACGGGCATGGAGAACAAGCTTGCAAGAAAGTAGTAGAGCCAAACCACAACGAGAACATCACCAACTGTCGGACGAATAAAGCTGTCTCGAACATAGAGCGCGATAACGACCAATGCGATAAAACACACCAAGCTTTTGAGTCCATTTTTTGCAGAAAATTGCAGGCGGATAGCAGACGTTTCTTCCACCATATTGCTTGGCTGCCCAGTGAGAATTGCTCGTTTAAACATCTTCATGATTCGCCTTTGCGCTTTCTTCCGCTTTCTTATTTCGTGCGTACCAGTCGATGTTGCGTGTAATAACCATAGTGAAGCTCAAAATCGCGAAACACAGCAATGTCCCCATAACCAATGCGTAGCTTTCTGCTTGTAGCAAGCCAAACAGTAATCCGTAGAGAGTGAGCAAACACGCTCCGAATACCGCGCCGTGCTTGGTGTTGCTCAACATACCGCTCACGTACACACTTAAAAGTCCCGTCGAGGCGATTGCCGACACCACATACGCCCAGTTAAAGCCGAGGTGTTCACTCATCGAAATCAACAACAGATAGAAAAGCGCTAAAGCCAGACCAATAAAGCCGTATTGCACTGGGTGAACCGGACGCGCTTGGAACAACTCCAGTAAGAAGAAACTCGCAAATACTAATGTGATAACCAACAGTGAATAGTTCACAGCTCGGTGAGACTTCAAATAGTGATCAACGGGGTCAATTAAATCTACGCCCATTTGTCGCTGTTCAAGCTCGTGACAAGCGTGTTTCGATGACAAACAGCTTTGGAACAGCTGCGCGATATTGGTAGAGAAATTATTGCTCGCCCACTGTGCATTAAATCCATCTTCGGATACCTCTGACGACACTGGTAAGTAATCACCGATAAAGCTTGGATGAGCCCATGTTGAAGAGAGCTCAACCGTTGTTTGACTGCCGATTGGTGTGACTTGAAGCTGCCCCATCCCTTGCAGCAAGAAGTTAAGATCGAAAGCCAAAGGTTGTGCTGGGTTTAGGTCTGCAAGTGTCAGATCACTGTGGAAGCCTTGTGGTAACTGATTTAACCCCGTTCCCGGTGCGACTTCGATGTTAGCACTCTCCATGGTCATGTCATCCAAACGAATTAATCCGCGGCTATCTTCAATGCCAACCACTAGGCTCATGTTGTCAATATCAAGCCCCTGCAACGCCGCGAGATCGTCTGCATCGAAAGTGCCTTTCAGTGCCACTTGTGCTTTGTATAAACGCGCACGGTATATGCCTCGGTACTTTTCAAAACTGTCCAGATTCGCGCTCATATCAAAAGTGCTGGGTAGAAGGAATTTACGGCGCTCTTTAATCTGTACTTTGTCATCTCGGTAACTGGTTTCGGTGTAGTTAACCATGATGAATGGACCAATGATGCGCTGCTCGCCGCTGCTGCTGCGTGCGATGTCGTTTCTGACTTCATCTTGGCGATATGAGCGCTCTGAGATCAGCCCTGTGACCATTGAAAGCGGGATTTGCAATAAGACAAACAAAAACAGCACGAAGGCGAACTTCGTGCCGAGTTGGTTATTGAGGATCTTTTTCATGTTTCATTCTCCATTTGCTGATGGGAGTAATCTAAATCAGCAATTTGGAGAACGAATGGAGCTAATGTGGAGTTTCTATGGAGTTGGTAAAATCAGGGTCACTTTCACGCCAGAATCGACGTTTTCGACTTGCAACTGACCTTTGTGCAGCTTGATCACTTGCTCAACAAAATTAAGCCCGAGCCCAGTGCTCTTAACGCCATTTTCCCGAGCGAGGGAATAAAAGCGCTCGGTCAAACGAGGCATCGCATAGTCAGGAATGTGAGGACCTGAATTGAAAATCGACAAGCATACCTTCTCTTTCGTGACCTCAGCTTTCCATTCAATGCATCCCTCTGAATCAACAAAATCCAGCGCATTGTCCATCAGGTTAAAAACGGCTTGTTTCAGTAAGAAGGCATCACCAAGCACGGCTTGGTGGTCATCAATTTGGATGTTGGCAATCACCGACTTAGCACTCAAACGCGCATCCGCCGATTCAACCACTTCATTGACCATTTGTTTTAGCGAGATAGCTTCGACTTGTTCTAGTTCAGGGCGCTTTTCAAGACGAGCCAGTTCGAGCAACTTATCAATCAATGACTGCATGCGATCGCTTTCTCGCTCAATGTTGCTAGCAAAG
The DNA here is from genome assembly GCF_033339315.1 of Vibrio sp. 661. NCBI lineage: Bacteria > Pseudomonadati > Pseudomonadota > Gammaproteobacteria > Vibrionales > Vibrionaceae > Vibrio > Vibrio sp. 661. The sequence goes on along the minus strand of NZ_JAWOUJ010000001.1, from coordinate 319,153 downwards.
CGCGTGACCTTTTCTTCAGGCAACGGCATTTGCAATATTTCACTCGCGCCTTTAATCGATGATAACGGACTTTTCAGCTCATGAGTCAGCGTCTGTACGTACTCTTCCACATACTGTTTGCCATCGAGCTGGTTGCGCATTTTCTCTAATGCGTCGCTTAGCGTGCCGTACTCATAAAAGATACGAAATGTCGGCTTAGAAACCTTTTCGCCTTCACCCATTTTGGTTGCGTAATCTTCTAGCTTGTTCAGTGCCGAGTGAATTCGCCAAGCAAACAATGCCCCTGCCAAAAGCACTAAACCACTCATCCACACCATCCAAAACAACACATTGCGTTTAGACAGATCGATGAAGGGTTGTACTGAGCGATTGGATTTTGCCACCGTCACGCTGCCAATGATTTCGCCTTTGTGGTAAATGGGCGCAGCAACGTGCATAACGGTTGAGAGCGGATCTTTCGGGTCTTCGATGGTACTGCGTGCGCCGTATTGACCGCGCAACGTGAGATAAACATCGTTCCATTGCGAGTAGTCTTTGCCTACGTCTTGCTGCCAAGAATCCGCAATCACAATCCCTTGTTTATCGGTGATGTAAATTCGATGGTTAATCGCTTTTTTGCCAATTTCCCAAATGCGCGCTTGAGGTTCTCGCTGCCCATAAGCCGCTAATAGTTTGGAGAAGCGACTCTCAGACAACTTGTCATTCGCGACGTCTTCTTCCGCCAATACCGCGAGTAAGTTCGCCATATCCACTAGCGTCTCTTCAGTGGTTTGGCGCACGGTTGGCTTAAGTTCTTGGACAACCGTTTTGCTCACCATGTAAGCCGTCATCCCGACTAAGATGAAGTAGAGAAAAAACAGTCTGAGTCCAAGCGGGATCTTCGGCCAGCGATTCATCATTCACCTTTAATGCAGTAAAAGTAACCAAAGCCACGTTTGGTACAGATGCGTTCAGACATCTCAAACGGCTTCAACTTATTGCGAATGGCTTTGATATGGGTATCGATATTACGCTCATATGCAGCCTCTGGCGCCATGTCTGCCGCGATCATAAGTTGCTCTCGACTCAATACATTGGAAGAGACAGAAATCAGTTTATCGAGGATCTTGAACTCCACCGCGGTCAGCCCAAGCATTTGCCCGCCAACACCGTAGTCGAAGTTCTGCGCAACTAAATCATGGTTCAAATGAGGTTGTTCTGGAACAGCTACAGGCTCTGGTTTGTCCTCCATCATTGGCGCTTTAGCTTTGATTCTAAGTTTAATGCGAGCCAACATTTCGCGCGGGCTAAATGGCTTAGTCACGTAATCATCCGCGCCAATTTCCAAACCGACTACGCGGTCAATTTCATCGCTTCTTGCGGTGAGAAAGATTATGGGAATATCAGAAAACTCACGGATGGTTTTGCATAATTCAAAGCCATTGCCATCCGGTAAGCCTACGTCTAAGACAAGTAACGCTGCGGAGTTGTGCTGCAAAAAAGCTAAGCCCTCTCCTGCTGTTGCAAACCACTCTGCGTGGTAGCCATCCATCTCTAATACATGAATCAGGTTCTCTGCGATAGCAGATTCATCCTCGATAATAAGGACGGTGGGTTGTTCGCTCAATGTCTTAGCCTCATTGACGGTGTTTATCTTTATGTTGGTATTATCACTTAATTTGGGGCCAAGGCTAGTGGATTGATGCAGCAAAGGCGCAGTTCGTGGATAATACTAATCAAACACACATCTATTCAGCATAATAAATTTATCACTTAGATTAATGAGTCACCACAATTGTGAATACAATGATTTCAACCATTGATATGAACAGTGTTCATTTTAAACTCAAGTTATCAATTCGATTTTATTTAAAGGACAGTCACTGATGAAAAGAGCGCTAATCCCCCTGGCTTTACTGACTTTGCTCTCAGGTTGCGCCAGCATGTCTCCGGATGAGTGCAAAACGGCAAACTGGTACAACGTAGGTTATCAAGATGGCCGAGATGGCAACGATCCAAACATTATCAATAGCTATACCGAAGACTGTGGTGAAGCGGGTGTGACACCCGACCGAGCGAAATGGAAAGAAGGCTTTGATAAAGGCACTATCCAATATTGCTCACCAGACAATGGGTACACTGTCGGTATCGAAGGCAAAGAATATTACGGTGTATGCAGCAGCAAAGAGTTTATTGAGAACTACCAGTTAGGTCATCAAGAATATCAACGCCAGCAACGCATCCAACAAATCGATACTGAAATCTCGGTCATCGATAATCAGCTTGATGGCAATCCAGACAAAGACAATGCCAAGAGACTGAAAGAGAAGAGAAAGCGATTGGCTGACGAGCGTTCAAGCCTCTTGTCGCCAACCATCAACTTGAATCTGAATTTCTAAATCGATTGGATTTAGCTTCTAAAAATTCATGGCCCTAGCTCAGTTCTAGGGTCATGAATTGACTGTTCGGATCGAGTTCGTAATCCCCGAACGGCTCGCAGTACACAAAGCCATGCTTTTCATACAACAGGCGCGCTGGTTTAAAAAACTCCATCGAGCCCGTTTCTAAACTCAAGCGCTGCAAACCTTTTTGCTTCGCTTGCTCAATCACATGAATCAATAATTGAGATGCCACACCTTGGTTTCTTGCCGTAGGCGTGGTGCGCATGGATTTCAGCTCCGCGTGTTGGTCATCCAACTCTTTAATCGCCGCACACCCAAGCAGTTGCTCACCTTTCCATCCGGTCCAAAATGTCACTTCTGGCGCTTTGAGCTTATCTAAATCTAACGCATGCACGCTTTCTGGTGGTGACGTGGCGTACATGTCCTGTAAATGTCCTTCCAACATCGCTATCACTTGCGGCCGTTCTAAATTGTCGATTTCAATCCTCATCTTTCCATCCTTGGTTTTTCCTAGCTAAAGCGGCTGTCTCATAATGTGCTGCGGTCCAACTGGGCCGCCGTGGTAAAGCTCATTGGTATCTTCAAACCCTGATTTTAAATAGCACTGATAAGCGGGTATGTTGCGGCAATTCACGGTGAGATAAAGCGCATCAAACTCGGGATAATGGCGTTTGGCGAAATCGGCAAACTGTTGAATGGCTCGCTTGGCGATGCCTTTGCCTTGATGACGGTGATCCACCAGCAAAGCACGCACGCCTAAACTGTTTTTCGGGCAAAAATCGTATTTCTCGCTGTAAGCTGCATCAAATAGAAAAAAGCCAACCACGTCATCGTCCGCCAGAATCAGGTGCGGAAGCTCTGTGGGTTCAAGACGTGTAAGCATTTCACCCACATCCGCGACCGTAAACTGCGATTGCTCTTCTAGCACGCTAAGTTCGCAAGTTTGTTCATGTCGCTCAGGCGAATACTTTTCAATGGTAATCATAATCTTCCTTGTTGTTTTTATGCTCAATTCATACAGGGTATGTCGTAAATAGAAATACCTGGTGTCGTATTTCCCACTCGCAGGCAAACGTTTAGCACTCTATTATCCTCCCCATTCGATAGAGAGGTTTCCATGTCCCGTTTTTTACTTTGCAGTTTTGCACTCGTCTTACTCTACCCTACTGCCATTGATTTGTATCTTGTTGGTTTGCCTCAAATTGCGTCAGATCTCAACGCCAGTGAATCTCAGTTGCATATTGCGTTTTCGATCTATTTAGCTGGCATGGCTACCACGATGTTGTTTGCAGGTAAGATCGCCGACTCTGTTGGCCGTAAACCCGTAGCGATGGTAGGTGCAGCCATTTTTATTGCAGCATCATTGCTTGGCGGAATGGCAGAACAATCCAATACGTTTTTAATCGCACGTTTTGCCCAAGGTATTGGGGCAGGCTCTTGCTATGTGGTTGCTTTTGCTATTTTGCGCGACACATTGGATGACAAACGCCGCGCTAAGGTGCTGTCGATGCTTAACGGCATTACCTGCATCATTCCTGTCATCGCCCCCGTTGTCGGCCATCTCATTATGCTCAAATTCCCTTGGCCAAGCCTATTCACCACAATGGCAGGCATGGGTGTGGTGGTTTGTTTGCTTTCGACCTTGGTGCTAAAAGAATCAAAGCCTAGTGCATTGCCACAACAAAGCACCACTTCAGCTTCTACCCAAGAAACGTTCGCGGAGCGCTTTTTCATCAGCCGACTCATCATTACGGCCATCGGCGTGACCACCATTCTTACCTACGTGAATGTCTCTCCAATGCTGGTGATGGGCGAACTTGGTTTTGATCGTGGCGGCTATTCTTCTGTCATGGCAGGCACTGCGCTCGTAAGTATGATCACTTCTTTCTCTGCGCCATTGGCTTTGTCCTACTTTAAGCAACGCACTCTGATGCTGACTTCGCAAACCTTGCTTGTCAGTGCGGCGATGGTGATTGGTTTTGCTCATCTAAACCAATGGGGAATCCCATTTTACTTATTCGGATTTGGGCTGATTTGCGCTGGCTTCTCGATTGGCTTTGGCGTGGCCATGAGTCAAGCGCTCAGCCCATTCTCTCAACAAGCTGGCGTGGCAAGCTCGTTACTGGGCATTGCTCAAGTTTGTAGTTCCGCGTTCTATATTTGGTTTATGGGTTTCATCGGCGTTACTGCACTGAATATGTTGGTGTTTATCTTAGTGCTAGGTAGCGTAATCAGCCTTGCTCTAATACTATTGATTCCAAAGCCTGTTCACGATACCCATTATGAAGAAATCCCTAGCGCGACTTGATTTAAACTTACTGTTCACTCTGCAATTATTGTTGCAAGAGCAAAGCGTCTCGAAAGCCTCGAAAAAGCTGAACGTTACGCCCTCTACCGTAAGTAAGTCGCTCAACAAACTTCGTCATTGGTTCGATGATCCTTTGTTTGTCAAAACACCTAAAGGTCTTGCACCAACGCCTTTGGCGCAAAGCATGGAGCAAGATCTTGCAGAATGGCTGCAAATTGGCAGCCAAATTGCAGAAAAACGCAGCGATATTACGCCTAAAGGAGTGCGTTTTGATATCACGATTGAGTCGCCATTAGTGCTCACAGTGCTGGACAGACTCATCGTCGCTATCCACCAGCGATACCCTGAAGCGAAAGTAAAAACCAGTAACTGGGATTACGATTCACTCGACGCTATCATTCGAGGCGAGGCGGATATCGGTTTTACCGGCCGAGAAAGTCACCCGAGATCGAAAGAGTCGTTGGATCTTCTGCCGTATTTCTTGGATTTTGAGACTCTATTTTATGACCTGCCGATGGTGTATTTACATAAAGATCATCCGGCATTACAGCAAGAGTGGAATCTCGAGACCTTTCTGAGCTACCAACACATCAATATTGTTTGGGAAAAAAGTGAAACTTGGGCGTTGGATGAAGTATTAACGGAACTAGGGCTACAGCGCTCTATCGGGCTGACGATGTCCAACTTTGAGCAATCCCTTTTTATGGCAGCGCAGCCGACGCATGACATGATCACCACCGCGCCGCACTATTGCAGAAGTTACATAGAAAAGCTGCATCTCGATTTGGTGTGCTTGCCAATTCCGTTAGACCAAGCTCAACAAGACAAGTTACTGATTCCATTTACCATGATTTGGCATAAACGCAATGCGTACAATCCCAAATTGCTATGGTTAAAAAACACCATTAAGTCATTGTACAAACAACCTTCCCAACCACAGTAAGACTCTGGCTAAGGTCAGGTTTTCTCTGGTTATTTTTAATGACTTTCTTGCTCTGATAGCTATAACTAATCACTTTATCAACTAATAAAAATGTTCTTTTGGATCTACACTAGCTGTTCATTTACACGCTAAGGATCAAGGATGTCGACCTTTTTACTCACTGCCATTGCAATGCTGGCGTTCGCTGCCAATTCATTATTGTGCCGACTTGCCTTGGCAGAAGGGTTAATTGATGCAGGAAGCTTCACGCTCGTTCGATTGATATCTGGCGCGATTACCTTAATCGCAATGCTTGTCGTGAGAGGTCAGTGGAAAACCGATCGGCCAACTTCTCGCTTTCGCTTTTTTGCTGGCGTGGCGTTATTTGGTTACGCTGCCCTTTTCTCTTTCGCGTACTTACAACTGGCGACAGGAACTGGTGCTTTGCTTTTGTTTGGTGCCGTGCAACTTACATTACTGGCGATCTATTGGTTGCAAGGTGAGCGCTTTCAGTTTCTCGAAATCATCGGTATCGGCCTTTCAATTGTTGGATTTGTTTGGTTGATGTTGCCATCTGCCACTCGCCCCGATATTAGCTCTGCACTTCTCATGTTGATTTCTGGCGTTTGTTGGGCTGCGTTTACTGCGCTCGGTAAACAAGCGCCTTCTCCAAGTAGTGGGATCACGTGGGGATTCATCGCTGCATCAATAATTGGCGTGCTCCTTTCGCCATTAATCTTGTCCTCAATCCACCTTTCTTTGAGCGGAGTGTTGCTCGCTATCGCATCTGGTGCCATTGCATCTGGCCTTGGGTATACACTTTGGTATCAAGTCATGCGTAAGCTCTCTTTACTTCAAGCCGCCGTCAGCCAACTTTCCGTGCCAGCCATTGCTTTGCTACTCGGCAGCATCGTACTCCACGAGCCTCTTTCACTGCACACTCTTTTAACCAGCGGCATCATTCTTGGTGGGATCGCTTCGGTTTTTTTATCTCGATCCAAAAAAACAAACGAACAATCAGCAAGCCGATAAAAAGTAATAACTTTCCCTCTCAAATACCCATTCATCATCTATGCTTTTTAAAGCAGTAAAGCTCATTGCAGATGGTATAAGTGGTCTGCTTTGGTACCAGGCGAAGAATATAAGGTGAGCATTGGCTCACACAATGCAACGATTTTGTTTCAAAAGTGAGAATCATCACAGATCGCGAATTTGCTCGTTTTAGGCGTTTCACCAATAACGCCAAGGGCTAGCACGAGATCAAGCCAAATACGCACTTTTTGTTTTGACAAAGGGTTTACAAAGCACACTTTTTCACCCGCTATATTCCGCCCCCCGAATTTATTCAGAACAAGATTCTGATTATTCATATAAGAAATTCATCAACTTATAACGATAAGCCTGAGCAAACTTTGACACTATGAACGACAAAATAAAATTCGCTATTAAAGTATCGCTTAGCCTGACTCTGGCTTATCTGATCCCGTTTGCCATGGGTTGGCCGCAAGCATCGACGGCCGCAACCACAGTGATGCTGATTGCATCCACAGGCAGTCGTCGTGAATCCCTCGCCAAAGGTACCTTACGCGTGTTCGGTACGTTGGTTGGCGCCGTCGTTGGCTTGTTACTGGTGGGATTGTTTGCTCAAGACCGCTTGCTGTACATGTTGAGCGTGTCGGTTGTGGTCTCATTCATTTTTTACTTCCGTAATGCCTATCAAAAAGATCCTACGCTACTCATGCTGACCGGCGTGATGACGTTGATGATGTCCAATGGCGGTGACGCAGAAGGTGCGTTTCTTTATGGCGTTGACCGCGCCTATATGACGGTGTTTGGGGTGGTGGTTTACACACTCGTGGGGACTTTCTTATTCCCGACCAAAACAGAACAAAACCTAAGACAGCTCATCGAACAACTCAACCAAGCACAACGCGCGTTGTTCACCGCTATCTTGCAAAATTTCGAGCAAAAATCGGCAGGGCAAATCTCTCCTCAAGAAGGCGGAGAAGAAAATCCAGAAGCTGAAGAGCCACAACCTAGCGTGGACACTCTCATCGAACAGATGTTTGCCGCCCAAAATGCGCTCGAACAGCGTTTTGCCACAGTCAGTGTGGAATGCAGCGACGTGTCGGCCTACATGAAAGAGTGGCGCTTGGCGGTTCATTTGAACAAGCAAGTAACGCAACAATTGACCATTGCGGCGCACAGCCACTTTAGCCACCAGCAAGACCGTGAAAGCATCAGCAACTTTGATCAAGCCGTGGCGGAAATTGACGCGCTATTTGATACCTGCCAACAAGTCTGGGAAAAAAAAGAACCCGCTTATCGTGCTCAGGAATTCAAAGTCAAATACAACCAAGCGTTGCTAGAAGACGCAGCTCACCTAGAGAAAGGCTCTGCGCTTACGCTTGGTCACCTGTTGGAACTGATGCATCAAAACTTGTCGCGTTTAGCGGAGAGCATTAGCTGTATTGACTCTGTGACGAACAATGTCTCCTTTGACGTGCCACTGCCGAAACCGAAAGGCAAGTTTCTATGGTGGGACGCAGAAAACTTTAAAACTGCGGTCAAAACCTTTGTTACCTATTGGGTTGCAGGACTGATTTGGATTTATTTCAATCCACCAGGCGGCTACTCGTTCGTGGTCTTCTCGACCATGTTTATGTCTTTGCTGTCGTTCGTGCCTGTGCACCCAATTTTGTTGCTTGTGCTGTTCACTTTCGGCTTCTTGTTCGCGGTACCTTCTTACGTCTTCATTCTTCCGCAATTGGATCTCGGGTTAGAACTTGGCCTGTTCATCTTTATCTACACCTTTATCGGCTTTTATCTGTTTAACGGGCCAATGACGATTTTCTATATGATTGGCTTGTTTGTTCTTGGTTTAGACAACAACATGTTTTATCACTTCGGGATCCTCATGACGATCATGCTGTTGTTCTACATGGTGGTGTTCATGATTATTTTCGCGCACTACTTCCCGTTTAGCTCACGACCAGAACACCTCTTTTTGACCATAAAAGAACGCTACTTCCGACATACCCGAGAGCTGTTCACTACCTATCAACAGCAGTCTAGCTCGGTTATTACGCCGCTCAAACGGGCCTTACACTTGGTGACGCTCAATGTCTCATCGAAAAAGCTCAAAGTCTGGGGTTCGAAAATCAACCACAAACACTTTGATAAAACCACGCCAGAAGCGATTGGCGCGTTTAGCAAAGCGTGTGATGTACTCAGTAATCACATCAACATCTTAATGGCCGCCGAGAAAAAGTTGATGACCAATCCACTAATTACTCAGCTTCGCCAACAGCACCGCGATTCCATCATTCCTTTGATGGCGGGCGCTTTAGCCAGCCATCAAGCAACACAAGAACTCGACTCCGTATTCGACCAATACAGTCAAGATTACCAAACATTCGAAGATAAACTGGAAGATTTTTTTAGTGAGCTGGATTTATCTGACTACGCTTATTCAGAGATAGCCGGTTTTTATATCTTGCTGAATTTAAAACGGAACGTGTTCGAAGCAATCAAGCATTGCAAGCAAACCTACGAGGATATCGATTGGGTGAACTTACAACAGAAGCGTTTTTAAAGGTGGGGATATGATGCTTCCAAAACTAACCAAACCAAGCCTCGCCATACTTTCTTTGCTCGGACTCAGTGCGTGTACCACGGTAGGACCAGATTATGTTCATCCAAAGCAGGCGCCACTGCCAAGTGACTGGTCGGTGCAAAAAGCAGCCAAAGATACGCAGCAATCAGAGCAACAGCTACAACAATGGTGGCAGCAATTTAATGACTCGACTCTTAATCAGCTGGTTGAGTTGGCGAGCAAACAAAACCTCGATTTAGAAGCCGCAGGGCTACGAATTGTCCAAGCACGTTCATTGCTTGGTATTTCGACTGGCTTGCAATACCCACAAGTTCAAACCGTGTCAGGAAACCTAGCGCGTGCCTACGTAAATGATCAGGGCGTGAATAACGCCACTTTGTCGTTTGATGCTGCTTGGGAAATGGATGTTTGGGGCAAGTATGCTCGCGGTATTGAGTCGGCAGAAGCGGGTTACTACGCATCCATCGCATCGTATCACGACATCATGGTCACCATAACCGCCGAAGTGGCGCGCAATTACATCAACTATCGCACATTCCAAGAACGTATTTTGCTGTCTCGCCGCAACATAGAGATTCAAGAGCGTGTCGTACGTATTACTCAGGTGCAGTTCGACTCTGGCAACGTTACAGAATTGGACGTTCAACAAGCTAAAAACCAACTCTACACCACCAAAGCAGCGTTACCGAGCCTCGAAGTGGCAATGAAGCAATCACGTACTGTGTTGGCTTTGCTACTGGGTCTGTTACCAGAAGAAGTAGATCGACTGCTACAGTCGGATGGGATGCACAAGCAAATCGCTGAGTACGAAGCCCAGTTCAAATCGACGGGCAGAAAATCGGCGCTATCGGGTACCGACGAGCGTTCCATTGTGCCACGTCCACCGCTTTTGGATACGCAAGTGAATGCTAACTTAGTGATGCGACGTCCGGATTTGCAAGTCTCTGAGATGCAAGCTCGCGCGCAAAGTGCGCAGATTGGCGTGGCAGAAACCGCTCTGTACCCAAGCTTTTCGTTGTTCGGTTCCATCGGTATCGACAGTACGGTTCCCGATGGTAGCAGTTTCAGTTTTAGCGATTCGCTCACCATGGTGGTTGGCCCAACGTTCAGTTGGAATATTTTTCAATACGGACGCGTGAAAAATAATATTCGTTTCGAAGATGCTCGCTTCCAAGAAACGCTGACGAACTACAACAAAAAGGTACTGCAAGCCGTTAATGAAGTCACCAATGCAATCGAAGCGTATGACCTGTATTTGCAGCAAAAAGATTTACGCTTGCAATCGGTCAACTCTTCCATTCGTGCGTTCAACATATCCATGACACAGTACGAAAACGGACAAATTTCATTCGAACGTCTGCTTAACTCGGTAGAAAAAATGACCCGCGCAGAAGACAGCTACGCAACGATCAAAGGTAATGTTGCGAACCAAGTTGTCGCACTCTATAAAGCCCTCGGTGGAGGCTGGCAAACCCAAACAGGCAAACCCTTCCTCAGTGAATCTATTGCCAAGCAAATGACAGAACGAACTGACTGGGATGGTTATTTAAATGAAGAAAACCGCGTATTGCCGCCTTTGCGCCTCGAAACTCCGGCTGAGACCAGTGATGAAAACAAAACGGAGGATCTCTAATGCCTCATGAACTTTCTTGGGGAGACGTTTACTTTTCTCCCACGTTACTGGTGCTCTTTCTCGCCGTCACGGCCACGTGGATAACAGTGATGATATTGAACAAGACACGTTTGTCTCGCTTCATCGCTTTTCCGTCTCTGACGTTTATTGCCATCATGGTCGGTTATGTGGTGGCCATCGACAGCTTTTATATTCAATTTTAGGTGCCAAACAAGATGAAAAAACTATTCGTAATCGCACTCAATCTTGTCATTCTTGGTGGCGCAGCTTGGCTCGGCTATCAAAAGTTTGAGGAATACTTTAATAACCCATGGACACGAGATGGACAAGTGCGTGCTAACGTCATCAAAGTGGCTCCTCGCGTATCAGGCCCAATTGTAAATGTCGCGGTGCAAGACAACCAAGAAGTAAAAATGGGGGATTTACTGTTTGAAATCGACCCTGCGACTTACCAGGTTGCGTTATCTCAAGCCGAAGTAGCACTGGAGCGCTCCATTGTTAGCTCTCGCGGTAAAAAAATCGAATATGACCGCTTAAAAGACATTCGTGCCAAAGACCGTGGCGCAGTTTCTCATAAGGATCTGATTCGTCGTGAAATCGCTTACGAAGAATCGCTACTGCAAATCAAATCTGCAGAAGAGCAACTAAAATCAGCACGCCTTAACCTCAGCTTTACCAAAGTTTACGCGACCGTCGATGGTTTTGTATCTAACCTCGATATTAGAAACGGTACGCAAGCGGTCGCAAACCAACCACTGCTCGCACTGATCGACAAAAACAGCTTTTGGGTATTTGGTTTCTTCCGTGAAAACCAACTTGCGCAAATCGAACCTGGCAGCCAAGCGCGTGTCACTTTGATGTCACACCCAGACACGCCAATTGACGCGACGGTTGACTCGATTGGTTGGGGGATTGCGCCCAAAGACGGCACGGTCGGCTACAACCTTCTTCCAAACGTAAACCCTGTTTTTCAGTGGATTCGCCTAGCACAACGTATTCCGGTGCGAATCTCCCTACAAGAACTTCCTGAAGATGTTGATCTTCGATTCGGGCTTTCTGCGTCCATCATGGTGATGAAAGAGTCATCCGCAGAAAGTGAACAATAACTAAGTGAGAAGAGCCATGGTCATTGGTAAAAACCTCAAAAATATTAATGAAGAAAACAACTTCTTCTATCTAACCTTAGCACTAGTGATTTTGTTGCTAGGGAGTGCGATGGCACAAGTCGTAGGTGAAGGGACGATTGAACACATACTTCAGGCTTTCACGGTTCTGACGTTTATCGTCTGTTTTGCGAGCCTTCGCTTTGACAAAACCTGGTCTCGTTTCCTCTATAGCCTGTTTGGTGTTTGGGTTCTTGTGATTGTGATCAAGACCGTTTTCGACATCAGAGAGATGAATGTGGTGATGCTTGCCCTCACCTTTGCGTTCTTTTTCGGCACTTTTAAATCCATCGCAAGACAGATTCTTTTCACCGGCCATGTCAACAGCAACAAAGTCATTGGCTCGGTCGCGCTTTTCTTGCTGCTTGGTCTGATGTGGGCGATTGCCTACCTCATTCTGCTTGAGTTTTCGCCTGAAGCCTTTACCGGTATGGAAGCGATTTCTTGGGGGCAGAACTTCTCCAATGCAGCGTATTTCAGTTTCGTTACCTTAACCACGCTCGGTTATGGCGACATTAGTCCTCTAACACCACTGGCTCAAGTCGTGGTGTATTTAGAGGCCATCACAGGTGTTTTTTATATGGCGATTGTTGTTTCAAGTCTCGTCAGTTCTAACATTGATCATCAGGTAAACAAAAATGGATAAACAATCGGTAAAAATCGACAGTAAGCTTTTCATCAGTAATATGGTGGAATCGGCAATACGCATTGGCTTGATCTTTGTCTTGCTGATGTTTACGTACGACATCATCAAACCCTTCATCCTTCCGGTTATTTGGGGCGCTATTATAGCCGTCGCTTTAATGCCGCTTACCCAAAAATTGCAGCGTGTATATGGTGGTCGTAGAGGCTTGGCAGCCACAACCATTGCTTTACTTGGTATTGCCCTCCTTGTCACGCCACTTGTTATGGTATCAGGCTCCATTGTGGATGGTGCAACGCACGCGCTTGAAGTACTACAAAATGGACAAGTGAAAATACCAGGGCCAAAAGCTTCCGTAGCGGATTGGCCTATCGTGGGTGATAAGCTCTACGAAGTGTGGACCCTATTCGCTACTAATCTTGAGCAAGCGATTCAAACCTTTATGCCACAAATAAAGGCAGGACTCACATCTTTACTGGGTACACTGGGGGGCGTATTGGGAAGTTTACTGCTTTCAATCTTGTCACTTGCGATTGCAGCAGGTTTCATGACGTACTCTGAATCTGCGGCATCAGGCTTAAGAACCATCGCGATTCGAACCGCAGGTGAAAACGCAAAAAGCTGGACCACGCTTATCGCAGCGACAATTAAAAGCGTACTGCTTGGCGTAGTCGGTGTAGCGGCGATTCAAGCACTGTTGATCGGTGCTGGTTTCTTCGTATTTGGCGTTCCGGCAGCAGGTTTACTCACACTGCTTCTAATGATCTTATGTATCGCTCAGCTCCCGGCGTTGCTCGCTGTGCTACCTGTGATTGGCTTCATGTACATGACCCAAGACACCTCAACAGCAACCATGTTTACTGTTTGGGTCGTAGTTGCGGCTCTTTCTGAAAACCTGTTCAAACCAATGTTGATGGGACGTGGCGTCGACGTGCCAATGCCTGTGATTCTGCTCGGTGCCATCGGTGGTATGCTTTTCTACGGCATCGTTGGTCTGTTCTTAGGTGCCGTTATCCTAGCAATTTGGTATGAGTTATTTGTTTGGTGGTTGAGCATTGAGAAAGCACAACAGCAAGAAGAAATGGCAGAACAACAAGACGCTTCTGATGACCAATCAGAACCTGGACATGGTGCAGGCATATAATAAATCAATAAGTTAGAAAGAAATTTAATCTATAACTTATAATATCAAACCGCTGAATTTCAGCGGTTTGATTCTATTTGGATCACAGTTTCGTCGTAATAAATGCGATAAAAATGACGTTCTTGTTAAATTTTCATACTTATTACACTTGGGAGTTGCAATCGGGCAATGAACGATGCACTCTCGATGACCACTAATTTGCTTAGGATAAAAACAATGAAATTGATCAAGCCTTTAACTTGTGCGCTTGCTCTCGCAATGAGTGGCATGGCATTCGCAGATGTAACCGTGAGTGTTCCTGACAACGTTTCAGTATTAGCGGCTAACGGTGAAAAAGCAGATCTTTCGGGTGGTTTTTTCGCCTCTGAAAGAACACTGACGTTACCTGATGGCCTTAACCAAGTCGTATTTCGTTTCGCCCCTTACTTCAACCAAGGTAATGACCGTTTAAGTGTTGAAAGCGATGTTATCGTTACACGATTTGACGCGACCAATGCCGAACTCACTCTACAAATGCCAGAATACCGCAACCTACGTGATGCGGAAGAGAAGATCAAAGACTTAGATTGGAAACTGGTTGATGATTCTGGCAACGCAATCGCGGTTGACCAGGACAAGTTGCTCAAACCGGGTATGCAAATCGGTCGTGATTACGTACGTGAAATCGAAGATTATAACCAAGCTGGCGGTGCAGCAGCCGTGGCTTTTGCTGGCGCAGCAACCATGCAGCCAGTCACGCTTCCTGCAAAGGTTCCTGCGGATATGAAGCAAGTGAGAGCAACTGCGGTTAAAGCGGATTCGACAGCTGAAGAGATGCTGCACTTCTGGTACCAAAAAGCAGACGCAGAAACCAAAGCTCGCTTTAAGAAATATGTTAATCAACAGTAAATCTGGTTAACTTTATCGATATTATAAAAGCCACTTCACGTGGCTTTTTTGATCAAAAATTAGGAAGCTTGGACAACTTTAGTATTGGCGATCAAGTCATGCAACAATCGTCGCTCCGGATGAAAGAACAACAATGCCAAATTTACCAACGGGATCCCCGGAATGAGCATCTCCAGCAAGTAGCTAATAACAAGCCTTAACCCTGCTGTAACTTTCGTTGCCTTACTATCATTTTTCATTACAACTTTAATACCAATCATGCGCATACCAATGGTTTGCCCATGACTCAATGCATTCCAGTTGATCATTAAAACCGTTGGTAAAGAAAGCAAGTAAAACGCCTGAGTTTCACGAACAAGCGTGAGGTTATCTGCTAAAGAGAGCTGAAAGTCGTTAAGAAAAGAGTTAATACTCAATGCGATGATTAACACGACCACCATCGCAAAGAGCAGGTCGATAAAACCAGCAATGATTCTCTGTTGCTTGCTCGCGATAAAAGCATACATGGACTTCAGTCACCTCAATGTAATTGGTTAAGCGAGAATGACTGAGTGTACAGACGCGCAATGGTGAGCGCAGTTTAGGTATTGCCAACATAATATTCAACTAAGAACATACTAAATCGCGATCGTATCTCAAAAGTAATCATTACATCTTGAGCATAACCGTATCAATTTAACAAAACGCTACCAGTAACGTTCGTAAATGATATTTCCCCCAGTTTGATGGCGATACTTTTCCAAGCCTAGCTCTTGTAAAACGGGCACGGTATCTTTGATCATTTGTGGATTCCCACACATCATGACAAAGCTACGCTGAGCTGAGAATGGCGCATCAGCGGCGTTGGACAGTAAACCCGATTCGATGAGTTCAGGAATTCGGCCTTGTAATTTACCGTCAACCACTTCCCTGCTGACTATCGGTATATACTTTAATCGGCCTTCATATCGTTGCTGAAGCTGTTCAATAAGGTATTTATAAACCAGATCTTTTTCGAAACGAACGGCATGAACCAGCACAATGCGCTCATTGTGAGGCGGTAGGTTTATATCATCCAGCAGCGACAAAAACGGTCCAATCCCCGTACCTGTAGATAGCAGCCACAGGTCATGAGCCTGTTTAGGAATAGAGTCATGGATTAAATCGCCATGTGCGGTGGCACCGACATAAATGCTATCACCAGATTTAAGCTTTTGGAGCCGTGGAGAAAGTTGTCCTTGAGGGTCGGCTACTATTAGAAATTCCAACCAATCGAATTGCTCGCTTGGCGCATTAACCACAGAGTAAGCACGGCTGATCGGCTTACCTTCATCATCAAGCAAAGCAAGCTTGGTGAATTGGCCAGCTTTAAATGAAAGAGGCGCGCCAGATATTCTCAAACTGAACAGCTCACCTGTCCAATCAATGCGTTTCTCAACTCTTGCGAGGTTGAAACCTTTGAGTTCAATCATGAGACACCTCCTATCTGGTTACTCTTAGTTAAACTTACGCCTTCAACTCGATTATGTAAAGTTTCTAGTTTACATAATCAAACCACTATTTCATTTCACATTTTAAAAACAATTTTATTACATATTAAATGATTACATCTAGAATAAATGCTCAAAGTGATAAGTCGCGTCGCAATTTGTGGCAAAGCAGATGAAAAAGGAGCAATAGAAATGGACACACTGTTAAAGGACTTTCCCGTTATCACAGAGATAAAAGTCGCATGGGGTGAAATGGATGCTCTGCAACACGTTAATAACGTGGTCTATTTTCGCTATTTCGAGACCGCACGTTTAGATTACTTCAACAAAATTAACCTGCTGGTCGACCTGCAGACCTCGCAAATTGGGCCAGTACTGAGCGAGACTCAATGCCGCTACAAATTGCCTGTTACTTACCCAGACACGCTATTAGTCGGTTCTCGCGTAATCGACATGCAAGAAGATCGCATCACAATGGAGTACCAAGTGCTGAGTAAGAAGTGGGGGAAAATTGCGACCATCGCGACCGCCACTGGTGTGATGTTTGATTTTAAGAACAACGTTAAAGCTGCGATTCCAGATCACGTTCGCCAGTCGATTTTAGACTTGGAAGGAACCGTGGGTAGTACGCATCATTTGGAGTAGCAAGAAACGAGAGATTAAAGGCGAGGTTCCCGACAGCGCTCCTTCATCGCTATCGGGAATGATGCTGAGGTACCATTCCAACTTACGCAATAAGAAAACTAGAGTCATTCTAATGAGCCTAAGTGAATCATTCGAAACCTCGCTAAACGTAACAGCAGCGCGACTCTTCCAGCCTACGCGATAAGAAAGCTACGTCATTCTAGCGAGCCATAGCGAGACTAAGAATCTACTTACCGCTTGCTGCAGACCATAAAGCCATGAATAAACTCAATACAATCTGAGAGTAGATTCTGAATCACGCTCGTTCCTCGCTGTTCAGAATAACAGTTCGAGTTTGGCTCTGAGTTCTACAAAGCCATCTAAAAAAGCGATTCCAGACAAGCCTAAGTGACCATCCGGAATCTCGCTTGAGACGCATCAGCAGCGCGACTCTGCCAGCCTACGCGATAAGAAAAGCTACGTCATTCTAGCGAGCCATAGCGAGACTAAGAATCTACTTACCGCTTGCTGCAAACCATAAAGCCATGAATAAACTCAATACAATCTGAGAGTAGATTCTGAATCACGCTCGTTCCTCGCGGTTCAGAATGACGATTCGAGTTTGGCTCTGACCTCTACAAAACCATCTAAAAAAGCGATTCCAGATAAACCTATGTGACCATCCGGAATCTCGCTTTAGACGCATCAGCAGAGCGACTCTTTCAGCCTACGCGATAAGAAAAGCTGCGTCATTCTAGCGAGCCAAAGTGAGACTAAGAATCTACTTGCCGCTTGCTACAGACCATAGAGCCATGAATAAACTCAATACAATCTGAGGGTAAATTCTGAATCACGCTCGTTCCTCTCGGTTCAGAATAACAGTTCGAGTTTGACTATGACCTCTACAAAACCATCTAAAAAAGCGATTCCAGATAAGCCTAAGTGACCATCCGGAAAATCACTTTGGACGTATCAGTGGAGCGACTCTTCCAACCTACGCGATAAGAAAAGCTGCGTCATTCTAGCGAGCCATAGCGAGACTAAGAATCTACTTACCGCTTCTGCAGGCCATAGAGCTATGAATAAACTCAATACAATCTGAGGGTAGATTCTGAATCACGCTTTAAACATAACAGCAGAGCGACTCTTCTAGCCTACGCGATAAGAAAAGTGGCGTCATTCTAGCGAGCCAAAGCGAGACTAAGAATCTACTTACCGCTTGCTACAGACCATAGAGCCATGAATAAACTCAATACAATCTGAGGGTAAATTCTGAATCACGCTCGTTCCTCTCGGTTCAGAATAACAGTTCGAGTTTGACTATGACCTCTACAAAACCATCTAAAAAAGCGATTCCAGATAAGCCTAAGTGACCATCCGGAAAATCACTTTGGACGTATCAGTGGAGCGACTCTTCCAACCTACGCGATAAGAAAAGCTGCGTCATTCTAGCGAGCCAAAGCGAGACTAAGAATCTACTTACCGCTGCTGCAGACCATAGAGCGGTTAGCAGAACGTCTCGATGTACAGCGCTTCCACCTTATCTCTGGCCCATTGCGTTTTACGCAGGAACTTCAGCGACGATTTGATTGAAGGATCTTTCTTGAAACAGTTCACACGAACGCGCTCATACATGCCATTCCAACCAAAGTGTTCAACTAGTCGGGTGACGATTTTCTCTAAACTCAACCCGTGAAGTGGGTTATTCGGCTGCTGTTGACTCATGCTATTGATCCGGTAAAGTGAAGTTGCGCGCTAATCTAACTCAAACTCGCCGTGCAACCTAATGTTTTAACCTTGAATTGGCCTACGACTCTCCCCTATAGTAGCCCAAACTTCTTAAAAGCCCTTTTCACAATGAAAGCCCTCAACGACCTCAATATTTTTGTCGAAACCGCGCGCCAAGGCAGCTTTTCAAAAGCCGCTAACAGCATGGACATGACACCTGCCGCCATTAGCGCATCGATTAAGCGTCTTGAAGGGCAAATCGGTTTCCCGTTGTTTGTGCGTTCCACCCGAAGCCTGCGTTTAACCTCAGAGGGCGAACTGTTTTTAGACAAAACCACGCAAGCGTTGGCAACATTGCAAGAGGGGTTGGATCAGATCTCAAGCGCGCGTGGCGAGTTATCTGGTCAGCTGCACATTACTGCACCCTCCGATTTTGGTCGCAATATGTTGCTCGATTGGGTGGATGAGTTCATCGATCTCTACCCAAATGTTTCCATTAAACTAGAGCTGTCCGATAGCTTGACGGATATGTATACCAAGCCTGTCGATATTGCGATTCGCTACGGCGAACCGGCCGACTCCAATCTGGTCGTATTGGCATTGTGTGGGTCAAACGAACGGATATTATGTGCATCGCCAGAGTACGTAGCTACACATCCAGAACTCACCTCTCCTGCCGATTTAACGCAACACAATTGCTTGTGCTACATGGTCGCGGATTCGGTCTACAACAAATGGACGCTCACGCGTGGCAGCGAGAAAGAACAAATCGTGGTCAGCGGTAACTTGTTGAGCAACGATAGTGACTTGCCACACCGGTTAGCGATCAAAGGCAAAGGCATTGCGAATAAATCATTGATGGACATTAGCCGAGACTTAATCGAGGGAAGATTGGTGCGAGTGTTACCAGAGTGGGATTGCGGCCCAGTGCCGCTCTACATGGTATGTGCCGATCGTCGATTATTGACGCCAACGATTCGGACTTTCCGCGACTTTATCCAACAAAAATGCTGCCAGCAACGCGCCAACGTGCTGGCAACCTTCTGTCATTAGGCGATAAATCGAAGAGGACGAATCTGGGTATATTCAACCCAATCATTCTCTTCCAATGTTTCAAGAAACGTCGCCATATGCGGGCTTTGCAAATGCTTATCCAAGGCCTCTTGCGATGCCCAGATTTCTTGGAACATAAATAGGCCATCAACTTTTTCGTCGAGATACAACTCGTATTGGCAACAGCCTTCTTCTTTACGAGTTGGCTCTAGTAAACCAGCAAGCAAATTCACCACCTGATCCTTACTATCTGGATAGGCTTTCACTTCTGCGACTAAGTGGATCATCGTTTTATCACTCTTTTGCGATTTATATATTGATTACGGGGTTCTACGTCACCTGTAAGTAAGCTCGAATTAGATCTCGGTGAATACGGTTTCTGCGTCCCAGCGAGACTTTGGCGTTTTCGCGTTGAAGTCATCTTCCGCGTGGTAGCCAAGCGGCACGATCACAACACTGGTATAACCTTTTTCACGCAAGCCAAATTCTTCATCCAGCACTTTTGGATCAAACCCTTCAATTGGTACTGCATCGATTTCTAACGTCGAAGCACCCAACAGCAACGTACCCACGTTGAGGTAAACTTGTTTCTCCATCCAATGGTTTGCATCTTTCAAATCAAAACGGTGCATGTTCACAAAGTAGCTACGACCACCGCGCACAGCCGCTTTCGCTTCTTCAGTTGGGAATCGACCATCTTTTTCTTCTTGCACCATTAGCGCTTCAATGTAGTCGTTATCAATGCCTGTTTTTGCACAAAACACCAATACGTGAGAAGCGTTGAGAATCTTCGCCGCGTTAAACGCGTAATTCTCTTGCGCCGCTTTAGCGATGCGCTGCTTGCCTTCTTCTGTGCTTGCCAGAATGAAATGCCAAGGCTGGGAGTTCACACTCGATGGACTAAAACGAATCAGCTCTTTAACTGCGTCGATTTTTTCTTGAGGTAGCTTGCGCGTTGGGTCAAACACTTTCGTTGAGTAACGAGATTTTGCAGCTTGTACGATATCCATGAGGTTCTCCAATTAATGAATTTAAGCTGTGTAACAGCATAACCTCATGAGATAAAGGGAAAAACCGATTTCGATTAAAAACATTTTCAAAATAAATTTGAAAATAAAACGATAAGAAAGGCTTTGAGCGTTCTCACTGAACTTCTTCATCTTTTCAGCAATAATGCATGTTTGCTCGCAACCAAACTCAACTCATGCTGCCTCAAGATAACGTTATTACATCCTTTCTGTGCAAAAAGCTCGGTCACAATCATCTGAGAATTGCCGGCGAATATTGGCACATTGAGAAGTTGGTTGCCTTGCAATGCATGATGTTGAAAGAAGCGCCTAACCTCCAAGAAGGGCTGCTTTGGTGGAGTAAAAGTGTTTCATTATTCGACCGCCGTTTGTACGTCACATTGCAACATGGTGATGCCCAAATCCATCTGCAAGTCGAATGTAGAACGGGCGGTATGCCAAATTGGGCGGAGTCGGTGTTTGGCTTGCTCAAAATGCAGTTGGAAATGCTTGAGTTAAGCGAATCAATACAGGTACAAGTTCGCGCCAACAATCCACTCACGGCCGATATTTTTCTAAAGGAAACGCGAGATTCTAAAACGAGTTCAAACGTGTTTGAACTGGTGAAACATGTTTATTTGCTACTTTCTCACCAGCCAATTGAACAACCCGAATTGCTGAGTGTTTTGAACGCCTTGTTCATCAAAAACAGTAATTACGCGCTCAAGTTAGAGCAAGCGGCAAGGCAACTGGGCGTCTCCAAACGCACCTTGCAACGTCGACTGCAAGAGAAGCAAATGAGCTACTCTCAATGCGTTGATTTCGCTAAAAGAAAGCAAGCACTCACTTTGCTTGCCGACACCCAACTCACAACGCAGCAAATCGCCTATCAACTTGGTTATGAAGAACCTTCGAACTTTCACCGCACTTTTCGTCGTTGGTATCCGTTTTCACCCATGCAATATCGCCAACAATGTTTGGATAACCGAACTCAACTAAATCAACAACCGATCCGCTTGTACTACGCCAAAGCGAATACTTTAGCCGATCACGACATTGACCAACCCGTCGGTAGAATCTGGATGGAAGTAGACAATATTGCGTTTGAAAAAGTGGTCTCAGTTGAGTGTCGAGACCGTGATGGTGCATGGCGGCGCTATCCCGCCTTCTTCGAGCGCTTTTTAAGTCATGGCATCGAACTCTGGGCAACGACCGAACTTCCGGTAGCGCACCCCCTTACCTTTCGCCTTTGTTATGAAGTCGATGGGGAACGTTACATTGAGAATAACCACCAGCGTGATTACGTGGTTTCTAAGGGGCTTTTAATTGGCGCAACGGAATACATTGTCCCGACTCGGCAGCTTATTAATATTGGGGCGCAATACACGTTCTTTGTCGAACTGGCATGCCGACTTGAAAACGTTGCGAGGATTGACTGTTACGTCGATGATGCCCCTACACCTCACGCAATGCGCTTAACCAAACACTCGCTACATTATGCTTGTTGGGTGCTGCAATTATCGCTCACTCAAACTGCAAAGCAGTGCCGTTTCCGCCTTTATGATGAATCCGACAACGAGCTCGCGAAAGACCATTACCCGATTCAATACCCAATTATGCAACCACTCAGTTAAATATGTAGCACAGTTCAAATTCAGCACTTCGTGACATCATTTCACGTCTTTTTTGGCGTGAAATGACACTCTCAATTTCAAACCTTTGATTTATCGTTTCCGCATTGCTGCACAACGGAGACAAAAACCGTGTTTGAAACCTTACCTAACCTTATGAATAAAATAAAAATACTCCCTATAGCGATCGCCCTAGCTCTTTCTGGCTGTGGTAGCGATGAAACTACGCCAACCGATACAGGAAGCCACGTGGCATCTCCTGATTGGCAAGACCAGATCATTTACTTCTTGATGATCGACCGTTTTAACGACGGCGACAACACGCTTAACGATCAAGGTCAGAATGAATACGATCCTACCTCAGACAAGAAATTCAGTGGTGGAGACCTGGTTGGTGTCAGTGACAAACTGGGCTACATCGAAGACCTAGGCGCTACCTCTATCTGGATTACACCGCCAGTGGCAAACCAATGGTGGGATGCCGAGCAAAACTACGGCGGCTACCACGGCTACTGGGCGCGTGATTTCCAAAAAGTGGATGAGCACTTTGGTGACATGGAAAGCTACCAAGCGTTAGCGCGAGAAGTGCACGCTCGTAATATGTTCTTGATTCAAGACATCGTGACCAACCACGTAGGTAACTTCTTCACTTACGATGACCCATACTATTACGACCCTAGCCTACCTTGCCAAGGTTTCCGTTTGATTGAAAATACGCTGCCAGCAGGGCAAGAACTGCCTTATCCGCTCAACATGAATGAGTGTAAAGAAGACGGTACTGGCATTTACCACTGGACGCCAAGCATCACCGACCACAACGATCCCGTCCAAGAAAAAACCTGGCAACTGTCGGATCTGGATGATCTAAATACGTCCGATCCTGAAGTACGCGCTTATTTAAAAGAGAGCTACCGAAAATGGATCCGCGAAGTGGGCGTTGACGGTTTCCGTATCGATACCGTGAAGTTTGTTGAGCACGATTTCTGGAACGACTTCCTGCACGCCGACGATGGTGTGATGACTCAAGCGGTTGATACTGGTCGCGATAACTTCCTCACCTTTGGTGAAGTCTTCGAAACATCTACGCCTTACAACACAGAAGGCGAAGAGAAGATGCTGACTTACATCGGCGAAAGCGGCTCGCCGGAGCAGTTAACCTCGGTGTTGAACTTCCCATTGCAAGCAACCATGACTCGCGTGTTTGCAGCAGGACAACCGACCGATTACCTACGCTTCCGTCTTGAAAAAATGATGGCGATGTTCCCGAATCCATACATCATGCCGAACTTCATTGATAACCACGATATGCCACGTTTTCTATCACAAGGCAGTGTCAATGATATGAAGCAAGCGCTGATCACAATGATGGCTGTGCCGGGTATCCCTGTGATTTACCAAGGGACAGAACAGGCGATGTCAGCGGCGCGCGATGCGATGTTCGCCGGAGGGTACCGTGAAGATGGCAACTACGTAGACTCGTTCGACCAAAACAGTGAGATGTACTTGTTTATTCAAGAACTTGCCAAGCTACGCACTGAAAACAAAGTCATGACACGTGGTGAAATAAAAGTGATTGGCAGCGATAAAGCGGGCGCGGGCGTGTTCGCCTTTACTCGAACGTTGGATAACGACGAAGTCTTGGTTGTGATGAATACATCCAACTCGCCGATGTTGATGAACCAACTCGATGTAGAACAAGTTGGTGGCACCGTCTTCAAACAACAAATCATGTCGAATTGGGCGGACGCTCCAGAGCAGTTAATCGCCGATGAAAACGGTCACGTAACCCTTGAGTTGCCAGCCAAGTCAGCAGTGATTTACTCAAAAACAAGCAGCAATCAATCTGTAGATACCCCAGACCTCAACATCCAACTGGCACAGGATTGGGAAGGACAAACCATCACTGATGATATCGTGATTGCTGGTACTGCTAAAGCAAACGAGAAATTGAACCTTGTCGTAGACGGTAACCTAGAAACAGCACAGGCCATTACCGTGGGCGCTGACGGTCAGTTCAGCGTGACTTTATCTACCCGTCACTTTGCGATTGGCGAACAGCAACACCGCTTCGCGATTTACTCCACGGAGAAGAAAGCAGGCATTGAAGATGTGAACTTTGTGTCGGACTTAAGCTGGTCGAACACGCCAGACGACACGATTGATGACGCAGGTGATGCGCAAGATGGCATGGGCGGTCCTAACGGTAACTACTCGCTACCAACGGATCCAACGTTCGACAAAGACAATAGCCAACTCGCAATCAACAAAGCCGAGGTATTTACCGTCGGCAGTAACGTGCGCTTGACCTTCACCATGGACAAGATCACCGACACTTGGTTGCCACCAAACGGCTTCGACCACGTGGGTTTCACCATCTTTATTGATTTACCGGAAGAAGCCGCAACCAACCTGACGGAACTGCCTAAGATCAACGCTTCTATGCCAAGCGGAACCTGGAGTCGCAATGCGGTTGTTTTTGGCTGGCAAAGCTCGATTTACAACACCAAAGGAGCAAATGCGACGACATGGGGAGAAGCCGTAACGCCAGCACCAACAGTGACAGTAGACAAAGCCAACAACACCATTTCAATGGACTTTGCTAGCGATGCACTAGGCCGCCCAGATTCGCTCGATGGTATCCGCTTCTATGTCACGACTTGGGACTTAGACGGCCTTTCGGCAACTTACCGTCCGCTAGAACAAGACAAAGGCCCTTGGAACTTCTCCGGTGGCGCATCGGATGAAAGTAAGATTTGGGACGATTTACCAATCATCACCTTGTCGGAATAAACCGTTAAATAAAACACCGCCCAGCGTTTAGCTGGGCGGCCATCAACAAAAAATGCAGAAAGACACTTCTGCTCGTTTTTATTCTAGTTAAAGAACGATTTCACCCACAGCACCAGACTGTCCCAAAGCTGAGCGAACCACGAGCCCTCTTCTACCGCTTGGCTGCTGACCAAGGGATAACTCGCCACGGTACTGTCATCGCTTTTCCAAACGACCTTACCAATCTCATCTCCTTGCGCGATCGGCGCAATCAACGGTTCATTTAACACCACACTCTTATCAAGCCCAGCCGTCATTGAACGAGGCAGAGTGAGATAGGCATCTTTAGCAAAGATCGCCTCAATTTGATTAGCATTTCCCTTCCAAACGCGAACTTTAGACTCAACTTCCCCCTGTTTAGCAACTTGCTTGGTGTCATAAAAGCGAAAACCATAGCTGAGTAGATTCTTCGATTGGCTGATCCTAGCCTGTTTACTTGGCGTACCCATCACCACCGAGATAAGGCGCATTCTTCCTTCTTTGGCCGAGCTCACCAAGCTGTATCCGGCATTGCTGGTGTAGCCGGTTTTGCCCCCGTCGACATCAATGGAATTGTCCCATAACAACTTATTGCGGTTGTACTGCGTAATGTCGTTCCACTTGAAGACTTTCTCGCTGTATAGCGCATACACATCAGGAACATCGCTGATGATCGACTGCATGAGTTTTGCCATATCGGTTGGTGAGGTTTGGATGCCATCACTATCAAGACCATGGGAGTTCACAAAATAGGTGTCTTGCAGTCCTAATTTCTCCGCCCAACCATTCATCAAGGCGACAAAGCCGCGTTCACTGCCTGCAACGTGCTCAGCCAGTGCAACGCACGCGTCATTTCCTGATTGGATGATCACGCCGCGCATTAAGTTCGCAACACTAATTTCATCTTTCGGTTTGATGAACATTTTAGAAGAACCGGGAAACTTGGCCGACCACGCGTTTTCGCTCACGGTGACAACATCATCCCATTTCAAACGCCCCGCTTTGATTTCTTGTCCAACTACATAAGCGGTCATCAACTTGGTTAAACTCGCCGGAGCAAGGCCTGCTCGCCCGTTATGCTCGGCAATAATGGCACCGGATTGAAAGTCCATTAATACGTAGCCTTTTGCCTGTAACTGAGGTGGGTTGGGCGTAACAACGGCAAAAGTAGGTACGCTTATTAAACAAGTCACAATTGTCCATCGAGCCAGTGACACTTTCATCCGACTTCCTCCATGCTCTTACTTTGTCGCAACTCTATTGAGCATAGCTCACTCAACCAGTTGCACCAGTCGCTAATCGTTTCATTTTCTTGAACTTACATTGATTTGATCAAGGTATAGAACTGAAGAGGCAATTGGGAAATAGCATTGGTTCTTCATGCCATTCGCAGTAAAGTAGCGCTACCCCTCAATAAGGAAATAAAGATAACAATGAACGCTCAATCATTTATCGACGCAGGATTGCATTACACTCCCCACAGTTTTACCGTTCCTCTGGATTACCAAGACGCGAGCAAAGACACCATTGAAGTCTTCGCCCGTGCGGTTTGCCTAGTTGGCGATGAAGAATCGACCAAACCTTGGTTGGTTTACTTTCAGGGCGGACCTGGCTTTCCCTCTCCGCGTCAAAACGGCAATAACGGCTGGGTAAAACGCGCCCTGCAAGAGTACCGAGTTTTGCTTCTCGACCAGCGCGGTACGGGCAACAGCAGCGTAATTAATCACCAGACGCTTGCTCACCTCACGCCAGCGCAACAAGCAGACTACTTGAGCCACTTCCGAGCGGATAACATCGTGCGCGACGCGGAATACATTCGTGAGCAATTTGGCGTCGAAAAATGGGCGATCTTAGGTCAAAGCTTTGGTGGTTTTTGCTCCCTCACCTATTTGTCTTTGTTCCCAGACAGCTTGCTACAAAGCTACATCACAGGTGGCGTGCCATCAGTCTCGCGTCATACCGACGATGTGTATGAAGCCACTTTCAAACGCACCATGGAGAAAAACCAAGCGTTCTTCCAACAATTTCCCAATGCACAGCAACTTTGCCAAAACATTGCGAATCACTTGCTAGAAAATGAAGAGTACCTACCAAATGGTCAACGCTTCACAGTGGAGCAATTTCAACAAATCGGCATCAACTTTGGTGTGAGTGATACTTTCTTACCAACTTACTATTGGCTAGAAAGCGCGTTGATTGAAGTGAACGGCAAACCACAACTTCGTTATGAGTTCTTAAACGATATGTTGGCGCAGCAAAACTTCCAAACCAACCCGATCTACGCCATTTTGCATGAATCGATTTACTGCCAAAGCTTCGCGTCGAATTGGAGTGCGCACCGCGTTCGCCAAACCCGATCAGAGTTTAATTATGAATCTGGCAAGCCATTTTACTTTACGGGGGAAATGGTCTTCCCATGGATGTTCGACCAATACGTTAACCTCAAACCACTAAAAGACGCCGCAGAAATATTGGCAGCGAAAAAAGATTGGACTGCGCTGTACGATCAAACACAACTGGCTCAGAACAAAGTGCCTGTCAGTTGCGCCGTTTACGCCGATGATATGTTTGTTGAAATGGATATCAGCCGAGAGACGCTCGCGTTAATACCAAACTCAAAAGCGTGGATCACCAATGAGTACGAGCACAACGGCTTACGTGCCGACGGTGAACGTATTCTCGACAGGCTCATCGCCATGGGCAAACAGACCGCAGCTACGTTGAAATAAGCACGGCAGACGTTAGAAAAACGCCTTTTCAGTATGTGGTGAAAAGGCGTTTTATAGCGGTTTATGAACAATGGCGATCAGTCATTCACTCTTTGTCCCTAAACCTTTATCCCTCACCACCTCATGTATAAAACTGCGACATGTCCTTTCCTTGTCAATGACTCCGGTGATTATTTGGTGCTTCTTGCGCCTAACTTTTTTGAAGGGCCTAAAACAGAATAACAGCATAAATTTAAGCCAAAAGTATCGGCTCCAACCTACCTAACTCACTATAATTAATGCTTATAATTTGAACACATATCGGCTTCACCTGCGGACATGCTCCCCCTATCAAAGACCGCCAGGCCCCGCCTACTCATAATATCCGTATAATTTGTCCGTATTTCCGACTAGTTTAGTCAGGTATACTTCGTGCCGCTAAAATTTTAAGGTCGTTGACCACCTGTATTTTTAAAGGAAACCTCATGAGTCAGTATGTAGTTTGTGCGCTGTACAAGTTTGTTGAGCTGAATAACTATCGAGAGCTACGCGAGCCATTACTTGCGTTGATGGAAAAACACCATATTCGCGGAACATTACTACTGGCAAGTGAAGGTATCAACGGTACTGTTGCATCTGATCGTGCAGGTATTGATACGCTACTGGAGTGGCTAAACAACGAACCTCGTTTGACTGGCACCGTATACAAAGAGTCGTATTCTGAGACCCAGCCATTCAATCGCACCAAAGTGAAATTGAAAAAAGAGATCGTAACATTAGGTGTTGAAGGTATAGACCCTCGCCACGTAGTGGGTACTTACGTGAAACCTCAAGAGTGGAACGATCTTATTGCTGATCCTGAAGTGTTTGTTGTCGATACACGTAATGATTACGAAATCGAGATCGGGACATTCAAAGGCGCTGTAAACCCAAATACTGAAACCTTTCGTGAATTCCCAGACTATGTAAAAGAAAACATGGACCCGGCAAAACACAAGAAAGTTGCGATGTTCTGTACCGGTGGTATCCGCTGCGAAAAATCAACGGCTTACATGAAAGAACAGGGCTTTGATGAGGTCTACCACCTAGAAGGCGGCATTCTTAAATATCTTGAAGAAGTTCCTCAAGAAGAGAGCATGTGGGAAGGCGATTGTTACGTATTTGACGGTCGTGTTGCCGTGAACCACCAGCTAGAAAAAGCAGATTACGATTTATGTAACGCTTGTCGTCTACCGATCACTGAAGAAGACAAACAGTCAGAATTGTTCGAGCAAGGCGTGAGCTGTCCAAAATGTCACGGCACACACTCAGAAGAACAAATTGCTCGATTCCGCGAGCGTGAAAAACAAATTGTTCTTGCAGAGCAGCGAGGCGAGCAGCATGTTGGTGGTGAAAGTGCCAAGCAAAGAGAAGCTCGACGTGCCGCTAAGTACGCGCAAAAAGAAGCGCAGCGTAAACAAGACTAAGCCCAACTCTCCTTATATTTAGCGAGCTGCCGTAAGGTGGCTCGCTTTTACTACGCACCAATACTCTTTCAATACAATTTTGTATCCCTCACCAATACCTCTAGTTGATTGTCTCTTTTGCCTTCGGGTAGCCCCACCATTTCATCATAAGCACTTTGATGCACTAGAACCTGCTTATTTGCTTTGATATTCCTGCACTTCTTTTGCATCTCGATCAGGGAATGAGCCCTCAAAAAGATACCGTTGTCATCAGTGATAAATTGCGCTTCTCCATCAATCACGACAGATGCCTGGTACAATGCGAGATCAAGCGAATGAATGACCAATTTGTCTACATAGAAGTATTTTTGTAACTTACTCAATGGTATTGCCATGTGTCACCTCCCTGAAAGTTACCTCTACGTTTTGTAGAATAAAACCGATCATTGGATGAGATTTCTTCGGTTTACTTGCGTACAACATCGGAAACAAAGAGGATTCCGATGCAAACAATCAATGTCGTGTGGTTAAAGCGAGATTTAAGGCTGACTGACCATCAACCACTAACTCAAGCATTATCAACAAAGCACCCAACTGTGCTTTTGTATATTGTTGAACCATTGCTATTGAACAACCCACACTATTCTGAGCGCCACTGGCGATTTGTTTGGCAATCACTGCAAGACATGGATGAAACGCTCAAAGCGTATGGGCATCGAATCACGGTGCTGTTTGACGATGCCTTAGCATGTTTCCAATCAATTCAAGCGCAATATCAAATCAACGCTGTTTTTTCTCACCAAGAAATAGGACTCAACTGCACCTTTGAACGAGACCGACAAGTTGCCGCTTGGCTGTATGAGCAGAACATCGACTGGTTTGAATTCGAACACGGTGCTGTAATCAGAGGTGCAATAAACCGGCAAGGTTGGGACAAACATTGGGACTCTGTCATGAGAGCCTCAATAAGCCCTATTGAGCTCCAAACCGACTTATTGCATTCATTGGATGCAGAAGCTCTCGGCTGTTCGTTTTCGCCACCATCATCCTGGCTATCAAAATGCAAAGGAATGCAAACGGGAGGAAGCCGGCTCGCTTGGAAAACACTAGAGGACTTTTTCCATCGTCGAGGTCGTGATTACTATCGAAGCATTTCTAGTCCCACAGCCTCACGCACAGCCTGTACTCGACTTTCTCCATATCTCGCTTGGGGTAACATATCCTTGCGTGAAGTTTATCAATACCTTTTGAAACACTGGCAAGTCGCTGGGTTTCGTCGCAGCTTAATTGCATTGTCTTCACGGCTTCATTGGCACTGTCACTTCATCCAAAAATTCGAATCGGAATACGACATGGAGTTTTACTGCGTTAATCGGGCTTACGAACCATTGATTAAACAAAGTAGTACTTTCGATGAAGAAAAGTTAGCAGCATGGAAATCCGGGCATACTGGCGTACCTTTGATTGATGCCTGCATGCGCTGTTTGCACCACACTGGTTACATTAACTTTCGCATGCGTGCCATGCTGGTTAGCTTTCTTACTCACCACATGAACATGAATTGGCGAGTAGGTGTAACGCATTTAGCGCAACTGTTTCTCGACTTTGAGCCCGGAATTCATTACCCACAATTCCAAATGCAAGCAGGAGTAACCGGGACTAACACAATCCGTATTTATAATCCGATCAAGCAAGCCCAAGAACATGATCCTGACGGCACGTTCATCTACAAGTGGGTACCTGAATTGCAAATGGTTCCTCCCCCTCTTTTATTCGAGCCTTGGACAATGACCCAGATGGAAGCTGTCATGTATCAGTTGCAGCCAGATAGCCGTTACCTTGCACCTATTATCACACCAGACAACGCAGCTAAGGCAGCAAGAGAGCGCTTATGGACGTGGCGGAAACGAGCCGATGTGAAACAAGAAGGCAGACGAATTCTTGCGCGACATGTTAGACCCTCAAAAGAAAGTAGGACGCGATGATCATCTCTCAATCACAATGCGTACAAATGCAAACACACTCCAGGGAACCCGTTGTACCCTCAACTAGTAAGGAACACATTATGTTCAAACGTATCTTAGTTATCGCGGCGACACTGATGGCGACGTTATCTTTTATGTTGCCCGTCAAGGCTCATGAGCATGGCATGATGAAAGCCGATATTGTCGACGTTGCCGCTGAAAATGGCTCTTTCAATACGCTTGTTGCTGCGGTGAAAGCAGCGGGCCTGGTTGACACTCTCAAAGGGGAAGGCCCATTTACTGTTTTTGCACCAACGGATGACGCTTTTGCAAAACTGCCAGACGGCACAGTCGACATGCTCTTAATGCCGGAAAACAAAGACAAGTTAGTATCTGTTTTGACTTATCACGTCGTCCCAGGGAAAGTGATGGCTGCCGATGTTGTTAAGCTAGACAAAGCGACTACGGTTCAGGGGCAAGATGTGATGATTAAAACCATGGGCGATAAAGTCATGGTTAACGATGCAAATGTCATTGCAACCGATGTGAAAGCTAAAAACGGTGTCATTCACGTGATTGATACTGTCATCATGCCGAAATAACACCATTCAGAGGGCGGTACAATCCGCCCTTTAGACAGAACTTCTTCCACCCTTAGCACGATTCCTCTCCACTTATCCCCACCCCCACTCATTCACCATGACTATAAAAAGGATAAAAACAAAATTAAAATCAATACCTTGCAATACGACACTGCACAATATTGACGAGGTTAAGATATCGTTATCTTTCAATTTGAGAACAGGATTCCATGTCAGTGACGTTTACTTTTCCACATGTAAATTCTTAAGCTAAATTTTGGCTGCTCAATCACATTTCGGCAAACCATTCGAAAGGGTGGGACGCAAAGCTTCCGGTCTGTCAGCATTTAAAAATCTAAAAGAATGCTCATGATAGCGGGGTTACCATGACGCAGTGTTACAGAAGTCCAATTTCTGTAGCGTTGCTTTATGCTCAGCATGCGCCGGGGTGTGACACTAGTTTGTCAGCCATAACAGAGGACATGTGATGAAATCATTTCCAACCAAATCCGTACTCGCGTTAGCACTTGCAAGCATTAGCTCAGGTGCTGCGGCTCACGGTTATGTATCAGAAACCAATGGTGGTGTCGCTGCAAGTCGCTCGGCACTATGTAAGTATCCAACGCCAGATACTAACGAAAAAAATAATAACTGCGGTGCGATTCAATATGAACCGCAAAGCGTTGAAGGCCCTGATGGCTTTCCCGAAACAGGGCCTCGCGATGGTAAAATAGCGAGTGCCGAAACCGCTTTAGCAGCTGCCCTTGATGAGCAAACTGCCGACCGTTGGGTAAAACGTCCTATTCAAGCAGGCACACAAACTTTTGAATGGACATTTACCGCTAACCACGTGACGCGCGACTGGAAATATTACATCACCAAGCCTGATTGGAACCCAAACGCTTCACTATCACGAGACTCTTTTGATCTAACTCCTTTCTGTGTCGTCGACGGCAATATGGTTCAACCCCCGAAACAGGTAAGCCATCAATGTAATGTGCCTACTCGCGAGGGATACCATGTCATCCTGGCAGTATGGGATGTTGGCGACACTGCAGCCTCATTTTATAACGTGATCGATGTGAAATTTGATGGTGACAGTCCCGTTATTCCAGATTGGAAGCAAGGCGGTCAAATTATTCCTACAATGGATTTAAATATTGGGGATTCGGTTTATACGCGCGTATTTGATCAAGCAGGTGAAAACATAGCGTATAGAACTGAACTAGAAATTACCGATGCAGCAATGGGCCAAGCGAAAAACTGGTCTTACGCACTCGCGACTAAGCTAAACCAAGAACAAGCAAAACTGCAAGCTGGGCAGTATGCAGAGGATAAATTCACTCCTGTTTATGGTACTAATCCGGTGTATCTGCAAGCAAATAGCAGCCTTGAGCGAGTAGAGATCGGTTATAACATTGAAACTCCTGTTCCAGAATACTCACTCACAGTAGATGGCTTAGCAGACGAATATATCATTGAGTCAACACCGACAACGTTGGATCTGACACTAACTGCTGAAGGCGATTTAAATGCAGAACTCACCGTTTACAACCACCATCGCGAACCACTTGCAAGTTGGGCAAACGAAATGAAAGACGGCTCGGTAGAGGCGATATCGCTCGCTTTAAGTAAATCGGAGCCGGGTCACCATATGCTCGTAACACGTATTAAGGATAAAGATGGCAACTTGGTGGATCAGCAAACACTCGACTTTCACTTAAAAGAAGAGTCAGTTACTCCACCACCATCTGGTGAGTACGATTTTGTCTTCCCTGAAGGACTATCTAGCTACACGGCGGGCACAAAAGTGCTTGCCAGCGACGGGGGCATTTATCAATGTAAACCTTTCCCATACTCTGGTTACTGTATGCAGTGGAAAGAAAGCGCAAACCATTACGAGCCTGGAATAGGTTCACACTGGGAGATGGCTTGGGATAAAGTCAACTAAATCACCCTTTGAACGTTACGTAAAAAGAGCCTCACGATGAGGCTCTTTTACAATCAAACGCAAAAATGACAGCTTTCTCGGTCTAAACCATGAACACCAGATAAACTAGTGAGATGCGCTCGCCCCTCAATCAGCCCCATTTCATACCCTTCTAGTAAAACGGATTGTCGCATTGATAAGCGCTGAACATGAAAATTATCTGGTGGGGCAATCACCCTAACATGTGTTCCTGGTGGAGGGTTACGAATAAACTCTAATGATTGATTATAGTTATCTGCACGTCTTAACATCGCATCCGCCATTTTGGGGTGCTCCGCAAAAAGTTTCTTCATCAGCCATGTGGTCTTAACTGGCTTTTTGGCATAATTCAGTGGGTGAGAGAGTACTACGGTTATGTCGCGAGCCCCTCGACGATAAGCCTCACGCACTGGGATAGAATCAGCGACCCCACCATCGGTATAACAACCGCCAGAAAAACAAGGGGTATGCTTGTAGGCAATCGGTAATGCTGTTGTCGCTTCAATCGCATGGTGAAAATTATCACGTGTCACGCGGTAATAATCTGCCTGCCCTGTATCTACATTTGTTGTCGCTGCGAGAAAAGGAACGCCATTAAACAGTTTATTTTCATCGACGGGATACAAGCGATTAGATTCTTCAAACAGCCACTTCACATCGATGAGGTCCCCACCTTTAACGAAGCGAGTCGGGTCAAAAAAGCGTTTGCTTGTGGCCAGCTTAGTAATGACGTTAATACTGCGATGCGGGTAGTCGGTCAAATACCCAATCAAATTTGATGCACCAGCAGATACACCGATTGCAAAATCAAACGGTTTATAACTCTGCTCTAAAAACGCATCTAACACTCCGCTTGCGAAGACGCCTCGCATCGCGCCACCTTCTACTACAATTGCTTTTGTTGCCATATTTCCCCCATTCTCCTTGCCAAAAGAGTAATGAAATTCGTGCAATCACAACAATTGAATATTCTTATTATTGAAATAGGTGAAGTCTATTTATTTCTCTCTTAGAAAATGAAAACTAAAGTTCAAAAAATCCGTACCCGTTAGAAATGTAATTGCGGGTTGAACCAAGGTGGCAATGCCTAAGAGAAATCTAGGAGAAAACCGTTTTATAGGCTTCGCCCGCGCCATCAATGAACATTTGAGTACCAATAACCGCTAGAATTAAGCCCATCATTTTCGTCACAACATTTAGAGCACTTGGCCCAACCGCTTTGACCAATTTGTCTCCAAATAAAAACAGTACATAGGTGATCACACACAGGACAGCGAAAGAAACGATAGTAATAATGGTTTGATCGAAACCACCCGCTGTCGCAAAGTTCATCGCGGTAGCAATCGTTCCAGGCCCAGCTAATATTGGCATCGCCAGTGGAGACACTGCAATACTCAATGCCGCCCGTTGCTGAGCTGGTGAATACGCCTTCTCTTTGGTTTTCTGATGCGTCGAATCACCTTGAAGCATGTTAAAACCTATCAAAAACACCAAAATGCCGCCTGTTATTCGCAATGCATAAAGCGTGATACCAAACAAATCAAAAATTAACTTACCGGCAATAGAAAATATCGCGATGATAATAAATGCAATAAAAACCGAGCGGAGCGCAATAGAACGGATGGTTTCTTTATCTTCATCAGCAGTTAAACTCAAAAAGATGGGAATATTGGCGATAGGGTTCATGATGGCAAAGAAGCCCATAAACACCGTAACTGTATGAACAATGAGTTCTTTCATATTTTCCACTGCATTTAAATTATTGATTCTAAAAACAGTATATACGCTCTCAAACAGAACGAGTGGTGTATTCTCGATTCGTCTTCACACTTATGCGCCAAGCATTGTTTTTCTTTTGAGATAGTTTACCGACTCATCAAATGTCGCTAAGGTGAGTCTTCAGCCTTTACACGTAACAGGGGATGTTAAGTCACCATGAACAGCACGATTCAAACAATTCTCAATCACCGCTCAATTCGAAAATTCACCTCACAACCGATTGAGAGCGAACAATTAGATGCCATTCTTCAAGCCGGCCTTGCGGCGTCCTCATCAAGCATGTTGCAAGTCGTTTCAATTATCCGCGTGACCGACAAAGAAAAACGTACGCTATTAGCTCAATATGCCGGAAATCAAGGGTACGTTGAAAGCGCGGCTGAGTTTTTGGTGTTTTGTATTGATTACCAGCGCCACGCCAGTATCAACCCAGATGTTCAAGCTGATTTTACCGAGTTAACGCTAATAGGCGCTGTAGACTCGGGCATCATGGCACAAAATTGCTTGCTTGCGGCGGAGTCGATGGGACTAGGAGGTGTGTATATTGGTGGTTTACGAAACAATGCCCAAAAAGTAGACGAATTATTAGGTTTACCTAAAAATACCGCCATTTTATTTGGTATGTGTCTTGGTCATCCAGATCAAGCCCCTGAAGTAAAACCTCGCCTACCTAAGCATGTCGTGGTGCATGAAAATCAGTATCAAGACCTAAGCTTGGATGATATTCAGACGTATGACCAAACTATGCAAAACTACTATGCAAACCGTTCGAGCAATCAAAAACAGAGTACTTGGTCACAAGAAGTCACCAGTAAACTGGCTGGCGAATCACGTCCGCACATCCTGCCTTACTTAAACAGAAAAGGGCTCACTAAAAGGTGATGACTACAGTACGATAGGATCAAAAAAGGCCTCTGAAGAGGCCTTTAGAATTTATCAGCAAAAACTTGCTTAGTTACCGCCTGAACCGCCTGATGGTGGAGCAACCGGATCAACTGGCTTACCAGGCTTCGCATCTGGAACTGGTGGAACGGTAGGTTTGATTTGGTCTACAGGCTTACCTGCAGCAATGTCTTTTTCAACCTGCTCAACAACGTTCTTCGTATCTTCTTCAGAGATTTCTACGTAAATCACTTCTTCAGAATCCGCGCCTGCTTTAGGGTAATGCGGGTATTTCGCAATCACTTCTTCTGCCATTGATTTTGCAGCTACAGCCACGGCTTCAGGTGCAGCTGTTGGGTTCGCTTTAATGATATCAGACACGATATTTGCCGTAGCAACTAGCTTCGTAGCAAGTTCACTATTGCCGCCTTCACTTTGAAGGTTAGCAACTACAGACTCTGTATCACGAAGGATTTCGTCAACTGTTTTACCACTTGCATTGATATCGATACCTAAATTGGCAAATACTTTTTCAGCAGTATCTGATGAGTATACCTCTCCGTCATCTAGAGAGTTAGCTACCAACGTTGTAAATGGAGAACCTGTAACTAAAGAGTCAGCTTGGGCAAGACCTTTAGGAATCTTGTAATCAGACGTAATAGGTTTTCCGTTAGATGCATCTACACTCTTATCAGTATGCTTCAATGTGAAAGTACATTCACCTGGTGCACTCACTACGTCGATATGGCTAATGCGAGCTTTACCAACCATGCCTTCATAGTTTGTTGTTAGCTCATCAGCCTGACCTTTTAAGTCTCCACCACAGTCATAAGATACTTCCATGCCGATAACAGCTGGGTCATAAGCCTGTACTGAGTATGTTTTTACCTCAGGATCGCTGTCACTACCACAACCTGCTAGTAGAACAGCAGCCACACTTGCCGTTAAAAGTTTGATTTTCAAAATTAGCTCCAATATTTGTTGTTATATCCGACCGCAACACGAAGCATAACGGCAGTTGCATATAGTGTAAATAGGATGCATACAACTTTGGCATGAGTTTTTTCACATTACTGCCTGTTTGCTTGTGCAAAATCATGCATTCATCTCAATAACGCTAAATAGACACAATTTTGTCATGTATTCGTCAGTATTTTTTCGAGTAACTTGTTGCCTTTATTGCAACCAGATGGATAATAGTTGACTATTTTTTGTGGGTCGGATTTTCACACCTTCATTAATAAAACTAAGAGCTCTAAGTCGCTAGCAGCCATTTGGAGTGTTTATTACACAAATAATTCTGAATGGACTCGCTTTCTAAAGGCTTAAAACTGCAGTAAATCGTCAATATTGATGAAACTCAGTTCAATTAGAATGAATCAATTTCAGTCGGCAAACTTTCTTTCGGTAGTTATAAACCAATGAACACATTTAATAAATTTTTGGGGATATCAGTACTTCCAATCCTTCTTACAGGGTGTACTTTGCCTGGTAGCCACCTTTCGGTCAGTGACAAAACAGTCATGAGCACTGAATCGAGTGATATAGAGTCTCAGGTTACCGTTTATCCCTTAACTTTGGAGCGCGTAACGTCTTTAAATTCAGTGGACCCTTTTTCAAAACCAAACCCAGAGTTAGATATTGAAATCGCAAAATATGAATACGAAGTAGGACCTGGCGATATCCTAAATATCACTATTTGGGATCACCCAGAGCTAACGATCCCAGCGGGCTCATACCGAAGCTCAGCCGAAGCGGGTAACTGGGTGCATTCGGATGGCACGATCTTCTACCCTTACATAGGTGTCGTACATGTTGAAGGCAAAAACGTACGTCAGATTCGTGCAGACATTGCAAGCCGCCTTGCAAAATACATTGAGAGCCCACAGGTCGATGTAAGCGTTGCGGCATTTCGCTCTAAAAAGACTTATGTAACTGGCGAAGTTAACAAGCCAGGACAACAACCAATTACAAACATCCCCCTTACACTTCTAGATGCTGTGAATAGAGCTGGCGGACTGGCTGCCGAGGCTGATTGGCGTAATGCGACACTGACACGCAATGGCGTTGTTGAAAACGTCTCTTTGTATGCTCTGATGCAACAAGGCGATTTAACTCAAAACCGCCTTCTAAAGCCTGGTGATATTGTTCATATTCCTCGAAACGATGCGCAAAAAGTATTTGTTATGGGCGAGGTTAACGATCCGAAATTACTCAAAATTGATCGTAGCGGCATGAGCCTTACTGAGGCTCTTAGCAGCGTTGGTGGTATCAGTGAAATCTCCGCAGATGCTACCGGTGTGTTTGTCATCAGACGTTCAAAAGAAGAAGCTAAAATGGCGGACATTTATCAGCTAGATGTTTCTGACGCTTCTGCTTTGGTGATTGGTACTGAGTTTGATCTCAACCCTTACGACATAGTCTATGTGACGGCTGCACCTGTTAGTCGTTGGAATCGTGTGATTGCTCAGCTCGTTCCAACCATTTCCGGCTTTAATGAACTAACTGAAGGTGTACTACGAGTACGCACTTGGCCGTAAAACAACGTGCCGCAAGAAAATTATCTCTTGCGGCACGTAATCGATAGCTACTCAGCTCAATTGCGCAATATAAAGAAGCCAGCAATTCAGTTGAGATCATAAGCATACAACTTAAAGTAGGGTAAGCATTTGTTTTCTAATATTCTTGTCGTCTGTGTCGGTAATATTTGCCGCTCTCCAACAGGAGAGCGGCTTTTGCAGTCTTTACTACCAAACAAACATGTCGCATCAGCAGGAATCGCAGTAGATAAGAGCCATCTAACGGGAAAAGCTGCTGACGAGATGGCAACCACTATCGCGAACGAACATGGCGTAAGCTTAGATGGACACGAAGCACGACAATTAACACCTGAGCTTTGCGCTCAATACGATCTGATATTGGTTATGGAAAAAGGTCATTTAGAAGCCTTAACCAAAATCGCTCCTGAGGCACGAGGTAAAACGATGCTGTTTGGACAGTGGATAAATGAAAAAAGCATCCCTGATCCATACAGACAAAGTAGAGAAGCTTTCGAACATGCATATACGCTTATAGAAAAAGCAGCAAAAGCGTGGTCTCAAAAACTATAAGCCGCAAGGCTAAATAAACGCCAATGGCAAGGTATTTAAGAAGTTAAAGTAATGACAACACAAACTATTAAGCAATCACGTCAAGCCGACGATGAGATCGATTTGGGAAAGTTATTTGGGATCATTCTCGATGCCAAATGGCTCATTCTATGTACCGTAGTCCTATTTTCAATTATAGGCGTCGGCGTTGCCATTCTATCAACACCTATCTATAAAGCTGACGCTCTTATCCAAATCGAAAGTAAGAGTTCAGGTGGTATTTCAGCGATGGTTGGTGATATGGGAGAGCTGTTTTCAGCAGAATCATCAGCGACAACAGAAATAGAGATCATCAAATCTCGTATGATCTTGGGCGGTACTGTTGATAAGTTCAACTTAACGACTGTCGTTTCTCCAAACTACATGCCAATTATTGGTAAAGGCCTAGCTCGACTACAAGGTGAGCAAATCAGTCTGAGCGTTTCACGATTTAATGCTCCTTCTTACGCAGTTGGCGTTCCTTTAACTCTTGAAGTTATTGATTCTGAAAAACAGACGTTCAGGCTCTTAGAAGATGACAATAACGTCATTCTAGAAGGTAAAGTTGGTGAACTGCTTGAGAAGAATGGATACCAGTTTTTGGCGACTGAACTTGTGGCTCAAACTGGTGACTCATTCACGGTCAGCAAAATCAGTAAATTAGATGCAATTAATAAACTTCAAGAAAACTTATCGATTAGCGAACGTGGTAAGCAAACCGGGATTATATCTTTAAGCTTCTCTGGTGAAGACCGCGCTAAGATTCAAGATATCTTGAACGACATTAGCCAAAACTACTTCTTACAAAACGTTCAAAGAAATTCTGCAGAGGCAGAGCAAAGCCTCGAGTTCTTGAAAGGTCACCTCCCAGACATCAAAACAAAACTGACCGCTTCTGAAGACGTTTTAAATCGGTTCCGTCAAGAAAATGAATCTATCGATTTAGGCCTTGAAGCTCAGTCAACGCTGAAAGTAATGGTTGAGTTAGAAGCACAGCTAAATGAGCTTACATTCAAAGAAAGTGAGATCAGCCAACGCTTCACACAGGATCACCCAGCTTATAAGTCGCTACTTGATAAACGTGAAACACTACTAAAAGAGAAAGAACGTCTTAATAAACAAGTTCAAAAGTTACCGAAAACACAGCGTGAAGTTCTACGTATGACACGCGATGTAGAAGTAAACCAACAAATCTACATCCAACTATTGAACAAGGTTCAAGAGCTCAACATTATTAAAGCCGGAACAGTTGGCAACGTTCGAATCTTAGATAACGCTCAATCTTTCTCTAAGCCAATCAAGCCGAAAAAAGCGCTTATCGTTGTGCTAGCAACACTGCTTGGCGGTATGGCAGGCGTGGCTTTCGTATTAATTCGTGCAGCATTCCACCGTGGTGTAGAAACACCAGATCAAATTGAACAGATTGGCATGCCAGTTTACGCAAGCGTTCCAAAATCTATTCAACAACTGGAATTTGCAAACAAGCTTAAGCGCAACAAAGGCAGCAACAATGAGCTAGTCCTTCTAGCGGAAGCTAACCCAGCCGATCTTTCCATTGAGGCTCTACGTAGTCTTCGCACTAGCTTGCACTTTGCAATGATGGAAGCGAAGAATAACGTTCTTATGATTTCAGGTCCTGCACCATCTATCGGCAAAACATTTGTATCGACCAACTTTGCGGCCGTCGCTGCGAAAACCGGTCAGAAAGTGCTGCTTATTGATGCGGATATGCGTAAAGGTTATTTGCAGCAATGCTTCGGTCTACGCTGGGACAACGGTCTTTCTGATTACTTGAGCGGTAAGACATCCCTTAGCAACATCATTAAATCTACATCCATTGATAATTTAGATGTTGTGACTCGCGGCCAAGTACCACCAAATCCGTCAGAACTTCTTATGCACCCTCGCTTCAAGAGCTTTGTTGACGAGATGTCTGCACAATACGATCTAGTCATCATCGATACGCCGCCTGTACTCGCAGTTACCGACCCAAGCATTGTTGGCGCGCTTGCAGGAACAACTCTGATGGTCGCTCGTTTTGATCAAACGACTTTGAAGGAGATTGAAGTCGCGCAAGGTCGCTTCGAGCAATCAGGCGTTGAAGTTAAAGGTGTGATTCTCAATGCAGTTGAGAAAAAAGCATCTAACTCATACGGCTATGGATACGGCTACTATAACTACGCGTACAAAAGCGAATCATAACTTGAATTTAGATCGCTAATTAAACCAAATATGACAAAGCCCTGCTAGAAACAGCAGGGCTTTTTCTATTGCACTCTTAGTTGCTTGTACGTAATCAAACTAAGCAAGACAAAGAATATTGGGTCACTCCAACCAAAACCGACAAATACTCCGATAATGCCGGCATAGGTAGTAATCACTGCCCCTAAGCCATTAGTAATCAATAATGCTTTAAACAGCTGTTTCGCAGTATGCCCTGATTCCACATTACGTAACATCAAACTCACCGCTGCGATTCCACCTAAAAAGATCGAAGTATGCTGCGATAAAAACAGCGCGTACTGGTCGTTAATTTGTACTCCATACATCGGCCACATTATGGTTGGTACAAAAAACAACGCAAAAGCGAATACCGTATATACGACACCATGAACGGTTAGAAAAGTGCGGTTGGTCATCATCTCCTTATCCTCTAATAGGCCCTTGATTGAGCGTCGTTAACGGCACATTGATATCGAAAATTTGACCTCGTACTTCGACTACGCCCATTTTTCGTAAGCGTGCGGCATGCATTTCGAGATAAGCTTGCGCCGTGGCTTCATCTTCAAAAAGATAGATACCACCACCGAGTTTGTCTTTTTCGCTTTCCGTCCAGATTTTCCAAATCATGCCCGGCTCTTGGTTAATCGACTTAGCTAAGTCGACCAGAGCATTCGACATCTCGTCACCAAACGGACCATGAAATTCAAAATCAACTTGCAATAATTTCGCCATCTTGAGTCTCCTCTTCTTATTGACTCGTTTTCGATGACAAGATTATTACCTTTATAAAACTGACAGAAAAGTTCATAATTTCGCCATTAACTGTCTAAAGAATTGACTCATGAGACTAAAAACGACCTTAGAACAATGGCAAACGCTACAAGCGATTAATCAAGAAGGCAGCATTCAATCCGCAGCTTTACTGCTCAACAAGAGCCATACTACATTGATCTACTCGGTGAGGAAGTTAGAAGACCAACTTGGTATTCAACTTATCGAAGTACGAGGGCGCAAAGCGGGTTTGACAGAGCACGGCAAAACCATACTGCGTCGTGCACAATCCATGCTTGAACAAGCGCGGGAACTAGAAGTCATCAGCGAGCAGTTAAAAAGTGGGGTGGAATCTCAAATCACGGTCGCAGTAGATCATCTTTGTGACCCTTGTTGGCTTTATGCACCACTCAGTCAATTTTTGGAGGACAACAACACGACCTCCGTTCAAGTGGTTGAAACGTCACTGAGCAAAACAACCGAAATGGTCGTAAATGAGCTCGCTGACATCGCAATCATCAACTTACCGATAACCAACTACCCTGCCGAAGCATTTGGCGTAACAACCATGCTGCCTGTAATCGCAGCACACCATCCACTCGCTAAAAAGCCGCATGTTTCCATCGACGATTTTGCAACCACCAGCCAAATTGTCATCCGTGACTTAGGTGATTCAGACAAAACGAAAAGAGATGTGGGTTGGTTACGCGCACGTCAGCGTATTACCGTCGATAACTTCGACCACGCTTTTCACGCCGTAGAGCAAGGCGCTGGATTTTGTCGGCTACCAGCGCACTTAGTCGCAGCCCGCAAGAGCGATAAAATTAAAGTATTGGAGATCGAACACTCCCATCAATATCAAGTTGCGCTGCACCTCACTTTACCCAAAGGAGCCAAAAGTGGTCCTGCGACTCAAGCGCTTTATCGTACTTTACTCAAAAGTGTAGAAACTCGAGTCTAGCAACAGTGGTATTGAGTTGAATCGCTAGTGTTATCGCCTATTGATTCTCCCTAAATATAGAGAAACGGCCATTTTGTGACGCTACACTCTCACAAAAGGTTGCACGAAGGATAGCGACCACCTACTATCACTCTGCTCATGCCTAAAGCACCCAACACTCGCGGAAAGAACTCGGTTCACGGCAATATCCTCACCTGCTTGGTTTAGCAGGCACAATCTGTTTTTACCTTCTTTTTAGCTTCTATTTAGGCGAGTGTGGAA
Source organism: Vibrio sp. 661 (assembly GCF_033339315.1). Taxonomy (NCBI): domain Bacteria; kingdom Pseudomonadati; phylum Pseudomonadota; class Gammaproteobacteria; order Vibrionales; family Vibrionaceae; genus Vibrio; species Vibrio sp. 661. The sequence continues at coordinate 275,466 of NZ_JAWOUJ010000001.1, read as the reverse complement.
GAAATAAGAAAGGTGAAATATGAACTCTACAAATAGCTTCTCGATCAATATCAATCAGCAAAAATCCATTGCTAAAAAAAGGCTCAAAGCTATCCGCCTATACGATAACGCTACGTTGGAGTTAGTTAAGCGATTTCACTCCAAGCCAGAATCTTTGGCTCCCGATACAATTCAATTGGCTGACGTTCAATATGCACTCGCAAGAGAACTTGGCTTATCCAGTTGGAGTAAACTAAAAGCTCATGTCGAAGAGCTAGAAGCGCACAAACTAGCCATCAAACAACAAAAACCGCCCCTAGATGCGAAAGTAAAAACGCTACACGTTCGTTGCGGTCACGATATACAACAACAGCTTAAAACCAGTGGATTTGAAGGGACATTTTTAGCCCTGATCGATCCGCTTTGTATTGGCCCCATACCAGCAACACCGCAGAACTTCCTTGCCATTCGTGCCCAATATGTCGTAGAGACTCTGCTGCCCGTGATGAAGCGTGAAGACTCGGTTCAAGATATAGTCACATTGGAACAATCAAACCTCGATCTGTTGCAAAGTGATGTATTTGAACGAATCGTCTTTTGGGTCGAACATGACAGCTATGATCAATTGATGCTAATTCGTGCTCTAACACAGTTAGAGAATGTAGAGAATAAAGTGATAGAGATCATTGAGTTGAACCAGTTCCCGGGCACTGAACGATTCATCGGCTTTGGGCAGTTGCCTGAAGAAGCTATTCGTTCTTGTTGGCGATACCGTAAACCTGTGACAGCAAAATTATTCAGTCAGGCTAAACGGTGTTGGCACGCTATTACATCACCGACACCTATTTCCATAGTTAATTTGATTCAGCAGCATAACCTGGATTGCTTGCCCAATATACTCGACGTGCTTAAACGCCATTTGCAAGAGTTACCTAATTCACAAACTGGATTGAGCTTGACACAACACCTCGCACTAAAGGTCTTGAGCTCGCAAAATCGTTCAATTCCCATCAAAGATTGGTTTGAGCAATATCAACAACTAGAACCTCTTCCTTATCTAGGAGACGTGATGTTTTACGCGTTACTCCTCCCTCTAGCACAGTGTCAAATACCTTTGATCACGATTGAGTCACGTGAAAGGCACTGGTGGGAACAAAGCGTCCGTATCACTGAGGCTGGCAAGCAGTGTTTGGAAGGCCTAATACGAGCGAAACAATGCTATTGGGTTGGAGGGATTAAAAATACCAGTCAAAGTTATTGGAGCTGGGATCACCTCCAACTAACTACACTTGCCAACCATCATTGAGTTGACAAATATGAAAGCATAAAGGGTTCGTTGGCTCTGATGAACACTCAATACTAAATTATCCCTAAAGAAGCGACCGCTAGCCTGAATATAACTTAAATAGTTATGCAGAAATGCATCCACTCCAAGAGAGTATGCACTCTATCTCTTATTAAAATTTATTGTAAATCCTCTTTGTTATCGGTTGTATATTCGATAAAAGTGTTAAAATACAAACTTTTCATCCGGCCAATTCGTTAATATTTGGTTAAAATCCCATTTTTATTAGTGATAAAGTTCACATCTATTAACCATTTAGAGGATTATTCTTTCGTATTTTCTCACTCCGCTGCTAATCTGCTCGCCGCTTTGAAGTGAACTCAAGGTGCATAACTATAAGGAGTGTTCTCATGAATACCAAGAAACCGATGTCGCTCACCAGCCGCGTAATTTTGGGTATGGTAGCGGGTATCTTGACAGGATTTGCAATTCGCACACTTTTTGCCGACAACGGATTTGTCGACGCATACATTGTTAATGGATTATTCGAAGTTGGTGGACAGATCTTCGTTGCCAGCTTAAAAATGCTTGTTGTACCGCTAGTATTTGTTTCGTTAGTTTGTGGTACTAGCTCTCTCAAAGACCTCTCTACACTGGGTCGCATGGGCGGTAAAACCCTCGCTTTCTACGTTACGACAACGGCTATCGCGATTACGCTTGCTCTAACTATGGGTACTCTATTCCAGCCAGGGGCAGGGGCAGATCTAACGGCAGCAAGTTCATTCAAATCAGCCGAAGCGCCATCTTTAGGTCAGGTGATCATCGATATGTTCCCGACCAACCCAATCAGCGCAATGGCAGAAGGTAAAACTCTGCAAGTTATCGTGTTCGCCGTGCTATTCGGTATCGCGATCAGTGCAGCGGGTAAACCAGGCGAACGCATCGCAGCATTCTTCTCTGATCTGAATGAAGTGATCATGAAACTGGTCGCGATTTTGATGAACTTGGCGCCTTATGGGGTGTTCTTCTTAATGGCGAAGCTATTTACTGGTCTTGGTCTGGGCGCGATCGTCAATCTGGCAGAGTACTTCTTAGTACTGGCTGGTACGCTTGTCCTGCACGGCCTAGTCACTTACAGCTTAATGTTAAAAGGTTTCACTGGTCTAAATCCAATTACGTTCCTGCGTAAGATGGAAGACGCGATCATGTTTGCTTTCTCGACCGCATCATCAAACGCGACGATTCCAGTGACAATGGAAACAGCAAAGCACCGCATGGGTGTTGAGAACCGTGTATCATCGTTCACAGTACCACTTGGTGCAACCGTGAACATGGACGGTACGGCGATCATGCAGGGCGTAGCAACTGCGTTTATTGCTCAAGCTTTCAATATTGATTTAACTATGGGCGATTACCTAATGGTTATCATGACGGCAACTCTGGCGTCTATCGGTACCGCAGGTGTTCCTGGTGTGGGTCTTGTCATGCTTGCTATGGTATTGAACCAAGTTGGTCTGCCGCTTGAAGGTATCGCGCTCATCATGGGTGTTGACCGTCTTCTTGATATGATTCGTACCGCGGTAAATATCACTGGTGACAGTGCTGTAACCGTCATCGTTGCAAAATCAGAGGGTGCATTGGATGAAGCTCGCTTCAACGACCCAATGGCAGGCGTAGCCGAAGAAGAAGTGCATCTTAAACGCGCTGACGCCTAAATCGTTCTACGATTACCATTCTGAAATTATATAGTCCTGTCTAAAAGAAAGCCCCGATGGAAACATCGGGGCTTTTGTTTTCTCCGCGTCTAGAAATACTCTTTCTAATCCGCCATCGAATTCAGTTTTTCTCTGGCTTGTGCTTCGTGTTCTTTAGTGATGGCATTACCGACTGAGTTCGCGGCTAAGGTAAGTGCCGCCATATCATCGGTAAAACCGACGCCAGCTAGTACGTCTGGCACCATATCTGTTGGTAGGACAAAGTATGCCAGCGCGCCACCTAAAATCGCCTTATGGCGAACGGCGGTGTTGGAATCTGTCATCGCGAGCCATGATTTTATGCCCATTACAGCAATTTCTTCACCCGCTTTCTTAACCGACCCTTTCATTTTTCGCCAGAAGGTTTTCTCATCTGGCGCTTGCATCGTTTGATCTTTGGCGTCTTTCGGCGCCGATTTTACAGACATTGTTGTGGTCATCGTTGCCTCCGAAATTTATGACTATGTCCAACATATTAATTAATCGAACCTGAACGCAAGATTAATAACAAGAAATGATAGTAAAGTGAAACACAGATAGAAAAATCCCCAAACTGAAGTCTGGGGATTATTGCATTGGAAAAAAATCTTGGAAACCAAAAGGTTGAAGCCAAAAGCTTTGGGAACCAAGCTTTAAAAGCAGAATGCCCTATTGAGCAATCTTCTCCAATACACGCATCAGCATTTTGATACGTGGTTCGATAGACTCAAGCAACAAGTACTCTTGATCGCTGTGGAAGCCCGCACCGATAGGTCCTAGACCATCCAAAGTTGGAACGCCTAGAATCGCCGTGTTGTTTGCATCAGAGCCGCCACCCACTTCTTTCCAGTTGATGTCGATAGCCAGTTCACTTGCGGCTTCTTCAACTAATGCCATCAGGCTTTCCGTTTGCGCACTTGGCACCATAGAAGGTTTGTAAGCTTCACGAACCAACTCGATACTCACACCATCAACGAATGGTGTTTCCAGCATGCCGTTTAGCTTGCTGTCGACATCATCGTATTCTTCGTTGCTCCAGAAACGCACATCCACGATCGCTTCAGCATGTTCCGGAACTATGTTCGCACCGTTACCGCCAGAAACAATACCGACGTTCAACGTGGTACCAGAGTCAAAGTTGGTCATTGCATTGACAGCCAGAATCCAATTTGCCATCTCAGTGATTGCGCTGCGACCGTTTTCTGGCTCGTTACCTGCGTGAGCAGCAACGCCATTAAAGGTCATTTTGTAGCGAGCCATGCCTTTACGCGCTTTCACTAAACCACCGTCTGCACGTGCTGCTTCTGCAACCAGTACATTCTTTGCGTTTTTCGCTACTGATTGAATCCAATCCACAGAGTCCAGAGAACCCGTTTCTTCATCTGGGTTCATGCAGATAGCGATAGACAGCTTATCCAACACCGCTTGGTCTAGATTGCGCATCGCGTATACGATGTTCAGCAAGCCAGATTTCATGTCCGAGACGCCCGGACCGTAAGCTTTCTCTGCATCTTGAGACATTGGACGAAGCTCAGCAGTACCCACAGGGAACACGGTATCCATATGACCAATCAGCATCACATCGATTTGCTCAGCTTCCGGCTTATTTCGAACTTCGAGACCGATGCCCGCTCTGCCACAGTCGATGCGTTTTACGCTCCAATCTGACATCGCTTGGTACTTCTCTTCAAATTGAGAAGCGATAAACTCGATACCATCAGTCGTGTAAGTGCCACAATCCACATTAATTAGCGGACGTAGCTCTTCTAGATATTCATTTAGAGAGAATTGCATGACTCACTCCTAGACAAACAGATTCATCACCAGCATTGCGCCAAACGCGTTCAATACTGAGATTGCAATCATAACTGGGATGTAACGACCTTCAGTACCAATTGGGCCCATGATACGACCCATGTACTGAACTTGAGAGCCCATTAGGTAGATAGCAGGCGCAAGAATCGCAATGTGCGTGCCGTTAAGGATACCTTGGTCAAACAGCGTGATAACCACACCCACTGCGCCGCCCATCGACATCCAAGCACCGATCAATACCGCTGCAGCTTCACCCGGAAGACCAAACACCGCCATGATTGGAGAAAACACCGTGCCCATCAGATCCAACGCGCCAGTGATTTGCAGCGCTTTGATGATAACGAACGCCATCAATACGTTAGGAACCGTAGAGGTAGTCGCAATTACCCAGCCTTTCTTAGCACCTTCGACGAAGATATCCGTCACCATTGGTTTTTTCGCTTTAACGTCACCCATTATGCCGTCTCCTCTTTTAGGTTCTCTGATTTGTTTTGGTCTTGCTTGTCTTCTTTACCTTCCGTCATGTTTAGGTAGATACGGAACAGGTTCGCGCCGATGATCTTAAATGCGAACATCACCACAACCGCTAAACCAATAGAAGACGTTACCGCTAGAGAGCCGTCAGCCATTGTCAGCGTGAACAGCACAGCACCTGATGAGAAGAAGTTCACGATGGTTGCACCCGCAGTGAACTGGAACATGGTAAATACGTCCGTTTCACGCTTAGTTAGGTGACCTTCATCTTTTAGCTGACGCGTCATTGCCGCACCAGCATCGGTACTTTGTAGAGAAGCAATCAGAGCCAGACCAGAGTTACCAGGGATACCCATTAGAGGACGTAGAAGAGGAGTAAGAAGCTTACGAGCGGCTTCAAGTGCACCGTAGTGCTCAAGTACGTTGATCATACCTAAGGCGAACATAACAGTTGGAATCAAAGTAAGTGCGAAAATGAAACCGTCGCGAGCACCGCTACCACCAGTACCGCGAAGCGACGTTGTTGCAACTTGCACACCGTCAGCCGTTTCGGTGACACCATACGCCACCTTGCCGAAAGAGCCATTGAGCGTTGTAAAATCGAATACACCGTACCATTCGCTAGATTGCATCAGGCCAGAAAAGAACACAACCGCAAACGCCAGAGCAACGTAGCACCCCAGTGTAACTTTACGCTCAGTTTGAACAGGAATTTTCATAACATTACCTACACATGTGGAACTTAACACATATGTTCACCTGAATAATGTGCTAGAGAGATGATCAAAATCAATCCGCCTGCCGAACATTATCGCGACTCAGTTATGAAGTTTTGTTTTATGATTCCAATCACAATTGAAAGATAATAAAAATTTGTGCCAACAATTAGGTATTTTAATCTATATCGATAGCTCACGACTTCTTCATCAACTCAACAAATGATTCTGACGAATATTGCTTTCTACAACATTCATGACGTACTTCATACTTTGGCATTGAGGCAATATCGATTAACTCGAAAGTAACATTCAGCCACGAAATTTAGGTTAGGATGGCCCGGTCATATGTAAACGGCATAAACCAGAATTAACAGGACTATACGACCCATTGTTACGCTCACAATATAAAATAGCCAAATGGACACTCGCCCTCGTGCTTTGGGTGGTGATGATATGCTTAAGCCAAAATTCTGGTTTCTCGAAAAGCTGCCCGAAGGCTCACCAAATACAGAGTCAGCAAGATGAGAGTGTGAATTTATCACCATCTTGCGACCTTTCAGAAAAGCTGGTTCAAGCGTACCAACATCAGTTTGATCATATTCTTATTCCATTTTTTCTGTTTGCTTTGATTGTGGCGCTGCCGATGACAACCACAGCAATTCGTTATCTGGAATACACAGAACCGATACCGGAAAAGTATCGGGTTCACCTAAAACTTTGCGTGTTTAGAGAATAAAGCCAGCAAGGCGAGAGACCTTTCTGCCTGACTTTTGTACATATTTTATTCACTTCACATAACAAACAACGAAATTTAAAAGTTTTAGGAAATATTATGACATTCACTCGTACACTTTTGGCGTTAACGATGGCTATCGTATCTGCCGTATCTTTCGCATCAGAAAAGACCTCAGAACAAAAGCTAGAGGAAGTTAATCAGATACTAAAAGATAACCCTCAAATTCTTGATTCATTGCACCAAAACCTTCAAGAGTACATTGCGTATCAACAGTCATTTGGCGACACCTTGAAGGAGGTTCGTCAATATCTAAGTGATGGCAAACATTCCTCTTTTGGTGCTGAAAACCCTGAGTTAACCATTATTAACGTAACAGACTACAGCTGCCCTTTTTGTAAACGTTTAGAAGGAGAGCTGGTCAAAGTTGGTAAGGAATATCCGCAGGTAAAAGTGCTTAACCTCAATGTCTCTTTTAAAGAACAATACGAGAAAAACGGCTACAACTCGGCAAGTTACGCATTAAATGTTTGGCAAAACCAGCGAGATAAGTACGAACAAGTGCATGAGTTATTGGTGAAAAAACCGGGCGCACATGACGCACGTTCCTTAAATCAAATCGCGAAAAAAACGGGGACAGAAGCGCAGCTTGTCGACGACAAAGAGACCAAGGCGTTGCTTGATAAAAACTATCAGTATTTCACGCAACTTGGTTTACGCGGCACGCCTGCGTTGATCATTAATGATCAAGTCATTCCTGGCTATGTGCCGTTTGACGAGCTAGAAAAAGTCATCGACCAAGAACTGGCGAACTAAAACAACAAAGCCCTTCCCTGATAACTCAAGGAAGGGCTTTTTATTTATCGACATAAAGAGCGTTTAGTTACTTATCACGTCCCACAAACGCCACAACGACTTTGTCATTGCCAAGCGAGCGAGAGAACACGTACGTGCCTTCTTGTTCAATTACTTGATGCTGACCCGCACCAATCGCTGGGTGCGCTTTACGGAACTGACCAAGAGTTTGCCAGTGTTTGAGCAGCGCTTGCTTCTCATCAGATAGCTTCCATACCATGTCAGAACGAGTGCCTTGGTGGAAATCGTCCGCGTAAGGACCAATGTTACGACCAACTTCATCACCATAATAAACCTGAACAGCACCAGGACTCAGAAGCAGTGCATTCGCGGCGTTACGCTGCATACCGTAATCTTTGAAGCGAGAGAAGAACAGCTCGGTATCGTGAGAAGACATGTAGCTCACAGGGTTAAAGTCTTTCTCATTGGCGATAGTGTCCGCATAGCTTTGGTAAGTGTCTGCCATTTGGCTGAAACACGCCGCGCCTTTGTCTAACTTCTTCTGCATGTCGAAGTTAATCAACGCATCAAAGCCATCGTCAAAGTAAGGACTGCGATATGCGGTATGTCCCCATACTTCACCCATCATCCAGAATGGCTGACCTGACTTACCATTATCTTTGCGCCACTGCTCAAGACTGCTTGAAGCCTCTTCTTTCAAGCGTTTCCACACATCGCCTTCAACGTGCTTCACCGTATCGACACGGTAACCATCAATGCCAAAGCGTTTCACCCAATCAGTTTGCCACTCAATTAGGTAGTCCGAGACGGTGTAATTGTCGCGCGCCTCTACGCGAGTACCAGGGTTATCCAATAGCCACTGCGCTGGCTTCACAGCTTTGTCTGATTCGGTGATAAAGTCAGGTAACCCCGCCAATGACATAGTGATATCACTGCTGCCCGGAGCTGGGTATCCCGGTAGACCTGTTCTTACCCAGTCACCGCCCCACCATTTCGACCAGTTTGGACTCTGGTAATCAATATTCTGGTGATAGCTATGCCAATTTTCACCCGCTTTTGGTTGCCAGTCACCCCACTTATTCGGTAAATCAGCGTTTGGTTTTAACACCTCAATACCGTCAAATTGCAAATCGGCTAGCGTTGAGTAACCGGTGTGGTTGATTACTGCGTCCATCAAGACTTTAAGGCCACGTTTGTGTGCCTCTTCCACCAGCTTTTTCAGATCATCTTCGTTACCGAAGTTCTCATCAATCTTGGTGAAATCACGCGTCCAGTAACCGTGGTAAGCGTAGAATGGGAATGAGCCGCTATCACCGCCGCCAACAAAACCATGCACTTGCTCAACGATTGGCGACAACCAAATCGCATCTGTACCTAGGCTCTTTATGTAATCTAGCTTTTCGATCACACCTTTTAGGTCACCACCGTGAAAGGTACCAATCTCTTCTTTACCGTCTTTCTTGCGACCATAGCTGTTGTCATTGCTCGTATCAGCATTATTGAAACGGTCGACCATCACGAAGTAAATGTTGGCATTGCGGTAATCAAACGGCACTGCTTCTTTGGTTTTCTTCACTGGCTCTAGTAGCACCAAACCGCCTGAATCTTTGCTTGGTGTCAGCGATACTTGCTGATCTTTTACTTCGACCATCTGACCAGAATAGGCATCACGCAACTTGGTGCCATCGGGGAAACTGTCACCCAGCGCGATGGTGACTTCGCCGCCTTGGTAAACCTCACATTGCACTTGTGGGATTGGGCGTTTAAATTCTGTCTTGGCAGCTTTCTTAGGCTCTCGCTTGAAGCGTAGAGTTTTGGCTTCCGCATCAAAAGCAAAAGAGTAATCGCCAGTAAAACGGATTTTTAAAGGCAGTTCTGTTGGCTTTCCACAGTTCAGCGCGATAGGTTTGTTGAATTTGACCTTCTGACCATCAGGCGCGACACAGTCGCCTTCAATACCCGTGATTTTGAGCGTGTATCCGTCTTTGGTTAAGGGCACAACCAAAGGCTGCTCTGCACTTAACGGAAAGTCACGGCTGTTGGTCGTGGTAGCAATGGTGATGTTTGGCTCGGCGATGGCACTTGCCGATGCAAGCAATAAGGTAGTCGTAATCAGATTCAGTTTCATCGTTCAGTCCATTGGTTGCGCATAGGCGCAGTATTCGTGTTGTAGTTTTACTCACACTAATAGTAAATGGATGAAAAACTGAGCACATCATTCTGAAAAGCTACGCCCTAAAGCTTGTGACGCTTCACATTTTGCTTTTATGGGGGCGTAGTTCTACTTATGAGCAGGGTAAAAAGGAGTTTAAAGCTGAACGCTACCAAGGTTACGCATTTGTCTCATCGCCCAATTGACGCGGCTGATGGTGTAAGAAGTCTGAGGGTAAACTTTGATGCGATACGGATTTGGCAGCACCACCGCAAGCCTTGCTGCTTGGCGTGTTGAAAGTTGTTTAGCAGGAATACCAAAGTAGTTTTGCGCAGCGGCTTCCGCGCCATAAATACCTGGACCAAACTCCACCACATTCAAATACACTTCAAGAATGCGTTTTTTACTCCACATTGCTTCCATCAGCAGAGCAAAATAAAGCTCATACGCTTTGCGCACATAAGAGTGTGAAGGAAACAGAAACACGTTCTTTGCAGTTTGCTGAGTAATCGTGCTCGCACCGCGAGAGGGACCGTTCTCGCCAGACTCTGAGATCACTTTAAACAAGGAATCAAAATCCACTCCGTAATGGGTCGGGAACTTTTGATCTTCTGTCGCAATCACGGCCAGTTGAATGTGTTTAGAAATATCACTCAAAGGCACCCATTCATTTTGACTCTCTTCAGGAAATCCTTCAGGAGGAGAAATTATGCGGCTGATCTTCCATCCCCAAATTGGTGGATCGATGTATTTCACTATGCCAACGAGCATCACTGGTAAAAGCAAAAGCACCAATAAGATATTGAACAGAAGGGATTTAATCTTTCTCAAAGTCCGACCTAGCCTGATTTCATAAAACAATATGATGCAAGTATAGAGTATGCAGTCTGTTTATCGTTAGTGAAAACTTGGTTAAAAAAAGCCCGATTTACAATGTAAAACGGGCTTAGAATTTGATTAGACTAAATTATTTGTGCAGCTTGTAGAACACGGTTGAAAGTGGAGGCAAACGAAGCTCAAGTGATTGAGGCAGTGATTCACTTTCGACTTGTTCCGTTTTCACACTGGTCAGCACTTTAAAATCGCTTCCGCCGTATTTGCTGTCGTCCGTGTTCAGCAGCAGTTCGTATTGACCTGCATTTGGAACACCTAAACGGAAACGCTCGTGTGGTACGGGCGTAAAGTTGGTGATGATGAGAATACGCTCACCCTCTTTACTGATACGCTCGTGCGCTAGGATGCTTGCATCTGCCTCGTCTTGTAGACGCCACTCAAAACCAGCAGGAACACAATCTTGATCGTGCATCGCCGCTTCATTTCGGTACAAGTGGTTCAAATCGCGCATCAGCTTTTGAACGCCTTGATGACGTTCGTATTCCAGCAAGAACCATTGCAACTGATCATCGTGGTTCCACTCCGCCGTTTGGCCGATTTCCGCGCCCATGAAGTTCAGCTTTTTGCCCGGTTGACCATACATATAACCGTAGTATGCACGTAGGTTTGCGGTTTGCTGCCATTCATCGCCCGGCATCTTGTTATGGATAGAGCCTTTTCCGTACACCACCTCGTCGTGAGAGAGAGACAAGACGTAGTTTTCGCTGTGCGCATAAACCAGCGGGAAGGTGATGGTATTGTGGTGGTATTTGCGGTGAACAGGATCTTCTTTGATGTATGAAAGACTGTCGTGCATCCACCCCATATTCCACTTGAAGCCAAAGCCTAAACCACCCATAAAGGTTGGCGCAGACACACCCGGAAACGCCGTTGACTCTTCCGCAATCGTCATCGCATTCGGGAAGTGCTTGTACACTTCTTCGTTCATCCATTTTAAGGTTGCGATTGCGTCGTAGTTTTCGTTGCCACCATCAACGTTCGGGACCCACTGATCGTGGCTACGTGAATAATCGAGATAGAGCATCGACGCGACGGCGTCCACGCGAATACCATCAATATGGAATTGTTCAAACCAGTACAGCGCATTCGACACAAGGAAGCGACGCACATGTTCACGGCCTAAATCGTAAATGTAGGAGTTCCAGTCTTGGTGCCAACCGCGACGCGGATCTGGATCATGGAACAGAGGCGTACCATCAAAGTTCGCTAAACCATGATCATCCGATGGGAAGTGCGCCGGTACCCAATCCAGCACAACACCGATATCTGCTTGGTGACACGCATCCACGAAGAATTTGAAATCATCAGGGGAGCCAAAGCGGCTAGTTGGTGCAAACAAGCCAACGGGTTGATAGCCCCATGAACCATAGAATGGATGCTCAGACACAGGCATCAGCTCAACGTGGGTGTAGCCCATATCCACAAGGTATGGCACCAACTGCTCTGCGAGTTCTCGGTAGTTGAGGAAATCACCTTTCTCGTCGCGCTTCCATGATCCAGCATGTAGCTCGTAAAACGATAACGCTTCATCACGCTTTTGCGTCACTGCACGGTTTTGCCATTTCGCATCTTGCCATTGGTAACGCTTGTGATCGTAAGTAATGGACGCGAACGATGGGTATTGCTCAGAGTAGAAGCCCCAAGGGTCTTGTTTATGAGGAAGCCCTTCCCCATTTGGCCCTTTTAGCTCAAATTTGTACTGAACGCCTTCTTCTAAGCCAGGAATAAATAGGCCCCAGATACCGTAGTCTAGGCGTTGCATTGGATGACGACGGCCATCCCATTGGTTGAAGCAACCCACAAGGCTAACAGCAGATGCATGTGGTGCATAAACAAGGAAACGCACACCAGAGATGTTTTCACCGCCACGTTCTAGCGTGACAAAGTGTGCGCCCATGTAGTGATACATGTCTTTTGGCGTATGCAGATGCTCGTACTCTTGGTAGATATTGTGGTACTGGTACGGGTCATCAATAATTTGTTCAACACCATTCCAATCGACCGCTAAACGGTAGTGGGTCAGGTGTAAATCGCGTTGCTCTTTTAAGATGAAACCGCTGTCGCCATCACGCTCAAGCGCCACGCGAGGTTCACCATTAACAAGCAGTTCAACCTTGTTTGCGCCCGGCATCCAAACTCTCAGCGAAGCTTCGTCGTCAATGAATGGACCCAGCGCCGCAAATGGATCTGAGTAAGCCGCCTCAGCAAGCAGTTCGTATGCGCGTTCGTGTTGTTTCTTTATTTTCTTGGTTTTGGTGGTTTTCAAATCTTTCTCCCTAGAGCCAACATCCTTTTCAAGACCAGAGATCTGAATCAAACATCGGTTTCTCCACAGCCAACGTTGTGAACTCACAAAAAGACTCCGCTTCTCACGTTCGTTGCGTAAACGGCGTCAAAATACAAAAATGCCCGCTATTGTCGCGGGCATAATAACGGTACTTCATCCTAACGGATTGTGTTTTAGGAATGAGTGACCTAGACGGAACTTTCGTACCTCTGAGCTAACAAAATTGGTAATCAGCTCGTCCATCTACGCCACTCTAGGCATCTTACTTACTCGCCTGTGCACGAACTTCAGTAAGTCGTTTAGAAATACGATTCACATCTTCACGGCTGAAGATTTCATCTAGGTTCATCGACAATTTACGACGCCAGTTTGGATACTCATCCACCGTACCAGGAATATTGACCGGTTGATCCATTTCTAGCCAGTCTTCAAGCTGAACACTAAGCAGTGCAGAGTCACCCGCGGCTACGTGCAGTTGCAGCGCTTCGCTTAGGTATGAATCCATTGGCACATACTGAGCATCATGACCAATGCCTTCTGGCAAATAGCCATGCCAGCGAACGCTGTCTAGAATGCCTTGTTTGCACTTCAAGCGATCAGCGAATAGGCCTTCCAATTGCTGTTCATCAGGGTACAGACCAATCTCACGCCCCATCTTCAAGTCATCACAGTGCCAGAAACCGCGTAGTGTTGGCATATCGTGCGTACACAGCGCAGCCATAGATTGCTCAGCGTAGTGCTTCGGAGAAATAAAGCCACCGTCGTCTTTTGATGTTTCGAAGAAGAAGACTTTGTACGAATGCACACCCGCATCACGAAGGATATCAACGATTTCATCAGGTACAGTACCCAAGTCTTCACCGATTACAGAACACTGATGACGGTGAGATTCCAACGCTAGGATTGCTAGCATGTCTTCCACTGGGTAGTACAGGTATGCGCCTTCTGTCGCTTTCTCGCCTTTTGGAATCCACCAAAGGCGAAGCAGGCCAAGTACGTGGTCGATACGCAATGCACCACAATGCTTCATGTTAGCACGTAGCAATTTGATGTAAGCGTCGTAGCCAGTCGCTTCTAGAACCTGAGGGTTAAGCGGAGGCAGACCCCAGTTTTGGCCTAGTGGACCAAGTACATCTGGTGGCGCACCGATACTTGCATCCAATACTAGCGCGCCTTCATCAGCCCATGTTTCGCTACCTGAATCTGCAACACCAACCGCAAGGTCGCGGTACAAACCCACAGCCATGCCTTTTTCTTCGGCTAGCGCTTGCGCTTCTTTGATTTGATCGTCTGCGATCCATTGCAGGTACATGTACAAGTGAACACGATCTTGGTTATCCTTGATGTACTTCTGAGTACCAGCTGCGTCGAATGTGCGGTATTTCTCAGGGAATACTGGCCAGCCCCACATGTTTGCATCTTCTGCATGTAAATCAGCATGAAGTGCATCGAATGCAGCTTGGTGTAGCAAGCTGTCGCCGCCTTTTTCAACAAAGTCCAAGAAGGCACGAGCGCGATCAGTGTTCTTGTCTAAATGGCGAGCTTTAAACTCACTGAATAGCAGCGGAAGAACGCTCATTTTTAGTTGCGAAACTTCGGTGTAATTCACCCAATGAGAGTCTCGCGCTTTTTGTAGACGTTGTTGGAACTCTGCGCTACCAACACGCTGTTGTGCTTCTGCACTTAGCGCGAATTCAGGTACAGAGCTTACGTCGATGTACATGATGTTCAACCAACGACGAGAAGACGGGCTGTATGGGCTTGCCCCTTCTGGATTCGCAGGGAACAGCGAGTGAATAGGGTTCAAGCCAATGAAGTCACCGCCACGAGAGGCAATATCACTCACCAGTTGTTTTAGGTCACCAAAATCACCGATGCCCCAGTTATGCTGAGTACGCAGTGTGTAAAGCTGGATACTAGGACCCCATAGCTTTTTGTGTTGGTTTAGCTCGTCTTGTTTGAAACACGCTTTCGGCGTAATGATCAATGACATCTCGTAAGGTGTTTTACGACGCTTACGACTGATGATCAGTTTGTGATAACCCCAAGCCAAGTTCTTTGGCAATGCAAACACTAGAGGGCCACCCTCAGCACGCTCATCACGAACAATTTGGGACTGAAGATAGCCTTCAAGTACCTCTCCTTGTTCTGTTTCTAAACGCCAGCTGAATTCACTCTCACGAGCACTCGTACCTAGGTTTAGTTCCACTTCGACTGGTTCGCCGTCGCGTAAAACAAGAACAGGGGCTAGTACGTCTTTTTTATGTTTCTTTTCAGCAGAAGCCAGTAGTTTTTCATCACTGCTAGTATCGTAGCCAAGCGAAGCGAGCAAGCGGCGTAGCGTCTCCTCAGACACTTTAGCCTCATCTCCCCAAGCACTGACATAGCTATCAGCCAATCTCGCCATTTCCGCGACTTTCTTTAATGCTGTTTGTTCTTTCATCGCTTTCTCCGAAGGTAATACCAACACCTTCCATGTAGGGTTTTATTGTTATCAATAACTTCTTTTGGAAAATGACCAAAGGTAGCGCTTGGCTACCTTGGTCTTAACTAGGTTCTATTAGCGTTTCACCGCTTCAAGTTTCCAGATATTGTTCACGTAGTCGCGGATTGAGCGGTCTGACGTGAACTTGCCAACAAGGGCGGTATTAAGAATGGCCTTCTTCGCCCAGCCAGCTTGATCTTTATATTGTTCGCTCATGTCTTCGTGCGCTTTCACGTAAGATGCAAAGTCCGCAAGACATAAGTACGGGTCACCGCCGTCTAGTAGGCTGTCATACGTTGCACGCAGTAAGCCTGGTTGACCTGGTGTGAACTCTTCACCCAATAGCAAGTCCATTGACGCTTTGAGTAAGTGATCCGCATTGTAGTAATCAAATGGGTTGTAACCTTGAGCTTTCAGCGCTTTCACACCTTCAACATCTAGACCGAAGATATAGATGTTCTCATCGCCTACTTCCTCACGAATCTCAACGTTTGCACCATCCATTGTACCGATAGTTAGCGCACCGTTTAGCGCCATCTTCATGTTACCTGTACCTGATGCTTCTTTACCCGCTAGCGAGATTTGTTGAGAAACGTCAGCCGCAGGGATAATGATTTCAGCCATGCTCACGCGGTAGTCAGGGATGAATACCACTTTCAGCTTGTTACCGATGCGAGGATCGTTGTTCACCTTGTCTGCAATCTTGTTGATTGCGAAGATGATTTCTTTCGCTAGGTGGTAACCCGGTGCTGCTTTTGCTGCGAAGAACACAACGCGTGGCGTACACTCAAAACCTGGTTCATGAAGAATACGGTGGTACAGAGACAGTACGTGTAGCAAGTCTAGATGCTGACGTTTGTACTCGTGTAGACGCTTGATTTGAACATCGAAGATTGCATTAGTATCGAGCTCGATACCCATGTTCTCTTTCACCCAAGTTGCTAGGCGTTCTTTGTTCTCTTTCTTCACTGCCATGAATTCTTTTTGGAATGTCGCGTCAGTGGCGTACTTCGCAATACCTTCAAGTTGCTCTAGTTTCGCTGGCCATTCTGGGCCGACTTTCTCAGTGATAAGCTGAGACAGACCTGGGTTACAGAACTTCAACCAGCGACGTGGCGTAATACCGTTCGTTACGTTGTGTAGACGTGTCGGGTACATTTCGTGGAACTCTGGGAATAGGTCTTTCTTAACCAATTCAGAATGAAGTGCTGCTACACCGTTTACTGCGTAAGAGCCGATTACACATAGGTTTGCCATGCGAACCATGCGGTGGAAACCTTCTTCGATGATAGAAAGCTTCTGTTGCTTCGCGACATCACCCGGCCACATTGCACGTACGTCTTGTAGGAAGCGGTGGTTGATCTCGTAAATGATCTCCATATGACGTGGTAGCAGGTGCTGGATTAGCGACTCTGGCCATGTCTCTAGTGCTTCTGGAAGTAGCGTGTGGTTGGTGTACGCAAATGTCTTAGAGCTGATTTCCCAAGCCGCTTCCCAAGCTAAACCTTTTTCATCCATCAGGATGCGCATTAGTTCAGGAATCGCAATCGTTGGGTGCGTATCGTTAAGCTGGATAGTCTCTTGCTTAGGTAGATCCGCTAGCGAGTAGCCCGCAGCTTCGTGGCGACGTAGGATGTCACGTACAGACGCTGCTGAGTGGAAGTACTGCTGCATTAGACGCAGTGTTTTACCTTTCTCGTGGTTGTCGTTCGGGTAAAGCACTTTAGTGATGTTACCTGCGTCGATCAGTGCGTGCTGAGCTTCGAAGTAATCACCATTGTTAAAGCTTGCTAGTGAGAATGGTGCAATCGCCTGACATTCCCAAAGACGTAGCGGGTAAACCGTGTCTGATTCGTAACCCACAATTGGAAGATCCCAAGGCATTGCTCTTACTGTCATGCCTGGTACCCATTTGCGAACCTCTTTACCGTTCTCGTTAATCACTTCAACGTGACCGTAGAAACCGATCTCTTGCGCAAGTTCTGGACGCGCAATTTCCCAAGGGTAACCTTCTACACCGCGCCATGCGTCAGGTGCTTCTTGCTGGCGACCATCTTTGAATGACTGTTTAAATAGACCGTATTCGTAATGTAAACCATAGCCGACAGTTGGGAATTCTTGTGCCGCACATGAATCCATGAAACACGCAGCCAGACGACCAAGGCCACCGTTACCCAATGATGGGTCGCGCTCTTCTTCTAGCAGATCAGTTAGGTTGTAACCTAGTTCAGCCATTGCTTCTGTTACTTGTTCGTACAGACCCATGCTGATTAGGTTGTTACCAGTCAAACGACCGATAAGGAATTCTAGCGAAAGGTAGTTAACGCTTTTGGCACTTTTAATGCGTGGATCTTCTTCTGTCGCAAGCAAATCTAGAGTAGTAAATTCAGCCAGAGCATGCCCCATTGCTAGGTACCATGCGCGGCTGTCTGCGTTTTCAATCGTATGAGCGTAAGTTACAGATAGGTGTTTCTTTACGCTTTCTTGGAACGACTTCTTGTCAAATTGTTTTTGTTGAGTAGGTTTCATTACGAAATTCTCACGTCTTTTGGTAATTCATCTGCCATACATCGTGCATTTACCTCTGTGAATAAACATCCTCCTAATTCTCATCCTTTGAAGGAGGAGGGCTGAGGGCGTAGAGGGGGTACCATTGCTAGGTTAGTGATCCAAATCTCAACAAAGTGAACTTTGCACCAGTTCTTAGTGATTTTGATCACAATGGAATGTGAGAAAGGTTAAAACCCGTTCATGACGCTTTTTATAGTCCACTCATCTGATGATGTGAAAATTGTAATATCGGTCACATTAACTCGGTCAGCGTAGAAGAACTTTTCGTAATCTATGTGCAACGCGATCTTAACGCTAACGAAACAAACGATATTTAAGTGACGACAATCACAAATAAAGGGCGTAGTTGATGGTAAATCCATCAACCCTTGAGAATTAGGAAGTGGATCAAAGTAACGAACATTTCTGATGTCGTAACATCCCACTCAGCTCACAGGATTGTACGCTTTTTATACAAACTAGAATTAGGCGATGTGAGTTATTTCTAGTTTTCGCTAGCTTTTATATCTAAGTGACCGTATGGAATGGTTTTTCAGACGGACGCAAGCCCCAACAGTAGCGACATTATCCGGCATTCAAACAGTGTTTTTGATGCTGATGACATCATTCAGTAAGACGGCTTTCAAGGGGGCTTTACTAGAATGATCACGTTGCTGTCATTTGGGTATACATAAATAAGGACATAACTACTAATGTGGATTCCATCTAAGCTTACTCGACCAGGACGCCTGCACAATGCCATCGTGCGCCCACGAGTGTTGGACTTACTACAGCAAGCGCCTTACTACAAATTGGTTTTATTCCGCTCCCCAGCAGGTTACGGAAAAACAACAATGGCAGCGCAGTGGCTATCCGATAAGCCAAACGTCGGTTGGTACAGCATTGATGACAGCGATAACGACGGCTTTCGCTTTGTAAACTATCTGCTTCAAGCATTAAACAAAGCCACCAACTTCAGTTGCGCTAACGCACAAAAACTGGCGGAAAAACGTCAGATCTCGTCTTTACGCTCCCTATTTAGCGAAGTATTCGCTGAAATGGCTGACTTTCATCAAGAGTGCTACGTGGTACTTGATGACTACCATTTAATCACGAATGATGAAATCCATGAATCCATGCGTTTCTTCTTAAAGCACATGCCAGACAACCTCACCGTTGTGGTAACCAGTCGTGCAGCGCCGCCTCTGGGCACTGCAAACTTACGTGTTCGTGATTTAATGATCGAAATCGGCAACGAGATGTTGGCGTTCGATACCGAAGAAACGACTCGCTTCTTTAATCAGCGTATTGCCGATGGCATCGACGAAGACATGGCAAACAGCCTCAGAGCCTATGTTGAAGGTTGGCCATCGGCGATGCAGTTGATCGCATTACAAGCCCAACATCAAAACCGCACATTGGCACAAACTGTAGAGTCGGTATCGCAGTTCAATCACGCGCACTTGTGGGATTACTTGGTCGAAGAAGTGTTTGACTTACTCGATCACGAAACTCGTCACTTTTTAATGCAAGTATCCGTGCTTGACCACTTCAATGATGAGCTAGTGTTTGCCCTTACCCAACGCGAAGATGCACTGGGAATGATTGAATCGCTTAACCGTTACGGCTTATTCATTTATCCGCTCGAAGGGGAACAGAACTGGTTCCGGTTCCATAACTTATTTGGCGAGTTTTTGTCTCATGAGCGCCAAGCTCGTATTCCTCAGCAAGAAAAAGATCTCCACCGCAATGCTGCTATCGCTTGGTTACAACAAAAAGCACCACACCAAGCGATTCATCATGCACAAAAATCGAATGATAAGGACTTAGTGGTAGAGATCCTAAACGAATTCGGCTGGAAGATGTTTAACCAAGGCGAACTCAGCACACTGGAAAGCTCAATTAACAAGTTGGACGATGATCTGTTGTTCAGCCACCCAAAACTTACGATGCTCCGAGCATGGTTGGCTCAAAGTCAGCATCGTTATAACCAAGTGGGCCACCTGCTTGAAGAAGCGGAAGAGGAACACAAAAAGCGTAACATTGCGTTAGATATTCATTATCAAGGTCAAGCAAACGCGTTGCTTGCTCAAGTGGCTATCAACAGTAACCAACCAGAAAAAGCTCTCGAATTAGCGGAGCTAGCGCTTAGCCAACTTGATAACACTATTTACCGTAGCCGAATTGTGGCGACTTCGGTTGTTGGTGAAGTTAACCACGTGCTAGGTAAACTAGACCGTGCTTTGCCGATGATGCAACAAACTGAAAAGCTAGCTCGTCAGTATCAAGTATATCACCAAGCGTTATGGGCAATATTGCAGCAAAGCGAGATTTTAATTGCACAAGGTTACGTGCAAGCTGCCTTTGAACTACAAGATTCCGCATTTCGTCTGATTGAAGATCAGCAGCTTCAGCATGTTCCTCTTCATGAATTTTTGCTGCGTATTCGCGCGCAAGTACTTTGGTGCTGGAACCGACTTGATGAAGCGGAAGAATGCGCGTACAAAGGTCTGCAAATTCTCGAAAACCATTCACCAAGCAAGCACTTACATAGCTATTCGATGTTGGCGCGTATTGCGATTGGACGCGGTGAATTAGACAAAGCCGGTAAATTCATTGAGCACATCCAACACTTGATGAAACAGTCGACTTACCACGTAGATTGGACTGCAAACGCTTCACTATCGTTGATTCTATTTTGGCAAGCGCGCGGGAATACCGATGCAATGCAAGAATGGCTCAACACTGCGGTTCGTCCTGAATCGGCATGCAACCACTTTTCTCAATTGCAATGGCGTAACATTGCCCGCGCCCACATTAACTTAGGCCAATATACCGACGCTCGTGCTGCGTTAGATTTCCTCCAAGGTGAAGCTCGTCGCACTAACCTAATCACAGATACTAATCGCAACTTAGTGGTTGAAGCGGTCCTTTCTGCTCGCCAAAAAGATGAGGAGCAAGCCAAGGCTCTGTTAAAAGAAGCATTAGTAATGACGAACCAAACTGGCATGGTCGGAAACTTCCTGATTGATGGTGCAACCATTGGCGGTCTGCTGGAGAAGTTGAGCCTCCGCCATGAACTGGGCGATCTTGAGCGTCACCGTGCTCAACAGTTAATGAAGGACATTTCATCGAATCAACGTAGCCGGTCAATTCACTTTGATGAAGACTTTATTGAAAAGTTGGTGAATCACCCTAATGTGCCAGAGCTAGTACGTACCAGCCCATTAACACAACGCGAATGGCAGGTTCTGGGACTGATTTATTCAGGCTTTAGTAACGAGCAAATCGCACAAGAGCTGGATGTGGCAGGTACGACAATTAAAACCCACATTCGCAACCTGTACCAAAAGCTTAATATTGCTAATCGTAAAGAAGCCATTGTGACAGCTGAAAATTTGCTACAGTTAATGGGATACTGAACTGCTAGATAAACGGGTTAAAACGTAAAGTAAAACACAAGGGTTGACGTAACACGTCAGCCCTTTTTTATGACTGACAGAAAGAGAAGTGCAATTTGCAAAGCACGTAAGTAACGTTGTTCATATAAAAAAATAGCCAACCGCAATAATCGCGATTGGCTTATATTTAGTGTGAACAAATTGTATTCACTAACAACGTCAGTTGGCTAGGTGACCCTCGGCTTAAGAAGGGTCGAGCAGTATTATGCATTAATCATGCCAAAATGCAAAGACTTATTTTTGGGCACAAGATCTCATATAAGCTGGATTTATTCACGCGCAAATTATCAAAATGCAATTTGATAATGCAAATTGCAATTGCATAATGCAACCAAGATTGATAATTGATAGTAGAGTTAATCATCTCAAAAATGTAAACCAAGCATTAAAAGCTCGTTACGGCGGCATTGTCTCTTGGCGGGTAATAAAGATAGGCAATAGATTGGATATAAAACCAAGTAGTTACAGCACTATTTCATACTTTTTTCATCGCAATGTTTGTATACTCTCTGCCATCGAAACGACTTAGCATTAGAGCAATGAACTACTTAATTACTTTCTTCAAGGGAATCGCCATGGGTGCAGCAGATGTTGTACCTGGTGTATCTGGCGGCACCATCGCGTTTATCACTGGTATTTACGATACGCTGCTTGAAAGCATTCGACGCATTAACCCCTCACTTTTCTCTATCTGGCGAAAAGAAGGGGTTAAAGCCGCGTTTAATCACATCAACGGATTCTTCCTTATCGCTCTGTTTGCCGGCATTTTCACCAGTATTGCAACGCTAGCAAAGTTGATTACTTGGCTTCTTGACACACACCCGATCCCACTTTGGTCATTTTTCTTTGGTCTGATTTTGGTCTCTGTGTATCACATTATTCGTCAGGTTGAGCAACGCGATCTTGTCCGCTTTGTCATTCTGCTCGTTGGTGTCGGGTTTGCTTATAGTATTACTGTGCTCAAACCTTTACACATGGAACCAACGGCCATTAACACCTTATTCGCTGGAGCTATCGCGATTTGTGCGATGATCTTGCCGGGTATCTCTGGCAGTTTTATTTTGCTGCTGATTGGCATGTATGCTCCTGTATTAGCCGCAGTGAAAGGTTTTCAAGTCGATACATTAGCGCTATTTTTGTCTGGCTGCGTGATCGGTTTACTGTCCTTCTCTCACTTATTGTCGTGGTTACTACGCAAGTTCCGTGATTTCACCCTGATGTTTTTGACTGGATTAATGATTGGTACGTTGCCAAAGATTTGGCCATGGAAAGAAACCATCACTTGGCGCACCAATTCGAAGGGCGAGCAAGTGCCATTGCTACAGCACAACCTATCACCATTTGAATTTGAACACGTGACATCACAACCTTCTCAGTTAGTACTTGCTGTCGTAATGATGCTTGCAGCCATTGCTCTAGTTTTGGGTCTAGAGAAATTCGCAGATTCAGATAAATAACTTTGGTATCAAACACATACTGAACCAAATAAAAACGGAGCCAATTGGCTCCGTTTTTATCTATTGGCTAAGGGCAAAACATCTCAATTGAAAACTCTGCTGTATTTGATGCAATAAAGTCCGTCGCGTTACTAAGAAGCTGGTCACCGAGGTATAACGCACAATTTACCGAGGTCACGAGTTGGCGAGCGGCGCATCTGTGCTACGATGCTCGTAATGTTAAGTGATAAATGCTGAACCTTAATGAAACTGTTACAAATCGCCGCTGTTTCAGCCGCATTAGTTGCGGGATTTTATGCCCCGACTCTAATAAAAAGCTTTTCTTCTTCCACTCAAAGCAAGTCAATAGATGAATACTGCTTTCTCTCTACAACCTCTTGCGTCCAAGAAAATGTTACGATGACGCTAAACTCAGAAACTGCTCAACCCTTGGTTCCTACCACTCTAAATGTTGAGTGGCATACAAGCGATGCTAAGCAACTCATCCTAAGTCTTTCAGGAAGAGAAATGGAGATGGGTGAGCCTAAGTTTTTGCTGAAGCAAATCGCTCCTGGCCAATATCAAGGTGACATCATTCTCCCGGTTTGCACGGAGGATGCAATGACTTGGGTTGGTGAACTCAGTGATGGAGAGAATACCGTTTACCCTGCTATAAAAATGCAAAGATAAGGAATCGTTATGAGCCGCAATTGGTCCCTATTTCTCGTAGCTGCTTTCGCACTCGGATTTGGCGTAAAGAGCTATTTAGATAATCAGAAAACGAAGCCAGAGCAAGTGGACAGTTCCACCTCTCAACAAACGGTATTGTTTGGGGAAAATAACCAAGCCGTCAATATCTTCGATGTGAATGACCCTCGCATCCGAGTCGTCTATTTTGGCTTTACTCGCTGCCCAGACGTTTGCCCAACTTCTCTTGCAATGCTGGCAGGAGCACTGAATCAAATTGACGACGCGCAAAAAGCACAACTACGCCCGATGTTCATTTCTTTAGACCCAGAGCGTGATGAGGCCGATGCATCAGCAAAATATGCCCATTACTTCCATCCAATGATTGAAGGCCTATCGGCACCACTTGATGTAACGACACCTTTGGCACACAACTATGGTGTCATTTTCCGCAAGACAGAATTGGAAGGCTCGGAACTAAAGTACACGCTGGATCATAGCTCTTACTTTTACTTCTTGAAGCCGGATGGCACGTTAATCACTAAAGTACCGCATACGCTCTCGCCGGCACCGATTGTTGAAGCCATTTCAAAACTAACGACCGAAGGCTCTTCAAATGACGGTTAAGTCAGTGCTGAAGCAATTTTTCAATTTCCTAACTCATACCAACCCCAATGTCGAACAAGACGTCGATACGATCATTGACGCCATTGGGGGCATAGAGAACCTGCTAGAAACTGGTGCATGTGCGACTCGGCTGCGTCTTACCCTCAGAGCGACGTCCGTCATCGATAAGAACGCACTCAAAAATCATGGCGCGCATGGCGTCGTGATATTGGATGATCGTCATGTCCAAATCATATACGGCTTAAAAGCCAACACGTATTCGCAGATTATGGAAGAGCGCATCACAAAACAAAGTTAATTTTTTTGCAGTATAGCTACCCTCTTTAAAAAAGGGCGGCTATACTCTTTTGGCTTAATTAACTCACTTATTTATTAACCAACGAAGAGGACACAAGATGATTGTATTGAATAACACTAACTGGGCATCGCAAGGGTAACCCTAACAGCACCAACTCTGTGGCATAGCCACAACTCCCCTTCTCTGCCCGGTCTTCACCGGGGTCAACTCTATCCGAATTAGACCCTAATGCGATTTGTATTAAGGCGCTTTGTTGCGTCTGGGATAATTCAATAATGAATCAAACACATACTTTTTGTGACACATTAGTTTCAACTTCAAACCCTCTAAAACAATTGGGTTGGAAACCATTTTTTCAACAACAACTGACATTAGACGATTACGACAACACTATCTTTGCTCGTGTAATTGCGCATCACCGAAGTGGTTATTTATTGGCAACAGAAACTGGGCAAGTTCATCTTAATGCCCACCATTCTTTACCCAATATGGCCGTCGGAGACTGGGTAATTTTAAATGAAGATCAGCAATTTGTTCGCTTACTGGATCGCTTGAGCCTCTTTAGCCGCAAAGCCGCTGGCAGCAAAGTGGCAGAGCAACTCATCGCAGCCAATGTGGATACAGTGTTTATCGTCTGTTCCCTTAACGACGACTTCAATTTAAGTCGTATTGAACGTTATCTTGCCTTGGCTCATGAAGCCGAAGTCGAACCCGTCATCGTGCTTTCCAAAGCCGATTTGTGTGACAATACTGATGAACTAAAAAGCCAAGTACAGAAGCTCGATCCTCTATTAGCTATAGAGACAGTCAACGGCTTAGAAATAGAGAGTGCTTCTAAACTCATGACCTGGTGCAAAGAAGGACAAACCCTCGCTTTTATCGGTTCTTCAGGCGTTGGCAAATCAACTCTTGTTAATGCATTACTCGGGCAACAAGAACAGGTAACTGGGCATATTCGTGAAGACGATAGTAAAGGGCGACATACAACTACATCGCGCTCTATCCATCTATTACCTGATGGCGGCATCTTGATTGATACTCCGGGAATGCGCGAGCTTCAACTAGCAGATTGTGAATCGGGGGTCAGTGAGGCATTTTCTGACATTGAGGCGCTCGCTCAGCGTTGTCGCTTTGGCAATTGTAAGCACCAAACTGAGCCAGGCTGCGCAGTTCAAACTGCGATTGCAAATGGCAAACTGGAGGTTCGTCGTTTCAATAACTATCAAAAACTATTGCGAGAACAAGCCTTTAACGGCGCGACTTTGGCAGAGCAACGAGCTCAAACTCGACAGTTCGGGAAACTCACTCGAAATGCCATGAGTGATAAGCGCAGGCGCCAACAAAGTTATTAATTTGTTGCGTTTGAGTTGTCAATAAAATCAAAGGAGACGAAAGTCTCCTTTTTAACAACTTTATTAAAAACCATTACTCATAACTAATGATAATTTTCAACATAAAAATCTTATTTAAATAACATTGAGCAAACATTTAATCCAAAAACAAACTAAAACTAGACACAAAATATTACCAAGCTAAGATATGTGATATTCAGCAAGAAAATGGCTGAATTTATAAAAACAGGATAATTGATAATCATGTGTCTTAGTGACCAGAAGCAATGCTCACCCCTTGCAATACAAGGGCATTATCGCCGTGTAATGATGGACTATTGCCCTGCCACTCTGGCATAAAATTGCAGGAATGATGTATGCAACACAACAGCCTCGTTGCCCGATATGCTCGTGGTAACCTCGTCGTCCAGATCCTTGTCGGTATCGTCTTTGGTATTTTGCTCGCGACAATTTCTCCAAGCCATGCCGAAAGCGCGGGATTAATTGGTAGCCTTTTTGTCGGTGCGCTTAAAGCGATCGCGCCAATTCTTGTGTTTATTTTGGTTGCCGCTTCAATTGCAAACCAAAAGAAAAACCAACACACTTACATGCGCCCAATCGTTGTACTGTACCTGATGGGTACATTCTTCGCGGCGCTATCAGCAGTGGTTCTAAGCTTCCTTTTCCCGACCAATTTAACGCTTGTCACCGGCGCTGAAGGTGCAACGCCTCCTCAAGGTATTGCTGAAATTCTACGCACATTGTTGTTTAAACTGGTCGACAACCCAGTAAATGCACTAGTAGAAGCAAACTACATCGGCATTCTTGCTTGGGGTGTGGGTCTGGGTCTTGCACTACACCACGCATCGGCAACAACGAAGGCCGTATTTGAAGATCTAAGCCACAGCGTGTCTCACATTGTGCGCTTTATCATTCGTCTTGCACCATTTGGTATCTTTGGCTTGGTTGCTTCAACGTTTGCGACAACGGGCTTTAGCGCACTAGCAAGCTACGCACACCTTCTGGCGGTTCTTCTTGGCGCAATGATGATCATCGCACTCGTTGTAAACCCAGCGATCGTGTTCGTTAAAACCAAACAAAACCCTTACCCACTTGTATTCCGTTGTCTACGTGAAAGTGGTGTAACTGCGTTCTTCACTCGTTCAAGTGCGGCGAATATTCCAGTAAACATGGCACTATGTGAGAAGCTAAAACTGGACGAGGATACATACTCAGTATCTATCCCTCTAGGTGCGACCATCAACATGGCTGGTGCTGCAATCACTATCACAACACTAACGCTTGCAGCTGTGCACACTATGGGTATCGAAGTTGATCTACTGACTGCGCTACTTCTAAGTATTGTAGCTGCGGTTTCTGCATGCGGCGCATCAGGTGTTGCAGGTGGCTCTCTACTACTTATCCCACTTGCGTGTGGCCTGTTTGGTATCTCAAACGACGTAGCAATGCAGGTTGTAGCGGTTGGCTTCATTATCGGTGTGATTCAAGACTCTGCAGAAACTGCGCTAAACAGCTCAACAGACGTTGTCTTTACGGCAGCAGTTTGTAAATCAGAGCAGCAAAAAGCTCAGTAAGACTGACAGAACAAAGAGAAAGGGGAGCCGATGATGGCTCCCCTTTTTTGTTTAATTGCGCTCAATTACGCGGTGACCAAAGCCACCTCTTCAATTGAGAAATGCTTACTTGGCTCAACAAACTCTTGCTGCGCCGCGATAGTTTGCAGCTCCCATTCGCCTGCATGGTACGTTGCACTTAACACCCCGTAGCATGCGTCATGGCAATGTTGGAAAGCTTGCTTGGGAGACCAGCCTTTTAAGAGTCCCGCGGTAAAGATAGCTGAAATAAGATCGCCCACGCCAACAGGTTGTTTAGCAAACTCAAATTGAGGACGCTTCGCAAGGTAAATACCTTCTTGCGTAGCCAATAGCATGTTAAAGCTGCCATTTTCTAGGCAGTAAAGGTGCTTAACTAGCACCACTTTTGGACCTTTCTCTAGCGCACGTTGGCATGCGGTGATCGCATCGTCTAGTGAGTGGATTTCCATCTCAGCAAATTGACTTAGCTCGAATTGGTTCGGAACGATCACGTCCGCCATTGGCATCAAACGCGTTAGAAGATTTTCAGCAATGCCCGGAGCCACAATGCAGCCTTTGTCTGGCGCGCCCATCACAGGGTCGCAAACATAAAGTGCGTTCGGGTTCACTTGCTTCACTTTCGTCACGGTATCTTCAACAGCAAGGCACTGCTCTGCGCTACCTTGGTAGCCCGTCAATACCGCTTGGCACTTTTCCAGCGCGCCGATGTTACCAAGTCCACGAACTAACTCGCTGATGTCTTCAGCCGCAAACGCTCGCCCAGTCCAGCCTTCTTGATACTGCGTGTGGTTAGAAAATTGAACGGTATGAATCGGCCATACTTCGAAACCCATGCGTTGCATTGGGAAAACGGCACTGCTGTTACCAGCATGACCAAAAGAAACATGAGATTGTATAGAGAGGATACCTTGCATAGTACCTTACCTCTTATTGTAGTTATCGATAGTTCAAAGACAGCGGCAAGCGCCAGTTTTGCGAAACCAGTAGTGTATCCGACAAACCAAGATTCTCTAACTCAATTCTCCTCAATATCTTCAGAGTAAGTTGGAACGTTGGTTTTCAACACCATCTTCTTAATTTCCATTTTGTCTTTATTCAGTGCGATTTCTAGGGTATCTCCTTCCCTTATCCCGAGCTGAGCCAGGATTACGCTTGGAATGACTACGGCGGTGTCGTCACCGATTTTAACAGGTTGACTTATCATCTTTCGTCCTCCAAATGTCGAAAATGAGTTTTCACGTCATTGGATGTCTAGCCTCAAATACGTTGAGCTGACTTGGATTTGGCGTAACATTTTAAAGACAAAAGAAAAGCCTCAATCTTGAGGCTTCTGGATAAGATAGGTTATGGTTGAAGGAAGTTTTGAGTGAAATCGAGCGCCTCTTTAGAAAGTTTTTTTTCGTTGGGCGATGTGCTTGCCTGACCTTCTGCTGTTACCGTTGTCATGTTAGGCTGAAAATCTAGTGTTGATGCCTCCTCCCAAGCCTCGGAGGCTTCTTTACTCTCGTCATTCAACACCGCATTGAGCTCCTCTTCCGCAGGAAAATACGCTTCGCGTTTGTACACTTTGTTAAGGGCTCGAATAATAGAGTGCTTTCTCACCATTCCTGAGGCCAGCTTTCTTTGCAACGGCTTCGCTATGGACTGCAATCCAACGACAACATCAACACCAATATTGGTTGCCACTTCATCACGCAACGTACGTGCAGGTTGGTAGCCCATATTGGCAGCAAGAAACAGCCAAACGTAAGCAATTGCATTACCCGTTTTACCTTTATCCTTCCACGCTTCGCCAGCATGATACATCGCTTTAGCACTGCCACCTTCCGCGGCCCGTTCCAGCCAGTAGCAACCTTTAACCATGCTTTTTTCTGTACCAATGCCATTTAGGTAACATAAGCCGACTTGGATCTTGCCTTCTGCACTGTCTTTTTCCGCCGCTTTCATAAACCAGTAAAGCGCATCTGCACTGCGTCCTGCACTATTGTCTGGTGAAAGCTGCCATTCCCCCATATAAATCATGGCATCAATGCAGCCTTCTTCGGCGGCAGTTTCAACCAGCTGGTTACCTTTTGGGATATTTTTTTCAGTTCCTCGACCAAAGACCAAGGCCTTGCCCGTCGAAAATTTCGCTTCGGTATCCCCTTCCATTCCCGCAATTGCGGTACGCCAGAAGTTTGCCTGCTCTTTTAAAATCACATCTTCGCGCATGCGTTCACTTAAGCGAACAATGCCGTACATCCCCGTCACATTGTCCAATTTAGCGGCTTTATCATACCAATACAGCGCTTGACGAATGTTGTCCTTTTCGGCTTCTTTCGCTAGAAATAAAATGGTGGGGATATGCCCGGTTTCTGCTTTGAACTCTCGCTCTTTACGCTCTTGCTCTCGCGCTTTATGCATCGCCTTTCGATAAGCGGCTTCGCGAGCTTTCCTCTCTGCCTCGAGTCTCTGTTTCCGCATCGACAACGAGATCATCCACACAAATATCAGGACGAGTGAAAGGCCAGTTGCCGCAATGGCAATGCCCATACTACTCATAAATAGCCTCTTTTGGTTTCAGGGCCCAATTCAACTCCCTTTCAGGGAAATCTTATGATTACGCGCCGACATAACGCCGACTACCTTCATTATATAACGACCACTTAGCGAAAATCTGAAGCTTGCGAAGACTTAATGGCGGTATTTTATTCAACATCACTGCAACTTATTTTTAAAAGAAAAATATAGCCCTCATTTTTATAGAACTTAATCACGGTTTTGGGGCTGAGACATTCTCATCCCCTATCATCCCCCCTTACTCATCCCATAAAAATTTACATTTTAATGATGTGCAGAATCTCTCACTATGCGCCTATTTTATTATTTAATTTGTGAACAAAATCGACTGTGACAGAAAATTTGCACCTGTAAAAAACTTAACAGCCTGCTCTCACATTTTGCTGATGATTCAGTGTATTAGCATCTAGTTGAACATTTCCTTTTTTGGCATCTGCCTTTCTAGCGTGTGCAAAACCTTCTTGATGATTGAGTCAGCGAAGGCAGCGCGCAGCTCAATATCAATTCAATAACAATGGATTTGTAAACGTGGACAATAAGACATTTAAATTATCAACAATTGCCAAAACCGTACTGCCTTTGATTTCCGTCGCGGTAATCAGCGGTTGTGGTAGTGATAGCACGAACGAAGATACGACGAACCCTAGCTCAGGCTTGTACCCTGCGGGAGAGAACGAAGTCGTCATTTATTACAAACGTGATGTAGCATCAGCTTCAACAGCAAGCGACTACGAAGGTTGGGGCTTGCACCTATGGAACGGTGAGGGCTGTACCAGCACAGATTTAGACGCAATGGGCATTCCGGGAACAGGAACGGATTGGTCTGCGCCACACCCATTCGATGGCATCAACGACACCTACGGTGCTTACTACGTACTGAAAATAAACCCTGACGCCTCTGACCCACACGAATGCATGAACTTCATTCTGCACAAAGGTGATGAGAAAGCGTTCGGCAGCGCAAACTCAAAAGTAGAGTTGACGAAAATCGGCGAATCGAAAGGTTTGTTTGGCTTCCACGGCAGCAGTGAACTTTACTACGAGCCAATAGAAGAGCGCCCTGTTGATATTGATGGTCAAAAAGCCCATTGGTTAGACGCCAACACCATTGCATGGGAAGCGGCGACCAGTGCGGATTCCATGAAGCTGTTCTACAGCCTTAGCAATGACATCAAAATGGATGAAGATAAGCAAATCTCTGGCGGTACAGCAGTTGAGCTGACAAAAGCTGGTGAGTTGTCTGATGGTCTGAAATCACGCTTCCGTCACCTTGCTAGCCTTCAAGCTGCGGGTATCGATGTCGATGACGCGACCTTACGTACGATCCTGAAGTCACAAATCGTTATGGTGGCTTACAACGCAAATGGTGACGTCATTTCTGCAACTGAAGTGCAAAAGCCGGGCGTTTTGGATGCGGTGTTTGCCGATTCCAAGACAGGTAACGCGATTGGTCAAGAACTCGGTGCGATTGTGGAAGGCGGTGCCGCAACCTTCAAACTATGGGCGCCAACTGCTCAAGATGTTGATCTGATAATCTACGATGAAAACTTAGCAGAAGAAGCGACCGTTGCCATGACGGAAGACCCAGCAACAGGTATCTGGGTTTCTGAGGCACAAAGCAACGTTGTCAACAAATACTATCGCTACCAAGTTAAGGTATACCACCCAACAACTGGTGTCGTTGAAACGCGTTTAGTAACAGACCCATATTCAATGAGCTTGTCTAAGAACTCACGATACTCGCAAGTGGTTGATTTAGATGATCCAAGCTTAATGCCTCAAGATTGGAAAAACTACGCACGCCCAACGGTTAAAAAAGACGAAGACCACGTCCTTTACGAGTCACACATTCGTGATTTCAGCTTTAACGACAGCAAAGGCACACCAAGTCTTGATGGCAAATATCTGGCGCTTACAGAACCTGAGCGTGAGTCTGTATCTCACTTACAAGCCCTGAAAGATGCTGGCCTAACAACGCTACATATCCTGCCTGCGTTTGATATTGCAACCGTGGATGAAGACGCTGACCAGCGAGTCGATATCACCGACACCGTGGGTAAACTTTGTGGCATCAAGCCAGAAGCCTCCATTTGTGAGACCGAAGATGACGGCAAAGTGATTGAAGAGGTATTAAATAGCTACGACCCAACAACGGGCAAAGCACAAGCGTTGATGAACGATCTTCGCATGCTAGACAGCTTCAACTGGGGTTACGACCCTTACCACTACACCGTGCCAGAAGGCAGTTATGCGACCGATCCTAACGGGTCTAAGCGTATTCTTGAGTTCCGCGAAATGGTTCAAGCGACGCATAAAATGGATCTGAAACTGGTCATGGACGTCGTGTACAACCACACAAATGCATCTGGTGTGAACGAAAAATCAGTACTGGATAAGATTGTCCCTGGGTACTACCACCGCCTAAACGTCAACACTGGCGGAGTCGAAAACTCAACCTGTTGTGATAACACCGCAACCGAGAACTTGATGATGGGCAAACTAATGGTTGACTCATTGATGGTATGGGCGGATGACTATAAAGTCGATGGTTTCCGTTTTGACCTTATGGGCCACCAGCCGAAAGATGTGATGGTTTACGCACTTGAAAAAGTCCGTGAAATTGACCCGAATACCTTGTTCTACGGCGAAGGTTGGGACTTCGGTGAAGTCGCGCAAAACGCTCGCTTCGATCAGGCGACACAAGTCAACATGGCAGGGACAGAAATCGGTACTTTCTCTGATCGTCTGCGTGACGCAGTTCGTGGCGGAAGCCCGTTTGATGGCGGTTTAGATTCTGAAGGTAAGCACCCACTTCGCTTTAACCAAGGCTTTGGTAACGCCGCTTACCCTAACGAAGAAACCAAAACTGACGCAGAGTCGGTGAATGGTCGTTTACACAACCAAGATCTGGTTCGTCTAGGTATGGCTGGTAACTTGGCTGACTACATCCTTCTTGATTACAAAGGCGAAACCAAGCTGGGTAAGAACGTTGATTACAATGGTGCGCCTGCAGGCTACACAAAAGTGCCATCAGAGAACATCTCTTACGTGTCTAAGCACGACAACCAAACATTGTGGGATAACAACGCCTACAAGATTGCGACAGGTACTTCATCTGCCGAGCGTGCACGTATGCAGTCTGTGTCCCTATCAACGGTGATGCTTGGTCAAGGCATTCCATTCATCCACATGGGTTCTGAGCTATTGCGCTCTAAATCCATGCAGCGCGACTCGTACGATTCTGGTGACTGGTTCAACCGTGTATTCTTCGACGGAAGCGACAATAACTGGAACGTTGGTCTACCACGTGAAGACAAAGACGGTGCAAACTGGGAGTTGATCAAAACCATCGTTGGTGACAGTACGGCGAAACCAGACTCAACCGACATCGAGCTGACTAAGCAACAATTCCTAGAGCTACTAAAAATCCGTAGCACAAGCGAACTGTTCCGCCTAGATACCGCGCAAGAAGTGATGAACCGTGTTGACTTCCGCAACGTAGGGAAAGACCAAGTGGAAGGCTTGATTGTGATGTCTATCGACGATGGTACATCAGCAGGTGCCGATTTAGATTCGAACTACGATGCTGTCGTGGCCTTTGTGAACTCAACATCAACTGAGAAATCTTTCAAAGTTGCTGGCGCAACTGGTTTCGAGTTACATGAAGTTCAACAAAACTCTGCGGATGACATCGTGAAAGGTGCAAGCTTCACCAATGAAACGTTCACAGTACCAGCACTGACAACAGCGGTATTCGTGCAGCCACAAAACGGCGCGCAAGGTGCTGGCCTACCAGTAAACACGGATAACAAAGACGTATCGAGTATTCCTCCTTACGGCGAAACCGTTGTTTACGTGAAAGGCACGATGAACGAGTGGTCTGATAGCAGTGATTGGGCGATGACCTTTATTGGCAACGGTATGTACTCTGTAACTGGCGTTCTTGAAGCTGGTGAACACGAGTTCAAATTCGCGGACTCTGGTTGGGCAAATCCAAACATCGGTTGTGATATTGCGAATATAGCTTCTGGTTCACTAGACTTAGGTTCAGAAGGTAACTGTAAGCTGTCTGTTGCTGAAACAGGTAAGTACAACTTCACTCTGAACGCGCTGCATGTTCAAGATGAAAGCGTAGAAAAACCGGTCGTGTCAGTGACCAAGTCAGCAGATGCACCAACATTCGGTGAAACAGCACTTTACTTACGTGGCACTATCACTACATGGGATGCTCCAGCGCAAGACTCAACTGCGAAGTTCAGCTATGTAGCAAATGACGTTTACTCGCTAGACATTGACCTAGCGGCGGGCAACTACGAGATGAAAGTTGCTAGCGCAGACTGGGCAGCAGACACCAACTTCGGTGGCGAAGGCAATGTTGAGCTTGGTAAAGGGCTAACGATGGAAGCCGGTGGTGGTAGCGCAAACCTAAAAATTGCGATTGCAGAAGCAGGAAACTACAACTTCCACTTCAATGCAGCTGACAAGTCAGCGCCAATCGTGACGGTAACGAAAAACTAGTTTCATTTAAAAACATCCATAATGAAAAAGGGGAAGCATCACGCTTCCCCTTTGTTTTATTGGCGTCACTAAATGGCGGATACCAAAATCAAGAAGGTGTTAGTTTCCCCAAATCTGTTCAACAAACTCAGGGTGATCAATGAATGGGTTGCGGTTGCCTTGAAAATCAAACACTTGTTGATTCCGATTTCGTTCTTTTTCACTAACAGGATCATTTTTGTGCCAACGCTTAAGCATGTTTAACACCCAAGGTTCAAAAACCGTCGAACTTGAACCATCAAGGACAGCATCCGCATTGCTTGAATTACCTTCCCAATTACCTACAATATTTTCATAACGGGTCGCCATGTAGAAATAAGCACGGGCGAAGTCGCCCTTAAACTCATCAATCGGCTCAAACACCGTACCGGAGTAGCCCAGACTAGTGCTTGCTTGGCCAAGTTTAGAGCCATTACTAGACACGTAGGTCGCGGTGCCCACTTCACCAAATGGCCAATTACTGCGCTTCGCGTTTACATAACCATCGGTTGCAAACAAGTGAT
Organism: Vibrio sp. 661; assembly: GCF_033339315.1. NCBI lineage: Bacteria > Pseudomonadati > Pseudomonadota > Gammaproteobacteria > Vibrionales > Vibrionaceae > Vibrio > Vibrio sp. 661. The sequence goes on along the minus strand of NZ_JAWOUJ010000001.1, from coordinate 240,469 downwards.
GACCGTCTGAGTTCATCGGCTCAACCTTACCGCCAAACCAGCTTTTCGGAAAAGAGTGCTCACGGTTGTAGCAATCCCCTTCCGTTTTGTATTGGCCACATTGTTCTGTGACTTTGGTAAAGCTTACTGTATCGCTACCAGATGGCTTTTCAGAATACATATCGAGAATAGAGCCATCATTTTCGTAATAACGATCAATATCGGCATCTTTTACCAAGGTCCAGACCGCAGAATAGCCTCGGCTGGAGTGATTATTGATAATGTTAAACAACGCTGTTTTTAGAGCGTAGCCCGTCTTACCAGATGCCGCTTGATAGTAACCATCAACCACTGGTGGGGTCGTCGTTGTGTCACCTAAGTTAAAATCGGTGGTTTCACTTTTCGAGAATTCAGCGCCAGAAGCAAGAGTCTTATCTCCCTCAGTCAGCGTGTACGACCCCGCGCCACTGCCACAACAAATGCCGTCACCATACTCGTCTTGAATCGTGAATTGGTAGTTACCGTCAGCTAAGCACATGCTCTTTTCAATGGTGGTTGCTGACTCATATCCCTGACCAGAAAACAGTACTTCGGCTTGGTTGTTTTTTAACGTCCAGCTGGTTTCTGAACCATAATTATCTGTTGTGAGAGTCAAGACCACTTGGTGATCACTACAACTTTCTACAGGAGGTTGTGTACTCGTCTCAGTCGGTTGAAAATTATCGACGTAGACAACTTCTGAGCCATCAAAACTGGCTTCATCGTAAAAACGCAAACCGACGTTGATGGTCTTGTTCGAGCTCGCTGTGTAATTGTGCGCGAGCTCTTGCCACTGGTTTATCTGTTGTGGGTTCGAGTAATTGTGATAACCATCAACCACCAGACGTGCTTTTACATTTCCTTCGGTATGATAAACCGAGACAGAAAACGGATAGGTTTTCCCTTGCTCCACATTAATGGTTTGCAAAAAGTCGGTGTTGCTTTGGGTACCTGTATTCACGACGACCTGGGCAGCCAGACCACCCGATTTGATTTGCTCGCTGCTTGGCGACACTGTAATGCCAGCGTCAATCTCTGACCACTGCGTAGGTACATTGCCATTCCACTGTTCAAAGTCACCGTTGATAATTTGGCTATATGCAAACGGCGAGCTAACAGCAGCAAGGAGACAGAGGGAGTTCGTTATGGATTTCATTATACTTTTCCAGTAGTTATATAAATCCCAAACACGATAAACATATTAGTGGGGCATAAGTAATCCTTCAGTCACATTTTTACGTTGCACAAGTGTTAATTTACTTTTTAATGTGCAGCTTATCTCACAAATATCCATCTGCTGAAAACAAACGCCAATACAAAAAGCGAAGCAACTTGTTGGCTACATCGTCGCAAAACCATTAAGGGAAAAGTAAAACAGACAGAAAAAAGCCAAGTGTGCGCCTATGGGGGTCAGCAACAACACTTGGCTTGTTTATAAGAAAGCTTGTGGTCAGCTCAACTGGTGAGCATCAATTCTGAATAATTCCTTAAGGTTTTACCGCAAAGAATCGTCCTTGTAGTGGCGACATCAGAATCTGATATTGACCATTACTCGGAGTAATTTTTTCATTCGTGAGCAAATCCACCAACTCACCAGTACCAACACTCTCCTGAGTAAGAGTGACGCTTCTAGCGCTCTCTAAGGTATTTAGCGCAAACAAGACTTTGTCCGAACCAGATTGTTTCAAATCCACATAACTGCCGTTACTCGCAACTAAATTCGTGCGTGACCCCTGATAAAGTGCAGGATGCGCATCGCGCATTGTCATCAGCGATGTCACATAAGATTTGAGATCGGCTTGGTTTGCATCAAGCGTCGCCGTCACGCCTTCAATTTTCGCACTGCTGCGCGCAACGTGATCATCGCACAAACCTTGAATGGCGCAGGTGCTGTTGTCTTCTTTTGCGGCAAAACCATCCACTTGATCCCCGATTTCATCACCGTAGTACAACGTGATTGGCCCGGTGTACGCCGCTTGGAAAGCAAATGCAGCTTTATGGCGTAACCAATATTCTACATCATTCACATCCGCTAAATTTCCGCGCTGTAACAAGTCACCAAAGCGCACTAAATCATGGTTGCCGATCATCAAATTCGGCTGCGCATGTGTTGGATATTGGTTGTGTGTGCTGTAGCCGTTGTCTAACCAATCCGCACCGCGACCACCCACGCCACTCTCATTCACGGCCAAAGTTTCAACGATGCTATATCGCATAGGAAAATCAAATGCAGAGCACAATGCTGGATCGCTGTTCGATCCATACGCCTCATTCGCGATTTCAGACTCCCCTTTCCAAATCTCTGCCACCATGTAACCCAACGGATTCACTTGTTCGCCTTTGCTATTGGTGTACGTCACACTTTGTGAGGCTTCATCGACGGCTTTACGAAGTTGTGTCCAAGCGTCTGTCGGAACTTGATAGGCTTGATCTAAACGCCAGCCGTCAATCTTCAGTTCTTTGATCCAATACGTTGCCACTTCTTTGTAGAAATCGAGACTGGCTGGGTAATCAACGGGGTTGCTCGATCCCGATGGCAACAAACCGGAGGGAGATGGTTTGATCAAACCATTCTTATGGTGGCCAAATACGCCATCAAAAAACACGTACAAACCGCGTTTGTGTGCTTCATCGACCAAGGTTCTCGCCGTTTCTAAATCACCAAAACGTGGATCAATGGTGAAGTAATCCGTAGCAAAGTAGCCCGTGGCATCCAGACGATCGGCCCAGTGTTCTTGGCCCGCTATCGCTTCCGATTCAAAAACTGGCGTCAACCAAATCGCGTTCATCCCTAAATCTTGGATGTAATCGAGTGAATCAATCACTCCTTGCAAATCGCCGTTATGATGGCTGGTGCCATAACCTGTACCGTGACCAATGCTCGCATCACCATCTACAAAACTCTCTACCATGATTTGATAAGTACGAAGTTGGTTACTTTGCGCCATGACATTGGCTTGGCAAGCATAACTGGTATCCGGTAGCGGAGTGCTACTATTAGTGTCGCCACCACCAGAAGAATTACACGCAGATAAAGCACCAATCACACTTAACGCAAGCAACGATCGAGACAGGCGATGGTTACGTAGGATATTACGCATTTTATTCTCCCTAACTTACTCAAATAAACTACGGAAATTTGAGTAATAAAATTAACCCCGACATGTGTTTCATGCAGGGGTTAATAAATAAAAATAGATTTTAAATAATTGAATGGAATATTATTGGCACTTATTTACCATGACATGAACAGGTTTGCCTTTTCCTTCAAACTGAAGACTCCATACATATTTACCATCTTCTTTAATATCAACCGAAGTATCCGTACCGTAACCACCAAATGTTAATGGTGTTAATTCACCAACGTTCATTCGATTACCTTTTGCGGTAAATTGTGGGAACCATAATTCGGTCGCATACTGCATTTTGTAGGAGCCTACTTTTTCTTGAACCACGGCTTGGTAGAAATTATTCCCTTTGTAGGTGTATTGACGCTGAGGCACGTGTTTCCAATCGGAATCCGCAAAAGTACCCACCACAAATAGTGGTTTAGAAATAGGTCCTTTCGCCGTGCTGTCTGGGTTGTCACACGCTTTCATGAAAGCAACCACTTCGTCTTGAGACATATTAACAACTGGCTCTGTGGCCGCTTCAGGTTCTGCCGTCGATTGACAACCTACTAAGGCAACAAGTAGGGCAGCAGCAAGAGAGGTCTTCATCATGTTCATTTCACGTAATTCCTTTTTATTATATCCAAAGCAAAATAAACTCAACGGTTAAAAGAAATATTAATCGTTATTAAAATGGAAATATCAAACGCCAAATAAATATCGTCAGATTGCGAATTTAAATCACTTCGAGAAGTTTGTTTATTTCCTAAGTACAAAAAATAAGTTAGGAACTGCCATTAATTATTGATCCAACCTATATAAAAAACAAAGTAATAAAAATAATTATGTGAATAAGGTAACTCTATGTAGGGGTATTTTTATTGGTTTATTTTCTATGAAAAAGGTCAGCATTTCGCTGACCTTTTTTATCTGATTATTTTCTATTTACGGCTTTCACAAACACTTGTTGTGCACCTTCGATACCCAGCTCTTTTGCTTCATCAAGCAAAGTGAGCGCTTTCGGAATATCATTCGCTGCGACTGCTGCTTCAATTGAGCTGTAGTAGTAGCTAGTAAGGTCCGTACCTTGGGGAATGTTGTCGTTTTTCGCAACAATCTTAGTATTCACAATATCATTCGCGGATACCGAAAAGCGGAACTGACCGAGTGGGCTATGTTTCGCTAGAGGGTCTGCAATATCTGGCGGCTGAGTGTGGCGCGCCATGGCGAAGGCTTTTGCAGGGTGTAAAACTTGTGTACTTCCTTTTAGATCGGCGGAAGTCGTGTAAACCAACACATGCAGATCGTTACCTGTCATGTCTGGAATCACATTGAGATCAAGTACAAATTTATCGTTGTCCAACAGTTTTGCTGGTTCGTACTTAAACTTTGAAAAATCTGCTTGGTAAATGGTTTCTCCTGCCGAGTTCATCACTGCGACATTAGGAGCATAAAATTGAAGTTCTTTACTTACGAATGTCTCTAATTTGATATCGAGACTGCCACGGTTACCTGGAAGAGCAAACGCTGCAATAGCGCCAGCACTGTTACCATCCAACAACATTTGGCTTTTATCAGTCAAAGCGAATTCAGTAACCACAGGCACGTTAAGCGGTACCCATTGAATATCACGCGATTGCGTGATCACTTGTTGCTGACCTTTTGGACTCATCTCTACTTGTTCTACAGACGCACAACCAGTAGCCAACATGCCCAGCAGTACGGGAGCAAGCCATTTTTTCATTACTGTCTACCTCGACTCTTTATTGTTTTTTAAATAAATACAGCCAGATAAGTTCTGGCTGTATCATTCTAGGACAATTTAGGACTTAGTGGTTAGATGATTACCACCAAGCTTCAGCTTGTACACCGAACTGGAACGTATCGTCTGAACGACCGTTGTCAAATGTGTTTGAGTTGTCTTCTTTGTCAGCCGTTAGGTAAGAAGCGTAAACACGGATTTCAGGACGAGCCCAGAAGCTAGAGCCAGCAGACCATGCTTGAGCAACAGTTAGCTTACCGTATTTGTTTTCTTCGCCGTCGTTATCGTCGATAGCGTAACCAGCTTCGAAGATAGTTTTGTGGTTGTCATCCCATTTGTACATTGGACGAACAACAACAGACATTGTTTCCCACTTGTCTTGGCCAGCCCACATGTCTTCACCAACACCGTACACTAACTGGTGACCCATTTCCCAGCTGTCGCCCATGCCGATTACACCCCAGTTGATTAGGCGGTAACCAGATGCACCGTTGTCAGCTTCTGCGCCGTACCAGCTACCGTCGCCGTAGAATGCCATTGTTTTAGAGTAACCTTCAGTACCGTACTGAAGCACTGTTTTGTTGAAACCAGCGTCTAGACCTTGAGTCAATTCTGCTGTGAACATTACGCCGTTTTTCGCATCTTTAGTGCCGTTTGGCGCAGCGTCAGTTTCGTTAAGAATTGCGTAGTTCAAGCCCATTTCTAGAGAGCCGTTGTCCCATAGAGGAAGACCTGCGTAACGTACGTCTAGAGTGTTTACGTTTGTTGCGCCACCATCGTTGCCTGGGTCTGCGATATCGCCGCGGTCGTTACGAACCCAAGCGAAAGAAACTTTACCAGGACCAGCTTCGATACCTTCAACACCAGCGCCCGCGCCAGAGATGTTCCAGTAGTAGAAGTCAGAGATATGAATGTCGTGACGTTGGTAGTAGCGTTTACCTGCCCAAAGCGTTGCTTCAGGAGCAAAGTTTAGTAGGCCTTTAGCTTGAACGTTGAACTGACGTAGTGCGAATTGTGCATCGTCTACACATTTCACTTCGCCGTTATCCAAACCACAGTTAGCAGAAGTGCTTTCCCAGTCGTTTGAACCGTTAGAAGTCATTGCAACCATAGAGTCTACGTAGAACGTTTTGCCGTTGTTGTTGTAAACTTCTTTACCTAGTTGAATCTCGCCGTAGATATCGCTTTCATTACCTAGACGACCGATCTTGTTCTTTTCGAATGTTAATTGTTGACCACCGTCAGCGTTCACGCCAACGCCAGCACGCATGTAACCGTGGAAATCCACTGCGAATGCAGAACCAGCAGCTAAAGTTGCAGCTACAGCAGCAGCAATTGCACTTACTTTTTTCATTCTTAACTCCATTAAGGGTATTTATAATTCTGTCTTCCCTGCTCACTCTTTTAGGTGAATATAGGCAGTAAAAACACACCTAAAGAAAGAGAGGTAAGATGGGAACGAATCCCCGTTTGTTTCAACAGTTGTGAGATTACCCGAGGCGTACAAGGATGACTTCCTCCGCCCTAAACTAATTTAAGGGGGATGAGAAGGGAGTAGAAAATTTACCGAATGGTGTTTTTTCGAGTCAGATCACCAATCTAGGGAGGAATTAGTAAGTTTGTTCGGTTTTGAGCCGCTACAAAGTGATAGCCATTTCATATTTTTGACTCTAAGCCGTCACATAAAGTAATTAAATTACACGAATATTTTTATATTTAGGGTGGTTGACCTTAGTAAGACAAAGTTTTTAACTTATAGTTTCCTAAAGGTAGCAATAAATATTAAATAAAGTATCTCCGATGACACGACTTCTCTCTCGCCCCTACCCCCTGGGCGCAACATTGAATAAAGAAGGCTGTAACTTCTCTATTCATGCTCCGGGCGTAAAAGACATTCAACTGGCATTGTTTGCAGACGATGGCAGCTACGAGCTTCGCGGTTTACCGAATGAATACGCTGGCATACGTCATACTTTTATTCCAGATATTAAGCCGGGGCAAAAATACGGTTATCTTGTCTCCCACAAGGACGAGCCACTGTTAATTTCTGATCCGTACGCAAAATCAATAGATAAAGCCCTCCACTATCATCCTCCCTACTCTCCAGCCAAAAGTTTCGATATGCCGAAGTGCGTCGTTATCGAAGATGATTTTGACTGGCAAAACACGGATCACCCGCGTATACCCAGAGAAGAGATGGTGTTGTTTGAGACGCACGTCAAAGGGATTACCCAACGCCACCCAGAGGTTGAGGACAAGCTGAGGGGGCGCTATTTAGGTCTTGCATCACCTGAAATGCTGGCCTTTTACAAACAGCAAAACATCAACACGCTGCAATTGCTACCTGTCGCAGCATGCATGCATGAGCCTCATCTACTAGAGATGGAAAAGGTCAATTATTGGGGATACAACCCTTATCTATTTATGGTGCCCGATCCGCGCTACGCAGAACAAGACGCCGTTACGGAATTAAAAACAACAATTCGCGAATTGCATAAAAACGGTATCGAAGTGATTCTCGACGTGGTTTACAACCACACTGCTGAAGGTGGTGAAGGGCCTACAATTTTCAACCTGAAGGCCCTCGATTCCTGTTTTTACATCAAACATGGCAACCACTTCGCCAATTACACTGGCTGCGGAAATACAGTGGATCTCACCTACCAACCAGCCTTAAACCTTGTGATGGATACATTGCGCTACTGGGTTAGCGAATTTAAAGTCGATGGCTTCCGTTTTGACTTGGCTGCAACGTTAGGTCGACAGGGCGATGATTACAACCCAGAAGCAGCTTTCTTTAAAGCCGTTGCGCAAGACCCAATTTTGCGTGAAACCAAATTGATTGCCGAACCTTGGGATATTGGTCCAAATGGCTACCAAGTGGGTAACTTTCCATTTGGTTGGAACGAATGTAATGACAAACTGCGTGATATTTCCCGCAGTTTTTGGCGCGGTGATCAAGGCTATTTAAAAGAGTTTGCCACTCGATTAATGGGCTCTCGTGACATTTACAGTGCAGCGAACTGGCCATACAAACTCACCGTAAATTACATCACGTATCACGATGGCTTCACACTGCAAGATTTAGTGTCTTACAAGCACAAACATAACGAAGCCAATGGCGAAGAAAATCGCGACGGTCACGGTGACAATCGTTCAGAAAACTACGGTGTTGAAGGCGAGACCGAAAATCTGATGATCATCGCCACGCGTGAGAAGCAAAAACGCAACCTTATTGCTAGCTTGCTGTTTGCCTTCGGTATCCCACACATTCTCACTGCTGATGTTCTGTCTCACACCCAAGGCGGTAACAATAATGCCTATTGCCAAGATAACGAAACCAGTTGGCTGAACTGGGAAGAGACAGAACGTAAGCAACATTTCAAAGCATGGATGTCACAAATGGTCGCCAACCGAAATCAATACATGGTGCCATTTATCCGAGCTTTCAGTGGCGAGAATCGCAATAACAACCGTATTTTCTGGCGCCGTACAGACGGTCGCTTAATGGAGCACGATGATTGGAACCGTTTAAGCTCTGTCGCACTTCACCTTGGTATCGGTAAAGAAGGACAAGAGCTGGTCTACCTCATCAACCAAACTAACGCCACAGCGCGCTTTAAGCTCCCCAATGAGCGAAAGCAAGAATGGGTGACGATCTGTGATACAAACGTACGTAACCTCAACCCAGGACATGCTGAAGGCGAAGTCTTGCTGTCACCCACCTCGATGGTGATTTTGCACTATCAACCAAACCAAAGAACACCAAAAGGTGAGCAAACGCGTAGCTAAGTTATAAACGCTCCAAAAAAGGAAAGCCGATGCATCTCAGTGCTTCGGCTTTTTTGTTGGTTAGATTTGCCTAACTCATTATTCGCAAGGCGGCGCTAGGTGGATCAAAGCCAATCCACCCAGTGACGTCTCGCGGTATTTCTTGTTCATGTCTTTGCCCGTTTGATACATGGTTTCAATCACCTTATCCAACGAGATCAAACATTTACTGTTACGCTTTAATGCCATACGAGAAGCATTGATCGCTTTCATTGCGCCCATTGCATTACGCTCAATACACGGAACTTGCACTAAGCCCCCAATTGGGTCACAAGTCATGCCTAGTGAGTGCTCCATGGCAATCTCGGCCGCAATACAAATTTGCTCATTGCTACCACCACGCAGCGCCGTCAAGCCAGCTGCCGCCATGGAAGAAGACACGCCAACTTCGCCCTGACAACCCACTTCGGCACCCGAGATAGACGCATTGGTTTTGTACAAAATGCCAATCGCACCGGATACAGCAAGGAAGTCTTTAAGCTGTTTAGTATCGAGCTCTTTGATGAAGCGATGGTAGTACATCAATACCGCTGGAATCACACCCGCCGCACCATTAGTTGGCGACGTTACGACTTGTCCACCAGCCGCGTTTTCTTCACTCACAGCAAAAGCAAACAGGTTAATCCAATCCATGATTTCCATCGGATCGTTTTCGATTGCTGCATTTGCTTCAAGCTTCTTCAGCAAGTTAGGCGCACGGCGGGTCACGTTCAAGCCGCCATCCAAGATACCTTCTGTCTCGAAACCGCGCTCCATGCAACGCGTCATCACACGCCAGATCTGTTCTGCACGTTGATTGATGGCTTCCATATCCTGAAACGCTTGTTCGTTTTTCAGAATCATGCCGCCAAGGCTCATGCCATTCTTCTCTGCCTGTGCCAACATTTCGTCTGCACTGGAGAATGGGAACTCAACTTCTACGGGAGCAGTCGCACTGCCATTTTGCAGTTCATCCGCCGTTGCGATGAAACCACCACCGATAGAGTAGTAAGTTTCAAACCCAACCTGATTGCCGTGCGCATCGAGCGCAGTAATCGTCATGCCATTCTCATGCAGAGGAAGGTTCTCTTCATGGAACAACATGTCCGTTTTGTAGTTGAATTCGATTTCATGACGGCCATCGACAGACATCATGCCCTCTTCAATCGCCTTGCGCATCGCTTTGTTCGCAGAAGCAATTTTGATGGTATCTGGTTTGTTACCCAACAGACCCAAAATCGTTGCACGGTCAGTATGGTGACCAATCCCCGTTAACGAGAGTGAGCCGTATAAATCGACTTGAATACGAACCACTTTTGCCAAGTTCGATTCAATCAAACGAGTGAAGTGGTAACCCGCGATCATTGGACCATTGGTGTGAGAGCTAGAAGGGCCCACACCAATCTTGTAAATATCAAAGATGGACAGCATAAACTTACCTATTACGACAATGCAGCATAAAGCCAATCAGGGAGAACCATACAAGCAGCGATGGTCGCCACAGCGAACACCAACAGCCCGTAATGGCTTGCGGTTGGCTTTGCAAAAAGATGTTTTTGATTATTGATAAAGGTTTGTTGCTCGGCAGTCACAGCGCCCCAACGACGGCTTACTAACACACCAAACAAAAGGAAGACGAACGTACCAATTGGCGCGAACCACGGCCAAGCCACGTCGAGATACATCGCAGTAAACACCGCAATCACACTCATGATACTGCCAACGATCACGCCTTTCTCATTGGCTTTTGCCCAGAATAAGCCAAGCACGAATGAACCCAAACGGATACCAACAAAGATGGAAGTCAAGCTAGCGATGGTTTTGAGTACCGATTCATTCGATACCGCCAGTAGAGCTGGCACTACCACCATAGCCGCTGCAAGCAAACTCATCTTTCTTGCGACTTTTTCGTAGTGCTCATCATCGGCACTCTTGCGAACGAAACGCTTGTAGATATCAAACGTCGCGACGGTCGCCATCGAGTTGTAGGTCGAGTCCAGCGTCGACATTGCGGCCGCCGCCAATGCGGAAATGATCAAACCAACGACGATTGGGTTAGTGTGGTTGAAGACGAAATCCAAAATCACTTCGTTGCTGTTTTCAAACGATTGATCTTGATAGAAAACACTCAAAAGAACACCGAGTACCGCGAAGAATAAGTACACAAAAAATGCACCGTAACCACACAACAGCATCGACTTCTGCGCCGTCTTTTCACATCTCGTCGCTAACGTGCGTTGGATGATCAATTGGTTGGTGCCGTACACACTCAAATGCAAAAAGCTCACGGCAACCACGCCAGCCCAGAGTGTGGTATCTACGCCCAAATCAAAATCTAAGTTGATGATATTCAGGTGATCACGAGAAAGGTAATCTGCCGCATTAATCTCTGTCATTAGAATGGCAAAGATAGCGATGCTGCCCGCAACCAATACTGCAGATTGCAACATATCGGTCCAGATAACCGTGGAAATTCCGCCCGCATAAGTATAGCAAGCGGTGAAAATACTAATGTAGATAATGGCTTCAGAAATACTGATAGGCAGAACTTGCACTAAGATCAGCGCCACGGCATACAAAATCACACCCGCAGAGATACATTGAACCACAATGAACACAATCGAGTTGATGGTTCTTGCATACACCCCAAAGCGGTGCTCAAGGTATTCATAAATCGAAGTCAAGCCCAGCTTATAGAAGACAGGCACAAAGAAAATGACGGTGAAAAAGATAACGATGGGATAGTTAAGGTGAATACTCATCGCTTCCATGCCAGAGCTATAAACCCAACCAGGCATCCCTACAAACGTCATCGCACTAATGTAAGTCGCAAGTATCGAAACACCCGCCGTAAACCAGCCAAATTGCTTTCCACCCGTAGAAAAGTCGCCACCATTGCTGTAGCGCTTATTCACTAAATAGCTGATTAATATGGTGATTAACACGTATAACGCAATCACCACAAAACTTGAGTACGTAACCATTTCAGGGTTTCCATAATTCTGGGTGCTAATTATTTGTGCTTGGATATTACTTTAAAAAAGCATATCTAAACGATAATCCCGCCATAACTGTGACTATAATCACCAATATAGACGGTTATATATTCAAAAATGCCAAAAAGACCGATTTAATGAGACTCCCATCACTAAAAATCACCGATTGGGTACGCATTCATTTTAAAATTGATATTGATCACGGATCTAATGACCTTAAAAAAACTATGATTCACCACGACACGAAATCGAAGATGATCCCAATAAGATCGTGTTCTTTAAGTTTGAATAGCAACAAATCCTAAGTGAAATAGAGGTTTATCGGTCATGAATGCCAAAAGACACATGAGCGAAGTTCCTATGATTCAAAGGGTAGCTGCCTATCTAGCGATACTGGTTGGTTACTTTTTCTATTGTTATAACTTTGTAATTATTGACTACGTACGCCCATACATCGTTGAAGCGTATGATGGTATTAGCCTGTCAGACACTGCCCAGTTCTATACATGGCAGTCGGTTGGTGCACTTATCGGTGCATTGAGCTGTGCTTGGTTCGCAACAAAATTTGGTAAGAAATCCACTCTTATTACCATCACAGCCCTAAACGGTGGCGCAACGATCATCAATATGATGTTCACCGACTACACAACATGGGCAGCAATGCGTTTCATCATTGGTTTGTCACTGGGTGGTTACTTCACCGTGGCAGTAAGCCTAATGATCGGCCTATTTACGCCAACGGTACGTGGTAAGTTGACGGCATTCGCGTCTTCTATGTTCTCTGTAGCACTGATGGTAATGGGTGCGTATGCAGCATTTATTGCAAGCATTGATGCACCATGGGAAAGCCTAATGCTTGTTGGTGGTATCCCACCATTGGCAGCCGCTGTTGTCATGATCTTTGTACTACCTAGCGACAGCAAAGTGATCGCTTACGGTGAAGAAGAGCAAGCAAAAGCAGAAGAATCAGATGCACCAGCGAAAAAAGGCTCTTGGGGCGAAATGCTAAGCAAGCCTTACCGTAAGATCACTCTAACGTGTCTATTACTGGCTGGCCTTAATTTCTACGGTTTCCAATTCTTTGGTGGCTTCGTAACCACTTACCTACGTGATGTACGTATGTTCGACGGTGCAACCATCGGTCTCATCTTCTCTATCTCAGCATTTGGTTCACTGTTTGGTGCGTGGTTCTGGGGTTGGGTAGCTGACAAATTCGGTCGTAAGGTGAACGCATTTGGCTTCATCCTAGCGGGCATCATGGTTTCAATCTTCTTTGTTGCACCTGGCGACATGGTGATTGGCGGCCTAAACATGCTGGCTCTACTTGGTCTGATTTACAACTTCGGTCTGTCTTCTTCAGCGGTATGGGGTGGTTACTTCTCAGAACTGTTCCCAGCACACCTACGTAGCTACGGCGCGGCGCTATTCCACGGCGGTCGTATCCTCGGTATGTGGGCACCAATGGTACTTATCTTCATCCAAGAACGTACCGACCTACAAACCGCAATGTGGGGTTCACCAATCGTATGGATCCTTGCTGGTCTTCTATGGCTATCACTGCCAGAGACACTAAAAGGCGGCGTGTTCGATAAGAGCAAAAAAGCCGAAGCAGCAAAAGCGTAACTGAATTTCAAAAACTCCGGCTGGCTCCCCGGCCGGATGAAAAAACTTAATTTCGAGTCCTGTTCCCAAAGCCGACTCGACAGCAAATAAGAGAGTTTATTATGTCTAAATATCAAGAAGCGAAACGCGTTGTACGTGAATACTTCAGCGCAATGGAAAACGCAACTCACGAGAACGTGGCAGAAGTACTAAAAGCACACACTTCAGAAGATTACCTATGGCGTGGTGTTTACCCATTCCGTGAGCAACAAGGCGCTCAAGCAGCGGCTGACGTTTTCTGGGCTCCTTTGATGAAATCAATGACTCGCATGCAGCGTCGTCAAGACATCTTCATCGGTGGTGAGAACGAAGTAACATCAGGTGAAATCTGGGTAATGAGCATGGGTCACTTCATGGGTCTATTCGACGCTGAATACCTAGGCATGCGCCCAACTGGCAAAATCATGAACATCCGTTACGCAGAATTTAACTGTGTTGAAAACGGCAAGATCACTAAGACTGGCCTATTCCTAGACCTTCTAGGTGCAATGGACCAAGCGGGTTGTTACCCACTGCCACCATCAACAGGTAAGCACTTCGTATACCCTGGTCCTCGTAACCACGATGGTCTACTGTTCGAAGACGCAGCACCAGAAGAAGGCGTAGCAACACTAGCACTAGTGAACAAGATGGTTGATGACCTATCTGCACTAAACGACAGCGGCGCTATGGGTTGCCCACCAGAAGTTCTTGAGAAGAGCTGGTCTAAAGACATGATCTGGTACGGTCCATGTGGTATCGGTGCGTCTTATACAATCCCTCGTTACCAACAGCAGCACCAATTGCCGTTCCGTAACAACCTAAAAGACAAGAAGTTTAACGGCCACGTATGTCGTTTCGCAGAAGGTAACTTCTCTTGTTTCTTCGGCTGGCCAAACCTATCTAACACGCCTATCGGTGGTTTCCTAGGTATGACAGGTGGTGAAGTACGTGCAGACATGCAAGTGGTTGACGTTTACTACCGTGACGGCGACAAGCTATCTGAGAACTGGGTACTGATCGACCTTCCTTACTGGCTAAAACAGCAAGGTCTAGACGTGTTCGAGCGTACTCAACAGATCCTAAACCCTTCTCTATAAGAAGTCCTAGGGGCGGATTGTCAACCCGCCTTTATGTTGCCTGAATCCCCTCTCGGTTCAGGCGACATGCTCCCAACTCGTGCCTCAAGGATGGGGCACAACCTCAAGATAGAACCCTTATTCAAAACGGGCATGAACGCACGGTGGCTTTCTGCGCCCTGAATAATGAGATTGATGATGAAAAAGTCGACCCTTTCTGCAGTGATTTTAGCAGCGCTTACTTCTAGCTCAGCCTTTGCTGCACACACTTTTGTTAATGACGCTGGCGACAGCCTAACCATCGATGGCCGTTTCGATCTTCGCTACCAAGACCGTGGCGGTGATGACAACGGCGAATGGAACAGCGGCAGCTCACGTTTCGGTTTGAAAGGCCAAATGGGTCTGGATAACGGCTGGACTGGTTTCGGTCACGCGGAATGGGGCTACAACTCTGGCGCGAACGGCGACAACATTTACGACCGCTTGCTATACGCAGGTGTTGATCACGAAAAATACGGCAAGATTGCTGCGGGTACTAAACAGTGGTCTACCTTCTACGACGTAGCATGGTACACCGATTTAGGTCGTGTATTCGGTACTCGTGGCTCAGGTGTTTACAACCTAGCTGACTGGGGTATCGCATCCGGTGCTGGTCGTGCGGAAAACTCAATTACGTACCGTAATTCAATTAATGAAAAAGTGAGCTACGGCTTTACTTACCAGACCACGCGTGAAGGTGTTGCTCTAGCAAGCAATGCGACAGCCTCACTGAAAAACGGCATGGGTGCTTCGATCACTTACAAACCCGTTGATGGCGTAACACTGGGTGCGGCTTACCATCAAAATGAAGTTGCGGATCTAGACGCAAGCGTGGTTGGCGTAGAAAACGGCGACAACATGCGCATCATGCTATTGGGCGCAAACTACAGCAACGGTGGCTTCTACGCAGGTGCGACTTTCCACGTTGGCGAAAACTGGGAAGCAGTGAGCCAAGGCGGTACGGACGTAATGTTCGATACCCTAGGTGGCGAAATCTACACTTACTACCACTTCGACAACGGCCTGCGCCCAACGTTGAACTACAACTACATGGAAGATCGTGGTGACGAGACGCAAGGTTACGAGCGTAACTTGCTGATTCCTGGTCTTGAATACCACTTCCAGAAGAACAAATTCCTAGTTTGGACTGAATACCAGTTCGACCTAGGTAAAGATCAGTACGATGGCAGCAAATTCGAAAACCGTGATGATCAATTCGCGGCAGGTATTCGCTACTACTTCTGATAATACTCATCGCTCACCACCTATACCCAAGTAACCTCAAGGTGGTGAGTGATGAAGTTCTTATCAACACAAAGCAAAGTTATCTTGAAGCCAAGTAGTCATCACTTCACTAATAATTAAAGGCTGCTCAAGCGTAGATAGATGCCCACACTCAGGGATAACATGAAGCGTGACGTTTGGGATGCATCGCTCCATGAGCAGATGATTGTCTAGCGGACAAAGCTTATCTTCTTTACCTGTTATCACCAACGTAGGAACTTGAATGTCCGCCAATAAAGGTCGAGCATCCGGGCGAGTTGCTAACGCTTTAGCATGTGCTTCAAATGCCTCCAAACCTACATTGACCGCCATGCCTTCTATACGCTCAGTTAACGCTTTGTCTTGCAAACGGCTTGGATGAATCAGCACAGGCATCAGAGTGTCAGGCGTAATGCGTTCAAACTCACCACTTAGCGCACGGCTAACCAGTGCATCACGCTTTTGTGTCACCTCTGGCTTTTCATCTGCTGCATTGGTATCCATGAGGATCAAGCCTTTGACTCTGTTTGGCGCTTGACGGTACACCTCAAAGGCAAGAATCCCACCCATTGATAAGCCACCCAAGACAAACTCCTGCGGTGCGTCTTGCAACACTTTCTGCGCCAGCTGTTCCATTGACGGCAATGAGGCCAGCGTCGGGCATGAAGGCTCAACCCAACTTGGCAACGCTCGGTTGACTTCCTCAAACAATGTGCCATCACAAAGTAGTCCGGGTAGCCAAACTAACGAGGTGGGTTGTGTCATTTTATTCTCCTGCCAGCGGCTTTGGTTGATCAGACCCAAGAATGCAATACGTCAAACTATTACCACGCAAGTTCGTCAGTGAATAAGACGCACCTTCTGGAACATTCAGCACATCACCGCGTGTTAAAACAACATTAGCTTGTTCGCCTTGATGCGTGAGGACCACCTCTGTATCGCCATCAAAGTTGATAAGTACTTGTTTTTCTTCTCGGCAGTGTTGAGGAATCGAGCCACCTTCAGAAAGCTCATAAGCCATGATGCTCACTTCATCTTCACTCTTTACTTGGAAGTCATAACTCGCCAAAGGGTGACCCGTTAAGGCGTATTGTTTCACGTTGCTTCCGCTGAAATCGCCTTTGATTTCACGATAATCTTTTTGCAGAGCGACAAATGGCATCATCTCTTCTGCGGTGTAGGTATCGAAGGTCGCGAGCTCTTCTTCGGTAAGCAGCGGCATCAATTCTGATTCTTGTGGCACCGGGTCGCCATTAATGGTGTCCACGAGTGTGCCATCGGCTTTGAGGTATAAACCATAACCTTGACTGTCTTTAATAACGTTTGGATGCCAAATAACGCCGCCACCTGAATCGTCGCCGCCAAGTACCGAGAACATAAAGCCGTAATCGCGGCCAACCACTTCAAATCCACGGAAGAGATTGGTTGGAATCGAGATGACGTCACCGTGAGACAACACCGCCTCATGCTCTCCATCGTTCCCCCAATAAAAACGGAACTGACCTTTGAACACCAAGAAAAGCTCAGCGGTGCGATGAGAATGTAACGAATTTTTGATGCCCGGCGGTTGGCCTGCAGCACCAATATTAAAGCCCGCCGTATCGCGAATATGAACATGCTGACGACTGCTCTCTGCCACCCCTGCACCGATAATACAAAAGTTATCTTTGAGATCACTGCCTGGCGTGCGCGCATCAATAAACGCACTCGTACCCGGAATCAGTTCCATGTAGCGGACCAGGTTATTATTCATTTTAGATTGTAGAGTCATTGTAAATCCTTGTTGTCCTTGTTTGGACCTAGCCTTTGAATTGTTAGTTACAAGCCTAAAGTTAGTTACAGACCGAAAGTGTGTTACAGACCTAAAGGTCGCCCACCATCAACCGCGATGGTATTGCCTGTCGAGAAGGTCAAAACTTCTGCTGCGGCGTACACGGCTTGAGCGACTTCTTCGTCATTGGCTAAACGCTTAAGCGGTGTGGATTGTTCTTGTTGATTACGCCATGCGTCATCCAAGCCTTTGACAAACTCAGTGTCGACAAGCCCTGGAGCAACAGCCAGAACTCGAACCTCGGGAGACAGAGCGCGAGCTAAAGAACGGGTCATGTTCTCCGCGGCAGATTTACTTGCACAGTAAGCAATGTTGCTCCCCATCGCAGTCTGTGCCGCGATAGAAGTAATGTTAACCACACAACCATTGGCTTGCTTAAGCCAAGGCTCAAACGCTCGAACCATGGCAAAAGGCGCACGGACGTTCACTTGGAAAATTTGGTCAAACAGCTGGTCATCTAAGCTTTGCAAATCAGAGTGCGCGACGAATTTCGTCATCCCCGCACAGTTGACCAACAGATCCAGCTTGTCGCTTATTTCACTGACTTGATGTTTAAGCTGTTCAATCGCACTAGAATCTGCCACGTTCAATTTGAATGCTAGATGCTCGTTACGTGGCAGCGAGGAAAGCACATCCTCGGCCGCTTTCTGATTACTGTTGTAAGTTAGAATTACGCGATATCCCGATTCAGCTAGCTTGCGACAAATGGCGGCACCCAGTCCGCCACTGCCGCCTGTGACTAAGGCAAGTTTCGACATATTACGCCTCTTCCACTTTGCCTTTGTAACGGCGTACACGAATATCAGCTTGCTCTTTGTGACCAGCAAAACCTTCGAGTGCACACAAGCGAGAGCAATACTCACCGACTTTGAGGGACGCCGCTTCCGTTACACGCTGGTAAGTACAGGTCTTGATAAATTTACCTACCCAAAGGCCACCAGTGTATCGCGCCGCTTTCTTCGTTGGCAGTGTATGGTTAGTACCAATACATTTGTCGCCGTAAGAAACGTTGGTTTCACGACCTAGGAACAAGGCACCGTAGTTGGTCATGTTATCTAGGAAGTATTTAGGATCTTCCGTCATCACTTGAACGTGTTCAGAAGCGATATCGTCTGCCACTTCCACCATTTCTTCGTAGCTATCACACACAATCACTTGTCCGTAATCTGCCCACGCTTTACCCGCGACTTCAGCCGTTGGAAGAATGGTTAACTGACGTTCGATCTCTTTAATGGTTTCTTGCGCAAATGTTTCGCTATTGGTCAACAATACAGCAGGAGAGTTGTAACCATGCTCAGCCTGACCAAGCAAGTCTGCCGCTGCCAATTCCGGGTCACAGCCTTTCTCATCAGCAATGACCAAGGTTTCCGTTGGCCCTGCAAACAAATCGATACCAACGCGACCAAACAACTGACGTTTTGCCTCTGCCACAAATGCGTTACCCGGCCCTACAATCATATCGACTGGCGCAATAGTCTCTGTACCAAGAGCCATTGCACCTACCGCCTGAACACCACCGAAGCAGTAGATTTCATCCGCACCCGCCATTGCCATCGCAGCGACAATCGCGACATTCGGCTGGCCGTTAAACGGAGGCGCACAAGCAATAACACGTTTTACGCCCGCGACTTTCGCCGTCAGTACACTCATGTGAGCGGATGCAACCAATGGGTATTTTCCACCAGGGATGTAACAACCCACGCTGTTTACTGGAATATTTTTATGCCCCAGTACCACACCAGGCATGGTTTCTACTTCGACGTCTTTCATTGAGTCACGTTGAATTTGAGCAAAGTTTCGAACTTGTTGCTGAGCGAACTCGATATCATGACGAGTCGATTCATCAAGCGCATCCACACAGGCTTTGATTTGCTCTTCTGACAGGCGGAATTGCTCCGGCGACCAGTTATCAAACTTTTCAGACAACTCACGTACAGCGCTATCACCTTTCGATTCAATATCAGCAAGAATGTTTTCAACAATCTGACGCACTTTTGCGTCGTTTGATGCTGATACTTCTTCAGTGATTCCGTTTTTTAAAATGCGTGCCATTGGGTTTCTCCTTGAACATTGAGGCTGACGAACGGTTATTTTTATGCTTTTGGATACGAATGCAAAATCAGATTAAACACTTAATTAACATTTGACAAGTTAAGTCAACAAACCACAAAAACAATCCTTAAGCCTTTGCATTTATTAGTTTAAACAAATAAAAGCAAGTAATAAGGACCTTAATTGAGTTTAATTTTTAATCAAAAATGAGTTTTAGATCACATCATTTTTACTCATCATTTACATTTCTACATGTTAGTTTTTGCATACCTTTGCAAAGGAGAGAATCATGAGCAATTTTAAACAACGTCTGAATCAAGAAACGATATTAGGTACATTTGTTAAAACCCCTCACCCTCACATTATCGAAGTATTGGCACTGGCAGAGTTGCCTTTTGTGGTACTGGATGCAGAGCACGCACCTTTCGATCGCTCCTCGCTTGATCTGTGCATCATGGCGGCCAGAGCGAATGACCTCGCGTGCGTGGTACGAGTACAAGACAGCGCCCCTTCAACCATTTTGAACGCGCTTGACTGTGGCGCGGCGGGTGTACAAATTCCCCATGTTTGTACTGCTGAGCAAGCGACGCAACTGGCGAAAATCTGCCATTACGGAGAAGGTGGCCGAGGGTATGCTGGTTCCAGTCGAGCAGCGCAATACGCCACTAAGCCCATGGTTGAACACTTAAAAGACAGCCGTGCGAATACGATTGTCATTGCACAAATTGAAGACCCTCAAGGGGTTGAAAATGTTGAAGCGATTGCCAATGTTGAAGGAATTGATGCGCTCTTCATTGGCCAAGTTGATCTCACTGTCGCTTATGGTGCTGATAGCGTTCATGATGAGAAAGTCGCACAAGCAAGTATGCGAGTAATCGAAGCGGCCAGAGCCGCCAATAAACCTGTTGGCATGTTTGTCGCGACGGCTCAACAAGCTCGGGAATGGCGTGAACTCGGCGTTAGCTTCTTTTGTGTTGGCTCTGAACACAAAATGATCATTGATGGCTTCAAACAAGAGAGAAATGTGATGAATTCTTGAGTTTTCTCTGATATTTACGCCTTATCAATGTAATGCTCTAGACACAGAAATCCCCTAGCCCATACACTCAGCACGTATGAGCAGGTTCAATGGCCTTAAATAAGGAGTATCACCATTAAAGCGAAAGTAACTTCGATCGACGTCGCGAAGATGCTCGGCGTCTCTCAATCGACGGTATCTAGAGCATTCAGCCCGACTGCGAGTATTAGCGAGAAGAAACGCAAAATGGTGATGGATGCCGCAGCTAAGCTCGGATACACACCGAATGCCATCGCCCGAGGTCTGATTTCGAATCGTTCAGGCTTAGTGGCGATTGCGTTAGATAGCGAATCAAACCCAATGTACGACATGCAATCTCGTGCTTTGGCTGTCGAAATTCAAAAGCGTGGCGGACAAGTTGTGCTTTGCCCTATCGACAAGGACGACCTCGATCTCGCCATTTCACGCGCCATTGAATACCAAGTGGACGGACTCGTTATCGCCACCAGCCGTTTAACTTCACGCGCGTTTGCCCAATGCGAAAAGTTTGGCGTTCATTTAAGCTTGATCAACCGCTACGCCGAGGGTATTAATGCCAACAGCTCTGGTATTGATAACCGCTTGGCGGGCCAACAAGCAGCCGAGTATTTAACGCAGAAAGGCGCAAAACAGTGTGCTTATATCAGTGGCGATGCTGGCTCCATGACCAGTGAAGAGCGTTGGCTGGGTTTCTCTTCAAAATTGCAAGAACTCGGCTCCCCGTCACCAACCTTTATCCAAGCCAAGTACAGCTTTGAAGCAGGCTTAGAAGCGGCGAAAGCGATCTTGTCGCACACTAGCAAACCCGATGCAATTTTTTGTGCAAACGACATCCTCGCCATGGGTGTGATGGATGGCTTGCGACAAGCCGGAGCAAAGATCCCCCAAGACTTCTCTGTGATGGGTGTAGATAACATTCCGATGTCTGCATGGCCGAGCTATGATTTGACCACCATTGCTCAACCAGTCGACAAAATTGTTAAACGAGCGGTTGAAGACTTGATGAATCGAATCAACGGCAACCTGGATGCAACTGGCGAATACCTTTTCGAGCAAGGCACCTTGATCGAACGTAGTAGCACCATTTAATAAATCCATTTTTATTCATTCTTCATAAAACAAAATGCCTTGCTTTCGAGTAAGGCATTTTCTGTGATCACGATTAAATTTTCACCAATCGTTATTTAATACCTCATCAATTCATCAATCTTGTTATTGACTTGTTACTTTAATGTTTTATTTTGGATTCGTATGCAAAATGGATATGAATTGCTCAACTAATTTATAAAAACATAAAAAGTTGTGTGACTTGCCGACGAATGCCCATGGCAGGTCATACCAGAAACAAGGAAGAACGATGAAGAAAGCAATCCTTACTTCACTTACCGCACTGGGGCTTGCATTTAGCAGTATGAATACGTTTGCAACCAGTGTTATTCGTCTTGCTCATGACAGTCAAGAAACCTCTCCCGTACACAAAGCAATGCTCTATTTCGAACAAGAAGTGGAAGCTCGCTCAAACGGTGAGATAGAAGTTGAAATCTATCCGGCAAGACAACTAGGCGATGTGCGTGAGACGACTGAACTCGTGCAGCAAGGCAACTTACAAATGACGTTTGGTGCGTCAGTTTTACTCTCTCCCTACGTCCCAGAGTTTAACGTGCTCGACGTGTTCTACCTTTTTGATAGCGAAGAGCAAGCACACAAAGCGCTCGACAGTGAGAAGATCGGACAACCATTGTTGAATGCTATGGAATCAAAAGGCTTTCATGGACTTGGCTTTATGGAGGTCGGCTTTCGTAGCGTGACCAACAACAAACAGCCAATTGATAGTATTGAGGACCTGAAAGGGCTAAAGATTCGCTCGGCATCTAACCCCACTCAAATAAGCGCGTGGAAATCTATTGGTACTGCGCCAACACCTCTGTCTTGGGGAGAAATTTTCACCTCGTTACAACAAGGCCTGATTAACGCTCAAGAAAGTGCTATCTACTCTATTTATGCCGAACGTTTTTACGAGGCACAAAAGTACCTCTCTTTAACTAACCATATATACACCAACTACGTGTTGTTCATGAACAAATCGTTTTGGGATTCACTGCCTGCAGAGCAACAGGCGCTGATCAGTGAAGTAAGCAAAGAAACCATCGCTAAGCAGCGCGAGCTCGCCGCTAAGCAAAATCAAGAAGTGATCAAAGATCTCGAAGCGAAAGGCATGACGGTTAACATCGTCCCAGACGAGGTACGCAGCATCATGAAAGAGAAAATGAATGCGGCCGTGTACCAGGACTTGCGCAGTAAAACGGGTAAAGACTTGTTTGACAACGTGATGGCCGAGATAGAACGCCTATAACTCCCACTCTTTTGCACGATCTGGCAACAGGTCGTGCTTTCTCGTTTTGGAGGTGAACATGAAGTGGTTTCGCTTACTAGACAAATACCTAGAACCAACCCTTATCGTTATCGCGATCTCAACGATGACAACTTTACTGTGCTTGCAAATCGCCCTACGCCTGTTCGATGCAACGATCGCGTGGGCTGAAGAGCTGGCTCGTTATTTATTCGTATGGGCGATGTACCTGAGCATCAGCTACTGTATCCGAGATGATCGACACATCCGCATTCGTGTGTTCATCGATAAACTTCCGGGCAATTGGACGCAATTCAGTTTGATTGTCTCTGATCTTATCTACCTTGCCTTTAGTGCAACTGTCGCCTGGTTTGGATTTAAGGTTATAAACCGCAGCCTGCAACTCGGTCAGATTGCACCCGCAATGGAAATTCCTATTGCGTGTTTGTATGCCTCTGTTTTAGTTTGCGCACTATTAAGCTGCGCGCGCCTAGTGACAAGCATTTATCAACGTGTGAACGCGTGCTCCACCAGCAATGAACGAGTTCGCTTTTCTCGCCAACGCTATCGCCATATCAAAGCAAAGTATCGTACTTCTAACCGACTATTGGAGTTTAACGCATGACGTCTGCACTTTTGTTTGGCAGCTTTGGTCTGCTTCTGCTCATTGGCGTTCCGGTCGGTATTGCTCTGGCGGCAGCCAGTATGGTCGCGATACTCAGTCTGCCGTTTCTTAACATCGAGTTTTTAGTCCAAGGAATGGTAACAGGGCTCGACTCTTTCCCTCTCCTCGCCGTCGTTCTATTTACCTTGGCAGGTAACCTTATGAGCCAAGGAGGGATCTCAAAACGATTATTACACGTGGCGGAGGTCTTCTTTGGCCACTTTACTGGTGGGCTTGGCATCGTCGCCATTGTGGCGTGCATGTTCTTCGCTTCCATCTCTGGTACGGGGTCTGCCACTGTTGCCGCTATCGGCCTGACGATGATTCCCTCTATGGTGAAGAAAGGCTACGACCGCAGCTTTGCCGGTGCCTTGATCGCCTCTTCCGGCGGGATTGGCGTCATTATTCCACCCTCTGTGGTGATGATCGTCTACGCGATCACAGCTGAAGTCTCGGTCACCAAGATGTTCATGGCGGGCATCATTCCTGGCTTGGTCGTCGGTATGGTATTGATCGGCTACTGTCTAATTGTCTCAAAAATGCGGGGCTACACAGGTAACGAGCGCAAAGCGACCTGGGCAGAGCGTCTTGATGCGCTAAAAGAAGCCAGTTGGGCAATGCTACTACCCGTGATCATTCTCGGCGGTATCTATTCCGGTATCTTCACACCTACCGAATCCGCAGCGATTGGCGTGCTCTATGGCTTATTCTTTGGCATGTTTGTTTATAAAGAACTCAAACCAGCGCAAGTGGTGAAAATCATTCTAGAGTCGTCACTGTTAGTTGGCGCTGTGCTCGTCATTGTGGGTGCGTCCGTGACGTTTGGCCGCATATTGACCCTAGAACGTCTACCGACCGAGATTGCTCAGTTCATTCTATCGATTACTGAAAACAAACTTCTGATACTGCTTTGCATCAATGTCCTGTTGTTGCTTGTCGGTACCTTTATGGAAACGCTGGCAGCCATTGTTATTCTCACGCCAATTCTGTTACCCATTACGTCAGCACTCGGCATGGATCCCGTTCATTTTGGGATCGTGATGATCGTGAACTTGGCCATTGGCTTTGTTACGCCTCCTCTGGGTGCCAACCTGTTTATGGCAAGTCAGGTAGGCAAAGTACCGATAGAGTCGCTCTCTAAAGCCATCATGGGTTGGATTGGTGCAATGATAGTGGCCTTGATGTTGATTACCTTCATCCCTGCCATCTCGCTATCATTACCTGCGCTTTTATCCTGATCGTTGCACTCATAGAGCGCTTATGACTGTTATAGCCACTAGATAAACACCTTTCTAGTGGCTTATTCGTTATCTACTTCCGATTTAATAAAAAAGCCTTTAAGCATTCGTATGCAAAAGGAAAATTTGAAAGATATAAGGATAATTGACACCAAAATAGCTGAATATTAGCGATAAAGTCTATTTGGGTGCCTTGATCTGCATGATTATCAGTTTTGGCTTAATCATTTGTTTCCATTCAAACAGATCAAAATAAATTAAGCGATTAAAAAACAATAAGATATTAGGAAATTCATACAAAAAACTTTGACCTCCTTTCTTATTAACACGTCTCGATAAGAGATAGCTTCCATCTCGCCTGTACTTTTTTAGTTTGTTTTCTGCTCAATTGTTAAAAATCTGATCATCAGCACGCTATTTAAACAATCGAAAAACAATCCGTTGACAAAATGGCAACATGATATATTTTGAATACGTAATCAAAACATAATTATTCAATTACGGAGGTGATTTATGGCCATGGTTGGCTTCGATGAAAAGTGGCGTGACTTTCCCGACTACATTCTTGGTATCACAAAAGAGATTTGGGAAGACCGAGGTTTAAACACCTTAGAACACTACTACTCTCCCGACATTGTTGTGCGTACTCCACTCTCTATCGTTCAAGGAAACGAAGGGGTGATCAGTGCAACAATGGCGACACTGGCCGAGTTTCCCGATCGCACGCTATATGGCGAAGACGTCATTTGGTCAGGCACCCCGGAACAAGGCATGCTTTCTTCTCATCGAATCATCTCTACTGCAACACACAGTGGCAACGGCTTCTACGGGCAAGCCTCAAACCGCAAACTTCGTTTCCGTATTATCGCAGATTGCCACGCTATCAATAACCAAATCAATGACGAATGGTTGGTTCGCGATCAAGCCGATATCGCGAAACAACTGGGTATGACGTCAGAAGAGTTTGCACGCCAACAAATCGAATTTGAAGGTGGCGTGGAATCAAGCCCATTTCCGTTCACACCTGAAGTCGACATTCCTGGACCTTATTTGGGCGTAGGCAACGACAACGAATATGGTCAGCGATACGAAGCAATTCTCAGAAGCCTTATGAATGCCGAGTTCTCAATAGTACCGAAAGAGTACGACCGCGCTTGCATCGGCGAATACACTGGCGGTCAAACTGCCCTATCACACTCGGAAGTCGATCATTTTTGGATGGCACTTCGTGCGTCTTTCCCAAATGCTCAATTTACCGTTCACCATCGTATTGGCCGAGATGACGACATGATGTCACCACGCGCGGCAATTCGATGGTCTTTGCACGGTAAGCATGAGGGATATGGGATGTTTGGTAAGCCTTCAGGAAAAGAGGTTTACATCATGGGGATCAGCCACGCTGAGTTTGGCCCTTGGGGTCTTCGTCGCGAATTCACTTTGTTTGACGAGACCGCAATCTGGAAGCAAATCCTGCTTCAGCAAGGCTAACGGCTGACTAAACACTATTTATTAAAATCACAGACAGTAAGGAAGCAACATGTCACTCAACATCATCGAACAGTTCTACCAGAACTACTTCAAAGCCGCAGACATCGAGCAAAAACAGGCCGCTCTGCAAACTTTGAACCCTGACGTAAAATGGTGCGTGGCGCACCCTGTGAACGATCTTAATGGCCCAGATGCAACCCACGAATCTTTCCTCTCACCACTTGTTAATGCTTTGCCTGACGCCGAGCGCCGACCAATAATTGTTATGCACGGCGAATACGAAGGCCGCACTTGGTACAACTCTACCGGCTACTTTATCGGTACATTTGAACAACCACTGTTTGGCATCCCAGCAACAGGGAAAACACTCTACTTGCGTTACACCGAAATGGTGTGTGTGGAGAACGACCAAATCACCGAATCTTACATGATCCCAGACTTCATCGACGCGATGAATCAAGCAGGCTGCAACCCTCTTCGTAAAAGCTTAGGTCACGATGGCTTGGTTCCTTCTCCTGCAACTTCTAACGGTATTCAACAATCTGTTGTGTCTTTGGAAGAAAGTGAAAAGAGCGCCCAGCTGGTTGAAGATATGCTGTCTTGCTTGGGTCGTTTTGATGGCAAAGATCTTTTCTCGATGGATTTAGAAAACTACTGGCACAATGACTTCATGTGGTACGGCCCTGCTGGTATTGGTACTACGCGCGGTATCAAAGGTTTCCGTAACCACCATCAAGCGCCATTTGTGTTTGCGTTCCCAGATCGAAGTGTCGATATTGAGGTCAATTTTTTGGCCAAAAATGACTACGTATCCACAGGTGGTTGGCCACATATGCATGGTACTCACACTGGTCACAGTGGCTGGCTCGGTCTTGCCCCAACCGGAAAACACATCGAACTTCGCGTTATGGACATTTGGCGACGCGAAGGCGATTTACTGAAGGAAAACTGGGTGGCGATCGACATCGTTCATATCCTGCTGCAACTTGGCTATGACGTGTTTGCACAAATGAAAGAACAGTTAGAAGGACCTAATTATGCATGAGTTTGGCGCACTTAACTGGAGCATCCTTGGTGGATACATAGCCCTAACGCTAGTATTGGGTGCGGTGATTGGTAAGCGAGTAACTTCAGCTAGCCAATTCGCTTTGGGTGATAAGAGCATCCCTTGGTGGGCGATCGGTATTTCTGTCGTTTGTACTTACGTGAGTGCCATGTCTTTCCTTGGTGGGCCAGCTTGGTCTTACAAAGAAGGCCTGTCGGTTATCGCGATTCACCTCAATTATCCGCTGGTGATCTTCTTCATCGTGGCTGTGTTTATGCCGTTTTTCTACAACAACGGTTTAACCTCCATCTACGAGTATCAAGAACGACGCTTCGGTAAGGCTTCACGACTGACTTTGTCGTTTATCTTCCTTATCAAACAAGCATTGAGCTCGGCAGCCGTACTCTACGCGACAGCAATGATTTTAGAGTTCATTACTGGTATCGACGTGATGTACTGCATCATGATCGTCACTGCAATTGCCCTTATCTACACCGTAATGGGCGGTATCGCGGCTGTCATTTGGACCGATGTGATTCAAGCAGTAATCTTATTTATTGGCGCATTCATCATCATTGAAGCCGTTTGGAATGGCATGCCTGCTCCAATGACGGAGGTCATGGCAGAACTCAAAGCGAAAGGAATGACCGATGCCCTACAGACAAGTTTTAACCTAAGCCAAGTAACGACGGTATGGGCTGGCGTTATCGCAATGACGATGTTCCACACCACCGTGTATGGCGGTAACCAGATGATGGTACAACGTTGTATGGCCGCTAAAAGCATGGGCGATGCGAAAAAGGCAATGTTGATGATGGGCTACGTGGCCTTCTTTATTTACTTTGTCTTTATCTTGCTTGGCGTACTGTTCAACGCTTATTACGACGGTAAAGAGTTTGAAAACGGCAACACCATCATTCTTCATTATGCGAGTGAATATGGAATGCCAGGCTTGATGGGCATCATTGCCGCTGCGATTCTGGCGGCAAGTATGTCGAGTCTCGATTCCGCCTTTAACTCAATGGCGACCGTTTCTGTGGCTGACTTTTACAAACGCTTCTACAAGCAAAACGAGTCGGAAGAGCACTACTTAAAGGTATCGCGTTTCTTCACGGTGGCGTGGGCGATTTTGGTCATCATTCCAGCGATCATGTTTGCCACCAGCACAGGCTCGGTACTGGAAGTGCTGAGTAAGGCAGGCTCTTACTTTGTCGGTGCGAGCTTCTGTATGTTCGTCCTTGGTTTCTACTCAAAACACATTACGGAAAAAGGCTTGTTAATTGGCGTTGCTGCTAGCTTCTTGGTGATTTGGTATGTAGCCGTTGCGACCGATATTGCGTGGCCTTGGTATTGCGTGATTGGCGTGATTGTGAATGCCGTTGTCGCTTACATTGCTAGCCTTCTCCTGACGGGTAAACAAGATGAAATGCATCTTTACACAGTGAAAGGCCAGCAAGCGGAATATGCGCGTCTAAATAAACCAATCAAGGAAGATGGTTGGTATGTCGTTCCCGGCAAAATCGATGCTCCATGTTATGGCTTACTAGTGATGTTTGTATTCTCTCTCGTGATGCTTTGGGGGATCAACGCGTTTACCGACAACGCTCCTATGCTGATTAACTTTATGCGTGGCTGCTCTATTCTTGTCGCTACCGCTTGCATCGGATACATGGGGTATTCACTCCTCTCCCCAAAACGTAAAGTTGCAGTCAAACAAGCAAATTAATGTTCTTTACGTAGATACTGTACGTCCAACAAACGGACAGTATCTACGCTCTAGATCTAGTGCTAGCTCAAAGCAAACCAAATGGGTTAACCCACATTTTGCTTTTTAACACTCCAAAGCCATTATTCTACTTAGGATACCCTGTCAGAACATTTATGAATACGTACCTATTTATGCTAGTCTTATGACCTCAATTACTGGCAACTAAGTTTTATTCATGAAATCAATTAAACACGTAGTCACATCAAAAGATGTGGCAAAGATGGCAGGCGTCTCTCAATCTACTGTATCGCGCGTGTTTGTTCCGGGTAGCTCAGTATCCGAAAAGACCAAGCAAAAAGTCTTTGAAGCGGCTAAAGCCCTTAACTACCGCCCTAACGCCTTTGCACGTAGCCTGACCACAAACGAATCGAAATTGATAGGTTTGGTGTTTCCTGATGCGGATTACCCTATCCATATGAAAACACTGCAATTAATTTCCAGTGAGTTACAGAAAAAAGGTTATTCTGCCGTATTGATTCCATGGCAAGTGGATGAAGAAGAGGGTCACTCAATCCCAAATATCTTCCAGTATCGCGTCGATGGTGTCATTGCCGCTTCCGCAACCTTCAATAAGTCCCTTTATGAAGAATGTGAAGAGTTTAATATCCCAATTGTTCAATACGCACGAGTTGTTGAAGGTACTAGGAGTAGCTACGTTATCAGTGACAACTACGAAGCAGGCCAACAAGCCGCGCAACTTCTGCATAAAAGTGGCGTGAAGAACGCGGTTTATTTGACGGGAGAAGTGCCAACCTTTACGAATGACGAACGCCAAAGCGGCTTCTGCTCTGAATTTGAAGACCTAACCGGCAAGACGCCACGCATCATTGAAGCCAGTTATGACTACGCGAGCTCACTTGATAAAGTCCGTGCCATACTGGCAGACAAAAATCGGCCTGAAGCGGTGTTCTGTGCAACCGATAACCTTGCGATGGCGGTCATGGATATCGCTCGTATAGAATGCGGGTTGAGCATTCCTCAGGACTTACAAGTCATTGGCTTTGATAATATTCCTCAGACAGAATGGTTAAGCTATCAATTAACCACATTCCGCCAGGATTTCCGTCGCCTCGCTCGCGAATGCGTGAAGATCATTGTTGATCAAATTAATACGAAAAACGGAAGCCTAGTAAAAATGATGGTGCCAGTGAAGTTAATCGAGCGACAGACAACAAAAGCTTAAATAGCTATAGCCAGCCATTCGGTTGGCTTTTTTATGTGCCTCTGACTCCCAAACGGCTCATTTAGTGTTGTCAGTATTAATGAACCCATGTATATTTGTGAGCCATTACACTATATGAACCAAACAAAAAAGGCTCATAATCCTTATGACCACGTATCTTTACACTCGTTATTCGCCAAAAAATCGAGCTTACCAAGAGCACCTTAATACTCTAAAAGCTTTTGCACCCGAAGCTCAGCATTTTGAGGATAAGGTTCGTGGTTGCATGCCTCCAACCGAGAGAGAGGCATTCTTACGACTGCTCGATTCCGTCAGAGCTGGGGATACGATTGTGCTCTGGTGGCTGACCGCATTTGGTCGCGACTTTAGTCAAGCATTGAACACGATAAAAATGCTACTCGATAAAGGGGTAACATTGAAAACCGTATGTGAATCACTAACTTTTGAGCCAGGTTCTGTTCAAACTCAAACACTACTCACAGTGTTATCTGGATATGGGAAAGTGCAGACTGAACATCGCCTGTTTGCCGCAGAGCAAGGGCGACAGGCCATTAAAGAGCAGCCAGAATTATGGAAACAGAAGTTTCGCGGCCGCCCCGCAAACAAAACCAAACACCAACAGATCGCAACGTTACTGCTAGAAGGCTACACATTGCAAAACGTAGCAGAGCAATGCGAAGTCAGTCTATCGACTGTGAAGCGGGTCAAAGCAAAGCTAAATGAAGTGGATGACGAAGGCGGCTTAAGATCACGACGCCAAAAAGGTTGTTTGAATGGAGACCAGTCATGAGTCGCCCAATCAACTTTCATACTATACTACTCGCCTGTCTTATTATTAGCGTTGGCCAGTTGAGCATGGGGCTAGTCATGCCCTCTTTGCCATGGATAGCAAAAGACTTTTCCATCTCCCTCGACCAAGCTCAACTACTTGTGAGTATTTATTTGCTCGGCTTTGGCCCCTCTCAATTTATCTACGGGCCAGTGTCAGATGCTTTAGGACGAAAAAGAGTATTACTTACCGGTTTACTCATCGCGATGTCTGGTCTGCTGATGATTATTTTCTTCAGTGACACATTTACAGGGATGGTGATGGGGCGCTTTTTACAAGGGTTAGGTACAGGATGCTGCGCGGTACTCGCGAGGGCGTCGACTCGAGATAGATTTAGCGGGGATGAACTCCCAGTGGCAATGTCTTACATCGCCATGGCGGCTTCAATCACGCCACTTATTGCACCTGTGATTGGCGGCTTTATCAACTTCCACTTCGGTTGGAGTATGGTGTTTATTTCTCTGTTGGGCTATGTCTCGCTGGCCTGGGTAATCATCGCCTTTAAGTTCACAGAAACCATCGCAAAACGTTCTGTCATTCCGTCACCCCGAAAAATGTTACTCCAATACAAGAGCTTACTTACGTCTCGTTACTTTATGAGTTTCGCCAGTATCAGTTGGTTAAACTTCAGCTTAATGATTACGACAGTCTCTGTGATGCCATTTATCATGCAAGATCAAATTGGCATGACCTCCGCTCAATACGCGATGTGGGCGCTCATTCCCGCTTTGGGTATGTTATGTGGTACCACGATTTGTAACCGAGTAAGGCCAATTATTGGCAATAAAAAAATGCTGCTTTGCACCCCATTTCTTCACCTTACTGCCGCAATATGGCTATTTTTCTGTCCCGTTGAGCCTCTATTTCTGATGCTAGGACAGCTATTAATGATCTTGGGTAATGGTATTGCCCTACCTTGTGCACAAGCGATGGTAATGCAACCTTATAAAAAGCAAGCAGGTGCCGCAGCGGCAATGTCTGGTGGTGGACAAATGGTCGTCTCCTCATTGGTCAGCTTAACTCTGGTGCAGCTTGGATTGAGTCAAGCATGGCATCTAGCGATCGTTATCGTAATATTTGCATCGCTTACCTTCACCAACATTCAACGTGGCTTCAGTGCAGAGCAACCTTCAGAACGATAACAAAAAACATACTATTGTCCTTATAGTTACGACAAATCGTATAAACTTAAATTTAGGAAAAGTTGGCGGATACTAACATGATGTTGCATTTAAGAATGGGCGCCTTAACACTCGCCACATTGATATCCGCTGGCACTGATGCGAGCGCCAACGAGAACTGGCAGTTCGAGAGTGACAAGAATGGAATCACAATTTACTCCCGAGAACATAGTGACGGTTTAGTTGAGATCCGTGCCCGGATGTTCACACCCACCAGCTATGGTGCATTTTTAACGCTACTGGAAGACAGTGACAATATCCCGAACTGGATTGACAATGCCAGTCATAGCCGGGTTTTAAATCAGATATCGGCCACCGAGAACATCGTTTACACCCAGTTTAAAGCACCATGGCCTGCCAAAAATCGGGATATGGTCACCTACTCAAAGTACTGGGTCGATGAGCTGGGATTCACGATAGAAATCAAAAGCGCACCTGACTCATATCTTGCTGAACAAAATGGTTATGTTCGAATTCGCTCGGTTGATGCGACTTGGGAGTTACAAAAACTCACAAACGATACAACACTCGTGGAATACAAGGCGTTTGCTGAACCCGGAGGTCTATTGCCAAACTGGCTGATCAACAAACTCTCAAAAGAAAGTGCATGGGCGACATTTAGTAATTTAAGAAAAGAGTTACCTGAATATCAGCAATACTCTCATCCTCAAATAGATGAGTAAGCGTCGCTCTTCCCACTCGCTTTTTAATACGGTACATAATAACAAAAGGCGGCATATGCCGCCTTTTTCTACTCAATGTGTTACTGTTGTGCAACCGTTACAGGTTTAGTTGCACCACGGTAATCAAACTCAAAACCAATACCTTGGTCTGTCACGTCCATCGTCATACCACCAACAAGCTCGCCTTGTAAGCTTTTGACAACATCATCCGGAACCGGCTCCCCAGTGATTGACGACGCACTCTCTAGCACTTCCAAAATACGCTCTGAATCAAAATCAAAGCTGAACAAGCCATTTGGAGAAAGTGATTGCGCCATCACTTCTTTGCTTGCTTCCGCAGCACTATCACCACTGTAAAGGGTGAAATGGTTTTCGTTTAGACGAGCAAACACGTCCACCTTCATGCCAGTATGCATCTCTAATAGCTCACTGACATTAACAGGTTGGTTATCCGGTTGAATTTGCAATTGAGCAAGTTCAGGAACGAACATTTGCGCAGTTTGAATAAGCATCATTGGATCATTGGCAGAAAGAGACAACATACCATCTAGCTGGCTAAATACTTCACCATGCTGAGCATTAGTATCTACTTTGATATCAAACATTTGCAGGCTTAACCCTTTAAGGCCGTTAACCATGCCTGACCCCATGCTTACAGCGGCTGCTGGATTCTGGCCGCCCATCTCTTGCTGCATTTGTGTCAATAAAGAGCATTGGTATTGAGGCTGAGTCAAGTCAGCCCAGATCTGACCAATCGATGGCGCTAGCGTATTGATGTCTAAACCAAGCGCCATACTAAAGAAACTCTTATCACTTTTAGACTCTGCCAATACACCACGAATCGACTTGAGCGCATCTAGAATCACTTTATTGTTGGACTCAACAACAAAAGAACCTTTAATGAACGCCTGATCGCCTTTCATCTTGTATTCTGCAAACGCGACGGACTGAGGCCAGTTTTCTGCAACTTGAGTAAGCTCAGTATGGCAGGCTGGTGAACGCATTTCCTCAATAGTTGGTTCAGGATCTATTGCATCCAACGTGCTGATTTGACGAGCAAACATATTGCCATCTTTCGTCGTCAAACCTTTAATCACTTCGCGATGATCAAAGTAACCAAAAGAGTTGTTGTTTTCACCGTATTTGGCTTGCAACGCCTCAAGACGTCCACTCTCAGCAATATTTTGACTTGGTGCTTCAAGCCCTAATGCCATTTTAATCGGGTTTTGAACGCCCAGTTGCGGAACATCAACCGTTAACGTAAGCACGTTATCAACCACGGCTACAACCAAGCCAATACCGTCCTGCGGGTCAATTGAATCAGTCATCTCGTAACGACGATACTCGACTTCACCAAGCTTAACCAACTCATGCTTAGCGCCGCTCATCTGCTCTTCATGATCCAGTGTTTTCCATAACGCGGCAGGGTCTTCAATATCCACTTTGTACACCGGTACCATACCAATTGTGTACAACACAGGATTAATGTTTTCCCCGGTGCCCAAATAAGCTTTTAATGTTTCTGGCGACGCAGCACTCTCTAGGTATCCATCGAATAAATTAACTGCAAACTGCTGTTGTGGAGACAGTGGTTCATCGGCAAAAAGTTCTGCAATCGAGCCTTGGTTCGCCGTACCGAATGCGTTCATGTATTTATAATGGTTAAAAGGTTCAGTCTGATACGTCACCATAAGTGAATCTGCAGGAACTTGCGTTAACAGTGAGCCTGCATCACTCGCGGTAGTATTGTTTTGGTACAGGTAGCCAGCGCCCCCTGCTGCTGCGACCACTGCTGTAGCCAATAGTAGTTTTTTCACGACCAACTCCGTTGTCATAGTTATGTGTTCCTAAACGAAATGTAACGCTTAGGTTTAAAGCCAATGAATAGTGCTTTATATCAACCGCTATCATAAACAAGTTATCGATGTAATGAATGTCGGTTTGATAAATTATCCAACATTTATAAGGCAAACCGTGAAGTAAGTTGAATTGCGTGCGGATGCTATTGGCAATATTCACAATCCAATTTCTCGGATAACCGCCTTAAAAATCATAATATTCAGTTAAATGAAGCGATTTGGAGTAATTACGACCAAAATCAGCAGAATATTAAATCTTTATTGAGTCTTTTATCTAATATCTGAAAACGCCTCACGACCTGACACTTCTTTCCAATTTGCCTCTGGCAGTCCCTACTCGTTTTCCTTACATTCCTACTAACTCAGTGACGAGACGTATACCAAATACGAGCAATAGAAGACGATGAAAGACCAGTTGACGATCTCTATATCAACTATCAATGGCTCAAGACATTGGTACTTCAGTAAAAGGATGCAACGCAACATAAAAACGTTTTTCGTTTTTTTTGTTGTTGCTCTGGCCGCGACCGTAATCTTAATTCATCACTTGTACACTCGCGTTGATAATGCAGCGTTAAAACAAGCTGAATTGACAGAGCATTCACGCACCATGGGTGAAGAGCTCAGCACACTGAAAACACTTAAATCAGAGCTAGAAAATGACCTTTCAGAACGGGAAGAACGGGTACAACTTGTTTCGGAACGTTTGGGTGAATTAGAGAAAGTGCTTGGGGTTGGAGAACATACCTCGACAAATAACTTGGATGCTAGGCTCGATGCAGCGGCGATAACCTCAAACGTTCGCATGGTGTTATTAAACCAAATACCAAGTGGCTCTCCAGTCGGCAACGTACGGCTATCTTCCGGATTCGGTAAGCGTATCCATCCGGTGACAAAAGTTGCCAAAATGCATCGTGGGCTCGATTTTGCCGTAAATATCGGTACCAAAATTTATGCCCCTGCCGATGGGGTAGTGGAAGTTACCCGCCGCAGTAATAAAGGCTCTGGTAACTTCCTCAGGCTACAACATTCTTTCGGTTTTTCGAGTTCTTATTCGCACTTGAAAGCGTTCAAAGTAAAAAGTGGTCAGTTCGTCAAAAAAGGGCAGCTGATTGCAATTTCCGGCAACAGTGGGCTCTCTTCTGGCCCTCACCTGCATTACGAGGTGCGATTTGTTGGGCGAGCACTGAATCCGAAACCATTTGTCGATTGGAGCCTTAATGATTTCGAAGACATTTTTACTAAGGAGCGAAGAATACGATGGGAATCTTTAATCAAAACAGTGGAACAACGAGTAGCTCAGCAGCTTCAACTCTCATCGCCAAAGGCTGTTCTCTTAGCGGAGAACTCAAAGTAGAAAACGATGTCCAGATTGATGGCATCGTCGATGGTCAAATTAACGTGGAAGGCACTCTCGTTGTCGCAGAAAGCGGGCGAGTAAACGGTGAAATCTACGCTAAACAGCTGATCATTAACGGCATGATGGACGGAAACTGTCACGCAGAACACATTCAAGTGCTTGCCAAGGGACGCGTAAGCGGTAGGATCTGGAGCAATAACCTCAGCATTGAACCTGGTGGCAAATTCTTTGGTGAAGCAGCCGAATTACCTGAAAAGGAAGTGGTAACGTTAAAGGGTAAGGCTCAAGACAGTGCGAACACAAAAGAAAACAACACCAACAATGAAAAGCGACTTGCGCGTAAATCAGCATAAAACGCTCTGATTAAAGTGCTTAAAAAAGACGGCTTTCACGCCGTCTTTTTTATTACTATTGCCACGATTTTCGTCAGAAACTACGTGATTATTCGGCCGGATTTAAAACCATCACCGAGCGTTTTGCTTGTGGACCAAAAGCTGATTTTGCATGCGCTTTCACTTCATCTAACGTCACACTCTTAGCCACTTTCTCAACGTCAAGCAACACATCGACGCCGTAATCATGCACCAAATAACGAGTATATGCCCATGATCTCTGTGCTGGGTTGTCATCCAATCCTTGCATCGCGACTGCCAGTTGTTTCGCGGCCGTATCCACTTCTTTTTGGGTAATATTTGACGCTAAACCATCAAACACTTTGCCCAGTTTACTCTCTAAAAGTGCCACGTCTTCGGGCTCAACTTGAGACTCCAAGAGCCAATCAGAGATGGGTTCGCGATCTTGTGTCATGGTGTAAATGCTCGGGCTGTAATCAAGGCTAGACTCTTCTCGCACAATATCCAAAACACGTGCATTACTAATACGTTGCAAAATATCTTCGATAACCGTGTCTCTTGCCGTACGTTGGTAATCGCTCGTATTAGTCAAACGCATTACATACAACGATGAAGGTTCATGCCCATCCGCAACCACAGTTCGCTCCGGCACTTCCGGGTTAAACGCAACGTGATAATCAATCGAACGACTCGGTTTCATTTCGATAGAGGCCACATACTTACGCAAAAGTGGTGTAATTTCTTCCGGCTCTACGTTTGCAACAATAACCATCTTAAAACCATCATTGGTTTTGAAAAGTTGCTCATGCACCGCTAGTACCTGCTCGGAAGTCACTTGTTCAACATCATCACTGGACACTATACGATGACGACTCCCCGGCAAATAAGAATTGCCGTTTGCTTTTTGAATCAGTTTTCCCATCGGTGATTCAAAAAAAGCGCCGCTCTGCTGTTTAAACTCTTGCTTCGCTGCTGCCATCTGGCGCTCGTCGACTTTAATCTCCGTCGCTAGGTTGTATAGTCCATTCAAAGCATCAGTTAGGTGCGTATTTGGCGCCGTAATTTGAGCTCCGTGACTGGTCGCATCAAGCATCGCGCCAAGCGCAATGTTGTTTTTGCGTAAGTAGCTATCTAGCTCTGAACCAGAAAATGCCCCTAACCCACTGCGTATTGCCGTTGTTGCTGCGATTTCATAAGCGGCATACAACGTCGGATCAACAGCGGCTTTACCACCTTGGCTCGCATAGTAAATATACGCTCGACCACCCGCTTTAGTATCTTTTTGGAACCACACTTCGATACCGTTTGATAACGTATAGACTTGAAAACCACCCGCTTCCTGACGCATGCTCGTGATGCTGCCTTCCTGGGTAGGCTTTAAGAATCCATCCACTTTGTCATACATCTCTAGCGGTTTTTCGCCAGTTTGAAGATAGGCACTGTTTAGAGCGGCAAATACACCGTTGAACTGCTCTGACGTTTCGCTTTTCCCCAAACCAATAAAAAAGCTTGGCTGCTGAGATAATAAAGCCGTCAATTGTGTGTTAATGCTCTCTAAATTCTCGTTGTTGATGAATTCTGCCAAACTCTGGGCGTAATTCTCTTTTGATTGGCTGACACTGTCTTGTCCAATTTGAAAAACACGTGCTTCTGCGTAACTGTTTGGCTTGCGCTGACTCCAATCTGAATCAATATTTGCAAGTTCACCTTGCCAATTTGACATAACGCTATCTAACTCGGATTGAGTCGCACCATGATCTCTTAACGACGCCAAGGTACGAATGAAAGTCTGGTGCATTTGTTCGCGGCGATCTGGTGCAAACGAAATACCTGCCGACATCATACGCTGATAGTTAGAGTAATAGGGCTCTGCATAAGCGTATTGAAAAGGTTCAGCGGCATCACTGAGTACACGGATCAAACGCTGTTGAATGAGTTGTGTTGCGACTTCATCGCGCCACACTTCATGTTGTTGCTCAATCGTCGCGCTGCCACTTAGACCACGCTCAATCACTAAATGAAGACTTGGTGATTCCATCGTGTTACTTGGCAAGATTCTGTTTTCGTTGTTCACTCGAATATCACGGCGCTTCTCTATTACCGTATCCGAGGTACTTTCCCAGTTCGAGAACTTGCTTTTGATAATCTTGGACAGTGAATCTACGTCGATATTACCAGTCACAATCAACTCGGCATTTTGTGGCTGGTACCATTTGTCGTAAAACGCCTTTAACTTACTTGAGGAAGCATTTTGAATCGCTTCGCGAGTACCAATTGGGTCATGCTCACCATACATAGTGCCTTCAATCGAGGCTTGGTAAGCATGCATAGAAAAGGACTTATCATCCGGATTGGCACGTCGCCATTCCCCGAGAATCACCCCTTTTTCTTTCTCTACTTGCTCAGGAGCAAACTCAAGTCCGTTACCGATATCTCTCATCCACTTCAGGGCATCTTCTAGCTTCGTATTATTCGCAAGGTCAAGTTGGTAAGACGTTTGCTGATAACTGGTAAAAGCGTTGATATCAGCGCCAAAGCTACCACCAGATTGCTCAAAAAGTTTGACAACGTCGTTACCGGTAAAATGCTCACTACCATTAAACGCCATATGCTCAACAAAGTGAGCGTAACCCTTTTGAGAAGATGTTTCTTGGAATGAGCCGATATTCATCACCAAACGGACCGAGACTTCTTGGTCTTCTGTTGGATAGAGATGGTATTTCATACCGTTCGATAACTGGTCCACGTGCCAGTTGGCGTCAGGTTGAATCGGCGTCGACTGTTGTATCAGAGCACACCCTGACACTAATAACGCGGGGACTAACAATATACTGCGCATAACGATTGCCCATAACAATGATTAAGCTAATCAATATATATCCGGTGCTATAACCTTCACATTTTTAATGGATTATCAGACACGCAAATGTGATAAAGATCACCATTTATTGAAATCAATTCTCATTTACAAAAATCGACAAATCCTTACTTTACAAATACATAAATAATATCGTTCCAAATCCTTTTGCTTATTTGGTGTAAAACTCAAATTCGCGACATGGAGTCAGCATTTATTTTGAGCAATAAAATATAATTATTGAACAGATTCGAATCTGACTTTCTGCTGCATATTCAACAGCGCAGAGAGCACTGATGAGAATAAAAACACAACAACTATTATTCAAAGATCTATTATTCGCTTTATGTTCAAAAATCTATCATTAAAAAACAAACTGGCAATCTCTGCCAGTGCCGCCATCATTCTAGGGGGAGTGCTGGTAGAGGGGCTGTCTTTTCGAGATTCATTAAATAGGCTCGATGTCGAAGTCGCACAGCGACTAGAAAGCACTAGCGCATCTTACAATCAATACGTAAAGGACTGGCTACTCTCTAAAGAGCGCGCACTAACTTCACTCTCTTCTGATTCAGAGAAACGTTCTCTGGTTACGCATTTGAAACAAGTCCGAGACTCTGGCGCGTTCGATAACGTTTTCCTCGCTTACCCGGACGGGTCACAAGACAACGCTAATGGGGTGGTTTTGCCACCAGGTAATAACGATCCTCGTAAGTGGGGCTGGTACACCAATGCAATCGCCAACCCATCGAAAGTCTTTATGGATAACCCGACCGTCGCAGCTGCCACGGGGGCTAACGTCGTGTCGCTCGGTAAAGCCCTGCAATTGCATGGTCAAACCGTCGTTCTGGGTGCTGACGTAGAGATCGGTGATATCCTGAACAGTCTCAACCAAGTGATCCTACCGGGTGAAGGTTATATGTTTATTGCCAATGAACAGGGCAATATTTTCACTCATAACAACGGTAAACTGCTGAATCAACCGGTTAGCAAGCTGGGCCTCAACAACAACGACATTACGTCTGCCGCACGTTCAGGTACAGAGCGTCGCGTCTCTATTAACGGCACCGAATATGTGATTTACGCGCGCCACATAGAGGGTACCAAACTCACAAC
This sequence comes from Vibrio sp. 661, assembly GCF_033339315.1. Taxonomy (NCBI): domain Bacteria; kingdom Pseudomonadati; phylum Pseudomonadota; class Gammaproteobacteria; order Vibrionales; family Vibrionaceae; genus Vibrio; species Vibrio sp. 661. The sequence goes on along the minus strand of NZ_JAWOUJ010000001.1, from coordinate 199,840 downwards.
GGTCACAGTGTTAGATCAAAACTCGTTGGTTGCCCCACTTTACGATGCAGTTTGGGATCAAATCATCGCAACCACTATCGTCGTCGTTATCTGTGTGGCTTTGTTTAACCTGCTATGTAACATCTTGTTCCGTTCGCTCTACAATGTTTCGAATGCGCTTGCGCAAATCGCCAACGGTAGCGGCGATCTGACTCAACGCATCAAAGTAGAAAACCGTGACGAAGTTGGTGAGCTGGCTGAAAACTTCAACCAGTTCGTTGAAAGTTTGCAGCAACTTATTGGTCACATTCGTCACCAAGCGGAAGAACTGAGCCAACAATCGGAGCTGAGCACGAATCGCGCGAATCAATCGGTTTCTGATCTGAACCATCAGCAACAAGAAATCACTATGGTGGCGACCGCTGTGACCGAAATGGCATCGGCAACGCAAGAGATTGCAGCACATGCAGAGCAGACGGCTAAAGCCGCTCAAGACTCTTCAGCGAGCACACAAAATGGTCATGAATTGGTGATCAACTCCAAGTCGTCCATCAACAATTTGTCTTCTGAAGTCAACCAAGCGAGTGTTGTCATCGGCGAGCTCAACCAGCACGCGCAAGACATCTCAACCGTACTATCAACGATTCGAGACATCGCAGAACAAACCAACTTACTGGCTCTGAATGCGGCGATTGAAGCGGCGCGTGCAGGTGAACAAGGTCGCGGTTTTGCCGTTGTTGCAGACGAGGTTCGCGTACTATCACAACGCACACACACCTCAACCGAAGAGATTCGCTCGACGATCGAGACTTTGCAGCAAACCACACAACGCGCTGTGACCATCATGGATACAAGCTCTCAACTTGCCCAAGGTTCGGTGGAAGATGCCGATCGCGCAGCACTGGCTCTGGATGAAATCAACGCGGCCGTTGCGTTGATCAGCGATATGGCAACGCAAATTGCAACCGCAGCCGAAGAGCAAACGCACGTAACCAATGAAATCACGCAAAACGTCACGTCAATTAAAGATGTGACCGATCACTTGGTGGTTGGTGCCGAAGAATCGATGAATCAATCTGCTGAGCTGAAATCACAAGCCGAGGATCTCAACTCGAAAGTAGCGACGTTTAAACTGGCTTAAACGCCACGTTAGGAACGCACTTAAAAACAACAAACCCCGCTAGCAAATGTATAACTAGCGGGGTTTATTTTTATGGCTCGACGCTTTTATTGCAGATAGCTTTCGAAAGACGTAAGACCTACACCGCCACACACATCGGCGTGCCTGAGATTGGGTCGTTAAATACTCTCGCTTGTAAATCAAACACCGATGCCAACATACCTTCTGTCAGTACCTCTTGCGGTGTTCCCTGCGTGACTAACTGACCTTTTTCCAACACCACCAAATGATCGCAATAACGGCACGCTTGGTTTAGATCGTGCAGTACTACCACCACAGTTTTGCCTTTGTCGTTCATCTGCCTCATGAGTTTCATCAGCTCAACTTGGTGAGAAAGATCCAAGTAAGTGGTTGGCTCATCAAGCATCACTACGTCGGTATCTTGCGCCATTACCATCGCAATCCACGCTCTTTGCCTTTGACCGCCAGACAGCGATTCAACTGGCTTGTCAGCAAACTCGATCACGCCAGTATCTTGCATTGCTTGCTCGACTAAGGTCTTGTCTTGTTGACTTAACCGGCCCCAATGAGAGAGATAAGGCGAGCGGCCATATTCGACCAGTTTTCTGACGGTAATACCTTCAGGACTGACAAGAATCTGCGGCAGCAAAGACAACGAACGCGCCAAGCGTTTATCACCGTAGCTGCTTAGTGGTTTGTCGTCATACAACACTTGGCCAGAAGCGGGTTTATTGATGCGTACCAAGGTTTTTAATAGTGTCGATTTACCGCAACCATTTGGACCAACTAGTGCGGTAATTTTACCTTGAGGAATCGACAAAGAGAGATCTGGAATGATGGTCTGTTTGCCGTACGCGACGGATAAGTTCTGCGTTCGTAACATGCTTACCAACCTCTATAACGATACAAAAGAAAAATGAAATATGGTGCGCCAATAACAGATGTCAGCACTCCCGCTGGTAGCTCAATTGGTGGCTGTAAGCCTCTCGCTAAACCATCGGCGCAAATCACCAACAAAGCGCCAAGGGTTGCAGCGGCTGGAATCAACAACTTGTGGTTGTGGCCAAACAGCAAACGCGCAAGATGCGGCGCAAGCAGGCCAACAAAGCTGATCGTGCCTGCCACAGACACGCTGATGCTCGCCAATAGCACGGCAGCAATCAACGCAAGAATTTGGATCTGTCTTGGTTTCGTGCCAAGTGTAGTAGCGCTTTCTTCTCCCAGTCCCATCACATCTAGCCGCCAAGCCAGCCAAAACGCCAATGGTAGTAGCAGCAATAAAGCACTCCAAATAAACGGCACTTGTTGCCAGTTTCGTCCCCACAAACTGCCGGTTAGCCAGACCATCGCTGTGTTGATTTCAATAGGGTGCACAATCAGAAGAAAGTCGATACCGCTGGCTAAAAATGCGCTGACAGCAACACCAATCAGCGCCAAGCGCGCAGGTGTTGGTTTCGACCAGTAAGCCAGCACAGCAATAAAGCCAGCAGCAAGCAAGCCTCCCGCCATGGCGACCATCGGCAACATTGCCACTGGCGCATTCGGATACAGCACCAACCAAGCGGTAGCCGCCAGTCCTGCTCCGGCGCTTATCCCCATTAAATCTGGTGAGGCAAGTGGATTACGGATGACGCCTTGCACTAAAACGCCTGACAGCCCCAACCCAGCGCCCACGCCAATGGCGAGCAACATTCTCGGTAATCGATATTGGTGAATCACAAAGTCCGAGTCAGAGAAAGAAAACAGTAATGCAAAAACCTGTTGAACCGACATGTTCGCCGCGCCAACAAACAGCGTGAGAGAAGACGCAATCAGCAACAATCCAACTAATGCAAACAGTTTGGTTTGATTCATCATGATGATTTCCTCATTGCAATCGCGATAAAGCAAGGTGTGCCCAACAGCGCGGTAATCACACCCACTGGCGTTTCAGCCGGAAAGGCAATCGATCGTGATAAAGCATCTGACCACGTCACCAATGCCGCGCCACACAAAGCGGAAACCGGAATGAGAATGTGATAGTTGTGACCAACAATCGGGCGAACCAAGTGCGGCACTAACAACCCGACAAAGCCAATTGGCCCAGCAATCGCCACGCTAGTACCCGCCAACAGCACAACCGCTAAACCACTGATTAATCGCGTAAGACGAATGTTACCACCCAACCCGACAGCAACTTCGTCCCCCAACGCGAGTAAATTTAAGTTTCGCGCTAAGCCCATGGCGAGCACCAAACCTAAAGTCGCAAAAGGCCACAGTTGCTGCCACTGCTCAGAATCTACCGCAGAGAGTGAACCCGTTAACCAATGCAACACGCTGTAAGCCATGTCATCCGCCAAAATTACCGACGCACGAGTTAACCCTATCAGCAGTGCACTGATGGCAATGCCCGCTAGCACTAAACGCAATGGGTGAGAACGCGCGGAGAAAAAACCGCCCAACAACATGACCGCACCACCACTTAGTAGCGCGCCGAGTACTGCGTTGATGATTGGGTTCAATTGACTAAAGAATGGTACGCCGATGGACGCTAAGGCCATAAAACAAGCCGCACCAGCATTAATGCCGAGAATGGATGGCGACGCCAAAGGGTTACGAGTTAATCCTTGCATCAGCACTCCGGATACCGCAAGCGAAGCGCCAATTAATAACCCAGCATAGGCACGAGGCGCACGCAGCGTCGCGAGGATTTGATGCAGCATATTGCCCTCATCAAACGCAAACCAATAGCTTGTCAGATCATTAACGCTCAAAGAAAAGTTGGACCAGCCAATCATTGAGACTGCATAGCCTGAGAGCGTACACAACGCCATAGCACAGACAAACAAGCTCGCTTTCCAATGCGATTTGCTAACCGAAGACGCGCTTTCCGAGCTTATCGCCGCACTCATGAGCGCTCCAATAACGCTTCAAGATTGCGGGCAATTTCTTCCGCAGCCAACATGCCGCGATTTAACGACCACAGCTCAGGAGAGACCTCAACAAGTTGCTGTTTTTTCGCAGCGGTTAGCAGCTTAAATAATGGGTTTTTGCGCCACTCATCCACAATATTTGGTTGAGAGTAAAGTCCAACTAACAACCAATCAGGGTTGGTTTTTAGTAAAAGTTCGAAACTGGTTGGGATATACGCTTTTTGCTCAGATGGAGCCAGCGGGCTTTGGATGCCCAGCGTACTCAAAACGCCCCCAGCGTAAGAAACCGGGCTATGCAGCCACATCCCTTTGTCAGAAACCACACCAAACTGAATGGTTTCTTGTGTCGCAAAATGCTGTTTGAACTCCGCCATTGTCTGTTTGTGCTGCTCAATGCGTTGTGTCATTTTCGCTTGTTTGCCAATTGCCACGCCGATTTTCTGTGCAGATTCGAGGTTTTCTTGATATGTCTCACCACGACTTTTTAATAGCAAAGTTGGCGCAATTCGCTGCAAATCTTGATAAATAGCGCGATGACGTTCGGCATCGGCAATGATCATATCAGGCTTGAGCACCGCAATAGCCTCTAAACTCGGTTGTGAACGCATGCCGACCGATCGCCAAGGACCAACCTTGGCACGAACAGCAGGAATGACTCGTGTGGCATCGTTGTCATCGGCGACGCCTACAGGTGAGACATCGACTGCCGCTAATGCATCGACAAACGAAAATTCTAAAACCACAATACGTTGAGGTATCGCTTCTAGCTCAAAAGTGCCTTGCTCATCTTGCACGCTGCGCGCCTGAGAAAATGCGCTAAATGACATCAAAGCTGAGCTCAACAGCATCAGCAAAACGGTTGAAAAGTGTTTGATCGTAAATTGTTTTTTATTTTTCATCTTGCTTTTTTCCAGTGCTAAGAGTTTTCCATTACCTAAGATCGGCAAAGTCGCCAAGGTAAATTGGCGACTTTTCTTTTCAAACTCGGTGAACGAAACGCTTAAAACTGATAGTTCAGATCCAGTGTGTAAGAGCGTCCCGGAGCTGGGTACCGACCAACTGGGCTTGTATCAATCCCGCGGAAGTAATACTCCTCGTCAAACAAGTTGTTCACCGCAACATTCATGCGTAACTTGCCTTTGTCGTCTTTGTATAAATCCGTCCCCAAATTGAAATTCCACACCATGTAAGATGGTACTTTACCCGTTGCGCCTGTTGCATCTTCGGCACTGGTGTTGGCGTTATCGGTATACGAGTCACTGAAGTAGAAGCCCGATAGCGTGGTGTCCATGCCGTAAAATGCGTAGGTTGCATCCCAACCAAGCTGATGCTTAGAGGTGTAAGGCAGTTGATTACCTTTATTCGCGCCTTCTTCTTCAAGCGTAGCGTCTAGATAGTTGTAGCTTGCGCCTAAACTCAGTGCAGGTAGTGCTTCAGGCACGTAACGAGCAGAAAGCTCTATGCCTTGGTGAAGTGTTTTTCCGATGTTATCGAAGGTCTGCGTTGAGCTTTGCCATTGCAATTGATCCTCAAAGTCGATGCGATAAAGTGCAGCGTTAAAGCTGGTCGCATCTTGGGTGTAACGCGCGCCGACTTCGTAGTTCCAAGCCAGTTCGCTACCTTCTTCACCCAAACCTCGGATGTAGGCAATTTGTGGCGCACGAAGTGATTTTTGTGCGTTCGCATACGTCACCCACTGGTCAGTTAAGTTGTATGCCACCGTCAAACCTGGCAACCATTCCGTCACGGTGTTGTCTGCCGTTTGTTTTTTACCACGATCGGTAAACGTCATTCGAACCGACTCAACACGCAACCCAGGCGTTACCTTCAATGTATCATTGAACAAACCAATTTCGTTGCTAACGTATCCAGCAAACGCGTCCGTATCTAGATGCCAATCACGCGGAACGCTGGTTGCACCACCGGCGATTGGAGTCTGAGTGAGTTTGTAGTCAATGTCTTCATTAACATAACGGGTACCCACGATCCAGTTTTGAGTAACGGATTTACCTTCGCCAAAGTACATCGCCATTTTTGGCTCTATACCATACACGGTAAATTCACGTGGAGAGGTACGAACGTCCGTCGCTGGCAGAGCCGGATCCGCCCAATGGCCACCCGCGCTGTTAAAGCCCCACTTGAAAAGACGCTCTGACTTATGGCCAAACGTTAGCACTTCTAGCTCGGCACTGTCGGCAAATGGCAAATCGTGGATGTACTTAACACTCCAGCGTGTCGACTTACCTTCATAATTATCGTAAGGACGTTTCGATTGGTGACGATCTTGTTCGTAGTCTTGTGGCGAAAGTGCGCCCGGCATTTGCGTTTCAGCATCGTAACGTTGCAGGAATGCTTGAATCTCTTGAGTGTCACTCAATAGCCACTGTGCTTTAGCTTGAAAGTTCTTCACGTCCGTATCGGAATGTTCACGGAAGCTCTCACCTTTTAGGAAGTTACCTTCCAACTGTAGTGCAAATGTGTCGCTTAACCAGCCGCCCGTGCGCAGGTAAAAATCATTCAGCGGCGCATCACCGCCATCAAACACGGTAAGGCGGTTACTGATTTCAGTTTGCCACGTGTGTGGAATCGGTTTGGTCACTAAGTTGATCACACCACCGACGTTGTTTGGGCCGTACTGTACTGCGGCACCACCGCGTACAATGTCAATACGATCAAGCATCGACAGTGTTGCTGGGAAGATAGACTGACCAGTGTGACCATATGGCGCAAGTGTTAGCGGTACACCATCCATCAAGAACTGAGCATGACCACTACGGCTTGCTTTCAAGCCACGTACGGAAATGTTAGGCAATACGCCCGTTCCGCTTTCATCCTGAACTTTAATACCCGGCACGCGCTGTAGCGCGTTATCAATCGAGCCTGCGGCGGTTTTCTCGATTTGATCGCGGGTAATGACGGTACGAGCACCTGGGTACTCTTTGACGTCTTCAATTTCAGAGTTACCAATCACACTACCAGTGACAACGACAGTTTCCATCGCGGTAGTTTGTTCTTTTTTAGCAGGAGCGGCAACCGCGCTCATGGATGTGGCTGAAGCGATTGCAATCGCAAGCACACTGTAAGTGGTAGACAAACCAGCACGTACACGCACTTTACCATCCAAATTCTGGTAAGACATTAAGATCTCCTTTGCGAGAAATTGAGCCTCGGGCAGAATACATCCCGTAGGCTCTCGGGGCTAAACATCCTCAATATGAGGCAAAAATCGGCTAACAGGCGCTAACTACGCACAAAAAGCCTAGAACTGATATCCGTAGCTGAGCATGAACTCGGCTGGTGCGCCGTAGCCAATCTGGTTTAAGCCAGACGTGCCGTTTGTTGCGCCAAGAATGTATTTCTCATCCAAAATGTTGTAAGCGTTCGCTTGGATTTTGTGACGACCAGTGGTGTACGCCGCCATCAAATCCACCGTTGTGTAATCGCCAAGTGCGACGGCTTCGTCGTTACCTGCGTAACGGTCGCCCACGTACTTCACACCACCGCCTAAACGCCAGTTGTCATCCAATTGGTAAGTGCTCCAAAGAGAGAACAAGTGGTCTGATACATCGTTAGGCTTTTTGCCTGTGGCTTTGTCTTCCGCATCTAAGTAGCTGTAACCAACAGAGATGTCCCACTGTTTGGTGATTTGGCCGCGAGCCTCTAATTCAATGCCTTGGTGACGCACTTCAATTTTATCGATCACATCGCCGTCCAAGTTAGTTTGTGGTTGCTCTTGATCAATCTGGAACAGTGCCGCATTCAACATTAATGCGTTATCCAAAAGGTACGCTTTCGCACCCACCTCTTTTAAGTCGGTGTGGAAGAATTCCGCCAATTTTGGATTGATGTAGATACCAGCGTACGGTAACTGCCAAGAGCGCGCTAAACTGGCGTATACGGATGTGTCGGAATTGATGCGGTATACCAAACCAGCACGGTAGCTGACTTTGTCATCATCCAATTTTTCCTTATCTGAGCCCGCTTTTTGTTGTTCTAGCTCCATCGAGTCGTAACGCACGTTACCGATCAAAGAAAGGTCACCCCACGTATAGACGTCTTGCACATACAAACCTGTCGTGGTGGTGGTATTGTCACGAAATGGCTTAAAGCCCGGATCAGGCGTTGGACCAACGACTGGGTCGTAGATGTTTTGCGGAGGAAGCGTTTTGTCACTTGCCAACGTTAGGTCGATATCGATCTGGTTGAAATCTGCACCCACCATCAATTGATTGTCCCTGGTTTCCCAAACCAACTCAGATTGTAAAGTGGTCGTAGTACGTGGATCGTAACCAAAGTTGTTGACGGTTTGAGACACTTCATTACCCGTCACTTTGCCCTGACGCGTGCCTTTTTGCTCAAGTTCGATATGGTTGAATGCCGCTCGGTTGTTCCATACCCATTGATCATTCAGACGCCATTCGTAATCCACCGCAATACGGAGACTGTCTGACTCCTGATAGTCGTTTGTGCCGCCAAAGTAAGTGCTTACTGGCAAATCAACTGGCTTGCCATTTTTTGATGGCACACCACGATACGGCACTAGTTCTTGATGGGCGTATTCCACGTCAATATCAATGGTGTGACCTTCCGCTGGTAACACACGAATGGTCGGTGCAATGAAGAAATCGTTTGAATCAACATGATCAACGTACGAGTCGGCTTGACGGTATTCCAAGTTAATACGCCCGTTGACCTTATCTGTAAACGCCATTGAGCTGTCGACCTGACCAACATACTGGTTGTTGCTGCCAACACTACCGTTTACGTGAGTAAAATTCTCACCGTTAGCGCGTTTCGTCACCAAGTTGATGATGCCTCCAGCCGAACCGCGGCCATACAAAGCACCCGCAGGGCCTTTCACAATTTCAACGCGTTCAACGTTCGCTAAGCTGCGGTAAGACTGCAACGTACCGTCATCTCGCAAGCCATCACGGTACATATCGTTGAGTGAATCAAAACCACGGATCATGAACTGGTCGCGGCTGCCTTCGCCCAAGGTGTTATTGACCCCGGCTACCCCATCTAGCGCATCCACTAAACGCACCGCGCCTCGGTCTTGCATTTCTGTTTTCGTTACTACGGATACCGCTTGTGGCACATCAAGCCATTCCACATCGGTTTTGGTGCCTGATTGAGGCATGTGTTCAGCATAACCTTCGTACTGATGACCGAAGACTTGAATCGTTTCAGTTGCTGATGGGGTTGAGTTCGTCTCTTCTGAAGCCACTGCGCTTGGTGCTACTAGTGAAGAACCAATCGCGACCGCCAAGGGGGTCAGGGTCAATAATTTATTCATTCCATAATTCCGTTTAGTTGTTATAAAGCCAACGGATGGAAATAAGAACAAATATTATTTCTATTTGCAATATTAATTTTATGCTCTATATTTATTTACCCTAAAAACACAACTAACAACAAAAAAAAACAAATATCATAACAATAAATACTAAAACTTCTGCCCTCCGTCTCGCGAGAGGCACATTGGAAGACGACCGTGAGCGACTTTATCAACGTTAGAAGAAAATGTTAGAAAATTAGGAAAGCTCATGAAATCTACGATGATTATCGTAAGTCATGTCGTTAACGATGCAGTCACTCACGGCTTCGTGCCTGCAGCTAAAGCGATGGACCTTCACGTCGTTCTTATCACAGACCATAAGCTCAGCCATTTAGAGTTGGCGAGTCGTGATAGTCACTTTAATCCGGATACCATTCTAGAATGTGATGTCTTCAACCCATTAGCACTCATCGAAACCATCACGGAGCATGAACTAAAGCCAGACGCTGTTTTCAGCAATAGTGATCACTTACAAACTTCCACCGCCATCTGCGCGCAATTTTTTGGTCTACCAGCCAAAGATTGGTCTGTCACGTTAAAGGCCAAAAACAAACACTTAACTCGACAAGTGTTAAATGAAAAATCCTTACCCAACACACAAAGCTGTTTGCTGCATCGCCATTCGAATGTGGCATTAGGCATGGCCTTCCCTGTCGTAGCAAAACCCAAAGAAGGCGTGGCAAGTATAGATGTACAGCGCTGTGACTCCCAAAGCGAGCTCGATGCATACTGCGATACGTTTTGGCAAAAGCACCCAAACGCCACCATTCTGGTGGAGCAGTTTCTTCAAGGACCGTTGGTTACGCTCGAAACTTTAGGAGATGGTAACCAACTTATCGCCGTGGGCGGTTTTGATGTGTCGCTCTCTGAGCCGCCTTACTTCATCGAAACCGCCGCAGACTGGAACGGACCAAACGGCATTGCTCACCGAGAAGCTTGCTTGGCTCAACTGAAAGCGTTCGGCGTTGGTTTTGGAGTTTGCCACAGCGAATTTATCATTACGGAAAATGGCCCGGTTCTGGTGGAAATTAACTACCGCAGTATTGGAGATGGCCGCGAATTCTTGCTCAACAATCTCGCTGACTTCGGCTGGTTTAGCACGATTTTGGGTCTGCATCTGGGTCGAAGATTGGACGGCGATTACCAAATTCATGGGTCAGCGCACGTGCACTACGTAGTTGCGGGACACAGTGGTGTGATTGACGGAGGTTCGACGTCGTTCATCCAACACGATGACGATATCATCACCCAGCAACAGGTACTAAAAACCGCTGGAGAACACTTCCAACAGAGTTATTCCAATAAGGATTATCTCGCCCGAATTTCGATTGTCTCACCATCAGGGCGAAACCTCGACCAAGCGCTGCAGAACGCGCTTAGCAATTTCGATCTCGCTCCGACTCGTGAGGTGGCAGCATGAATGACAACGCTTTGTATCTAACGCAACGATTGATCGACACTTGCTTGCGCGAAGACATGTTTGGCATTTTGTCGAAGGCCAAGTTCAGTAGAGACACGCCAAAAGGGGTAATTGTTCCTCAAGACGAGCAAGTCTGGCTGATATTTGCCAACTCTGATTTCACGTTGTATTTACCTGTTGCGCCAACGTATTACATGCAGCACTGGCGCTACGGTCACGCCAATGACGAAACACCACCAGGTTGGTGGGTGGAGAAAAATGGCCAAGTCGAGCATCAACAGCATTACAAAGAGTGGATTGCGCTACTAACGACACTGGCGCACGAGAGCTCTCACGAGTTGCTGGCGGGATACCTTCAAGAACTGGAATGTGCAGAGAAACACAAAGCGCTGTGTGACCAAGCGTTTCATCATCACGCAGACCACATTTCTCAACCAATATCCGAGCTTGGTTCTTGGCATCAAAAACTGCTGCTAGCCGACCAGATCGCTTCTTACCTTGACCACCCGTACTATCCAACTGCGCGGGCGAAGTTTGGTCTGAGCGATGAAGACCTTGCTAAGTACGCGCCCGAGTTCGCACAAAGCTTTGCTCTGCATTGGATTGCGATTGAAAAATCACTGGTGACATTAACCAGCGAACAACCTGATTGCTGGCCAACAATAGAGCAAGTGGGGCTTCCTGCTGACTTTGCACTGAGCCACGTACTGTTCCCTGCGCATCCGCTCACCCTTCGCTCTTTAGAAGCCTTACCCGAAGGCATGATAGAAGCGCCGTTTACGTACCTAGACGTGACGCCAACACTTTCCGTTCGTACTGTGGTAGTCAACGACGCGCCGCACATTCACATCAAAGTTCCGCTGATCATGCGATCGCTAGGCACGAAAAACATTCGCTTAATCAAGCCTTCAACACTGTATGACGGCCACTGGTTTGAACGTCTACTCAGCCACCTTGAACAAACGGACGCCGACTTAAACACTCGCTTGTTCCATTGCAACGAAAAACACGGTGGACACGTCGGTGAGTATAAAACCTTCGCGTACATCGTACGTGAGTACCCACTTACCCATTGCGAAGACAAAGCGTTAGTTCCGGTTGCCGCACTGGCAAGCCCAATGCCTGACGGTCGCTTGTTTTTAGAACATTTGGCGGAGCAGTACTATCAACAAGATACGCTGGCGTGGTTCAAAGATTACGTCGACCTATTATGCCAAGTACACCTCACCTTGTGGCTTCGTTATGGCATCGCATTGGAGTCCAACCAGCAAAACGCCATCGTTGCATTTGATCAACAGGGCAAAATGACGCTCGCCATGAAAGACAACGACGCAGCGCGAATTTGGCCAGAGCGCTTCCACTTTGCAACAGAGCATGCAGCCCAAAAACAGGGCGCAGGAACAATTCCAGTGGATTGTGATGAACTGCTCGACCAACGCATCAAAGTCGACAATGAATTGGCGCTCGGTCAGATGTTTACCACCATCACATTACAACTGGATATTGCAGCGATTGTAGAAGCCATGGCAGCGAAGGGCATTGCCTCTTCAGCATCGCTTTACGCCATCGTGGCCAAAAGCATTGCTGAGCAACTCAACCGATTAGAAGGCGAAGGGTTAGAGACAAAACTGGCACGCGAGTTACTGCAAGAAGCACCTGATTTGTACGCCAAGTACTTGTTGAGCTCTGGCAGTTTGCTCTCGAAAGAAGCCTCCGGCGCGAGCGACATCAATAAGTTCTATGGTTTGTCGGCTCCGAACTTCTTGCTGCTTTCTAGCGAAGAAGCGCAACGCGCCTACTTAGAAGCCCTCAAAAAAAGCGTACGTTAAACGATTATGACCAAACTCATCTACAGTGTGTTGTTGTGCCACTTTATCGCTGCGTTTGCCGCGTTAGGTATGCCGCTATTTCTACCCGTCGTGTTGCCAACGTTAGGCGCAAGCATTGATGCGGACTGGGCAGGGGTATTGTTTATCCTACCTACGTTTTGTACTGCGTTGGCGGCGCGATTTTGGGGCAACTTTGCCGATCGCTATGGTCGCCGCCGCTCACTCTTGCGTGCGCAACTTGGCCTTGCAGCAGGGTTTGCGCTGTGCGGCTTGGCAGACAACCTCGCCATGTTTGTGTTTGGTCTTATTGTTCAAGGAACCTTTGGCGGCACAATGGCCGCCTCGAACAGCTACTTATCTAGTCAAATTAAAGAAGCCAAAACACTCGGCAAGTCACTCAATAAAACCCAACTATCTGCTCGCTTGGCGCTGATCGTTGCGCCCATTGGGCTCGGCTGGAGCTTGTCAGAGACCAACCCGCTCAACGCGTACCTTTGGTTATGCGTTTTGCCTTTAATTGCGATGGGCATCACGCTAACACTGCCAGTGGATAAACCCGCCGACCAAAACCTCGAAAAGCCAAACTCAGAATCTCAGCAAGAACAACCTGTTGCACAGAAAAACGCAATGCATGCCATTCGCTGGATCTTCTTTGCTCAGTTCGGATTTGCGTTTTCTATGGTGGTGACCTTTCCTTATTTCTCGCCGTTTGTGCAGCAATATGGCATCACTCACCACGCATGGATCGGTTTTTTGTACGCACTGCCGCATGGCGTCTATCTGTTGCTGGCAGGCAAAATCCACGTGTTGTCAGATGGGCTGAATCGCCATCAACCGCTGCGCACGTTGTGGCTCGGGTTTGCATTGCTTGCCGTGAGCTCTGCCTTGCATTTGATTGCGTCCGAAATCGCACTCATTGCTGCGAGAATTATCTTCGGCATCGCGATGGTGTGTTGCTATCACGGATTGCATCAGCATCTTGCGAGCAATCTGGATCGCAAACTCAGTGGCAAAGTATTTTCTCGCTTTGATGCCATGTCCAAATGGGGTGGCGTGGCGGCGGGATTTTGCGCTTCTTTCATTTCTAGCTTGGGGCTACTTGAGGTTCCTTTCCTACTTTCTGCGATAGTCAGCGTAATCACCTTGATCGCGCTGGTTCTCCACTCAAAATTTGGAAATAAACATGTTACAAACTCAATCCTCTCAGACTAGCGAGTTGCGCGCGCATGATGTGCAGCTCAATCGTGAGAAAGCCCAACTCAACACGATAATGGGTGTTCTTAATTGTTACTTACGTGAATTTGCACTGCCGAATCAACAAGTGGAATGGCACTACCAATCGACATCGCTACCCCAAACGTTAAAACGCAACTATTCCGCCAAGCAGCGGGTAGCCGTTCATCTTTCTCAACAAAATGGCGTGCTGGTTTTGCCGATTCACTACGCGAGCAAACTGGGCAAAATCAAATTGGCAGAACTGCCGTGGGCGAAAATGCCGGGATCTGGTTGGGCGAAATTGGATGCCACGCAAACTCTTACGCTTTTGCTTAACTATCTCAAGCAGGTGTTGGCGATCCCGTTCAACCATGAGCTGATCGAACAACTGGAAAATAGCGTGCTGGTTACCGAGCAGTTTCTCAACGTCGCGTCCAAATCGCATCACAACGAATTTATCGCTTCGGAACAATCACTGATTTGGGGGCATACTTTCCATCCGACCCCGAAAAGCCGTTCGGGCGTCACCATGGATGATCTCTTGGCGTTTTCTCCAGAAGTCGGCGCGCAAGTCCCGCTGTACTGGTTTGAAGTGGATACGTCCTTACTTGATGTGCTGAGTTCCGACGGAGACGCTAACCCTGCTCAGCGCATGCTACAACAGCTCACGCCACAACACACCACCAGCAATGGGAAGACCCTCTACCCTTGCCATCCTTGGGAAAGCTACACCATTTTGAGCAACCCAAGCGTGAAGCGTGCCATTGAACAAGGCAAGATCACGCCACTGGGTTTAGGTGGTGAAAAGATGCAGCCGACCTCTTCAGTTCGTACCCTCTACCACCCAGATATGGATTGGTTTGCGAAATTCTCCATCAACGTACGATTAACCAATTGCGTGCGAAAAAACGCGTGGTACGAACTCGACAGCGCCGTGCAGCTCACGTCGATTCTCAAACCAATTCGAGAAAACGAACAGCTGCACAACCCCGTATTTAAAGTGATGACAGAGCCTTACGCCACCACATTGAATCTAGAAAGTGTCGCTGAGCGTAATTGGGATGACAACACCAAAGCGCGCGAATCGTTTGGGATTTTGTATCGCGAAAATTTCTCGCTGAGCGAAGTCGATATCTTAAAACCAACCCTCGCTGGCGCTCTGTTTGCTTACAACAAAAACGGCAACAGTTGCATTGCTCAACGCCTTAAAAACAAAGCGCGTACTACGCAAAATCGCTATTCCGACATCGCGACACTGTGGTTTGAGCGCTATTTGCATTGCCTAATTCCGGGCGTGTTTAATTACTACTTCAAACACGGGGTGGCGTTTGAGCCGCATTTGCAAAACACCTTGATTGGCTTTGAGCAAGAGATGCCGTGTTGTGTTTGGATTCGTGATTTGGAAGGCACTAAATTACTGCCAGAGTTCTGGCCAGCAGAAACATTAACTGATTTGTCTGAACGCGCGCGACAATCGGTTTACTACAGTCGCGAACAAGGCTGGAATCGCATCGGATACTGCACCTTTATCAACAACATCAGCGAAGCGATTTTCTTCATCTCAGAAGGTGATGAGCCACTAGAGCAAACGCTGTGGAATGCGGTGCAAAGTGCCATTGTGCGTTGGCAATCAGTGAATGGAAAACAGCCGGAACTAGAAGCGTTGCTGAATGGCGGTCACTTCCCAAGCAAAAATAATTTCACCACGCGTTTGATGCAAAAAGCCGATAAGGAGTCGGGCTATACCCAAGTCGCCGCGCCTTGGCAACAACACGAAAAAGGAGCGCAACATGTCTAATTCACTCTCCCTACCCACACGCGTTAGCCAGCAAGTTCACACGCTCGCACAGCAGCAAACTCAACCCTTGTGCGCGTACTTATATGACCTAAGCACCTTAGAAGAACACATCAAAAAACTGCGTCACGTTTTGCCGAAAAATGTCGAGCTCTTTTACGCAGCCAAAGCCAATCCATCGGGCCCGATTCTCAACACGCTCGCGCCGTATGTCGATGGTTTTGAAGCGGCGTCTGGCGGGGAGTTGGCGCACCTCCACCAGCAGCAACTCGATAAGCCATTGATCTTCGGCGGCCCGGGGAAAATGCCAAGTGAATTGCAACAAGCGATTGAGCTTGATGTTGATGCAATTCATGTCGAAAGCCTCACCGAGCTAAAGCGCATTGGAGCACTAACCGAGCGCCTCAACCGCCCTACTTCGATCTTTTTGCGTATGAACATTGATATTGGCGATATCACGCTCAGTAAGTTGGCGATGGGTGGCAAGCCGACTCCTTTTGGTTTGGACGAGTCCGAACTGAGTAATGCTTTAATGTTGCTGCGCGATTTCCCGCAAGTGTCACTGAAAGGTTTCCATTTTCACTTGATGTCGCATCAGCTTGATGTTGAACGTCACTTAGCGTTAATGCAGCGCTATTTCCAAGTCGTGAAAACGTGGCAACAAGAGTTTGAACTCGGTGAGCTGATGATCAACTTGGGCGGCGGCATGGGCATCAACTACCAAAACCCTGAGCAACACTTTCCGTGGATGGAGTTTTGCGACAAGTTGGAATTCCTCATCGCCAAAGAGCAAGTGCAAGACTGGACACTGCGTTTTGAATGCGGACGTTTCATCACAGCGGCATGCGGTTACTACGTAATGGAAGTGCTGGATATTAAGCAAAATCTTGGCGAAAACTTTGTCATCGCGCGCGGAGGAACTCACCACTTCCGCACACCAGCAGCGCAGAGCCATGATCATCCATTCGTCATCCTGAAAAGCGAGCAACACCATGAGATTTCTCATCCAATTCAGCATGCACAAGCGACCTTTGCCGGCCAGCTTTGTACGCCCAAAGATGTGCTGGCACGTAATCAACACGTCGCCCACGTCGATATTGGTGATTATGTTGTGTTTACCTTAGCGGGCGCCTATGCGTGGAACATCTCTCATCAAAACTTCTTGATGCATGAACCGCCGATCTTCCACTATTTCTAAACGGCATACTTAGCTTTACTCAAGCCCCAATCATTGGGGCTTTTTTATTCCACTCGGCACAAATTCATTGCCATTAACCGCTTTGCGAAATAGCAATAATGCGTTTTATCAGCTCGTCGGGTTCCATCTTGGGATTGCGGTAAAAACGGAAGATTTCCGAGTTTATCGCTTGCTGAGCAACCGGATTGACCGCCATCGAATCAATCATACTCGGCACAGCGAGGTTGTGTTTAACGCCGTAGTGAAAGTCTTGATATGACTGGACCTGACACGGATTAAAATCGCTGATGTCGATATCGGTGCGTACCGGAATCGAGCCTTTTACCTCATTGAACTTGGCTTGAAACTCGACGTCTGCCAGCGCGCTTGCGGTTTGCAGAGCCGCCTCGGCAGAAAACGACTTGCTCGACATAAACACCAAGCTGTCCATGTTGTAGAGGAATACACCATCGCTGTCAGGCGTTGGGTAACAGCCGACCTCTTGCGGAACCGAGACTTGATTGGCGAGCAGCTCACCTAAAATCCAATCTCCACCGATTTGAAACAGCGCTTGACCGTCGGCTAGCGCTTGGGTCGCCGTATCCCACTTACTGTCGGGTAATTGGTTGTCGATCAACAAACTCAGGCGGCGAAATTGCGTCAACGCTTGGCGCAGGGTATCACTGTCGATGCTGTCTCGCTCAAGTTTAACCATTGCATTGGTGTAGAACTCAACGCCGCCAGTGGAGATCACTAAGTTCTCGAAAAGTTGGGCGACTTGCCACGGCTGCTCACCGACTGCGATCGGCACGATGCCATTTTGCTTAGCGAGCTCCATGGCGGTGAACATCTCTTGCCAGTTTTCCGGCGCGGACAGATTCAGTTGTTTAAGCAGCTTGTGGTTGACCCACAACCAGTTCAAACGGTGCAGCGTAAGCGGCAGGGCGATATAGCCGTTTTGTGTTTTGTTGATTTCGATAGACAGCGGGTAAAGCACCTCGTCCCAGCGTTGCTCATAGGCAACCGCGTTAACGTTGTGCAAAATACCGATGGCATCCCACGCCTTAATACTTGGCCCTTCGATTTGCGCGAAGCTCGGTGGATTGCCCGCCAGCGCGCGAGCTTGCAGTACCGTCATCGCGCTGTCGCCACCACCGCCTAACACCGGGCTTTGCAGCAGCTCTATATCGTGCCGTTTTAGCTGAGCTTTGAGTGTTTGCAGCGCTTGCTGTTCGCCGTCAGAAGTCCACCAATGTAAAAACTCTACCCCTTGTGGCGACTCAGCGTGAGCGACGCAAGGGGCAAGCAACAGTGGGAACAAGAATGCCAGTTTGTTCATAGTCAGTCTCTCGGGAAAGTCAGTGTGGCGCAGAGGCCGCCAAACTGAGAATGGCTCAGCAACAAGTTGCCGCCATGAGCCTTTGCAATGCTCTGTGAAATGGTTAACCCCAGCCCACTGCCTTCTTTATCGTTGCTAGCGCGGAAGTATGGCTGGCAGAGCTTTTCAAGTAATAAATCGTCAACACCGTCACCGTGATCTTCAATTTTAATCTGGATCGACTCTGGGCTTTCACTCAGCGTAATGTCCGCTTGATGGCCGTATTTGAGCGCGTTATCGACCAGATTCTGAATGCAGCGCTTAATCGCTAACGGTTTACCAGCAAAGTGGGTGCGGATTTCACCGTGGATGCGAATTGTGTCCGGCGCATCGGCGATATTGGAGGAAATGTGCTGAATCAGTTGGGTGAAATTGATCGGCTCGATTTCCTCGTGGATATCGGTCTCTTTAATGCATTGCAATGCGCCTTTGACCATCAAATCTAGGTCGTTAGTCAGGCGGATAAAGCGTTCTCGGTCGGCGTCGTCATCTAGCATTTCCGCCCGCAGTTTTAGGCAGGCTATCGGCGTTTTCAGATCGTGGGAGATGGCGCTGAACAGCATCTCGCGGTCTTTAATGTGGCTGTCGATGCGTCGATTCATCTTGTTAAACGCACGTACCGCCGCTTTTAGTTCGTTACTGCCGCGCTCAGAGACTTCGGGCACGTCTAGTCGGCTCGACATCAGGGTTGCGGCTTTTGCCAGCTCTCGAATGGGTTGAATTTCTTTGCGAACGATAAACCAGGTACACAGCAACAGCATTAGCGCGGACACCAATAGCGTCAGCCATTGGCGCAGCTCAAAATAGTTAGTCTCTAGGTTGATGTAAGGCGCAGGCAGGACCGCCGCGAGATAAAACCATTCGTTCTGCGCGACTTCGACCTGCATCACCAGAATCGGTGGATTGAGGTCACCAAACGAAAGCGAATAATGCGCCCACAATAGCGGCAGTTCATCGATAGGTAGCTCGTTGTTGAATACTTTGAGTTTGTCGCGCTGGGTGAACTCCACCTCGATATTAGGAATGCCGCTCAGCTCGCTTTCTAATACTTCACGAACTTGGTTGATGACCAACGTTTTGCGCTCGCTCTCTGGCAGCGGGTCGACGTCAATCTGGTGATTGTTGAGTGAGACGAAAAAGCGCGTACCACCCATGTTGCGTAGTTGATTGAGCACCAAGTGGCGATATTCCGAAGGGAGGGTTTGAAAGAAGGCGATGGTAGAAGAAGCACTCAGTGCTAAGCTTTTAACTGTGGTGGTCAGGCCTTCTTTATCGCGTTCGCTGGCGTGTTGATACCAGATAATCCCGGATAATACTTGCGCTAGAATGATCACCAGCAACAAGAACACACTGGTGCGAACAACCAGTGACCCCGTCCAGCGTTTAATTCTCATAGTGCACGTCCGTGGTCAGCATGTAGCCTTTATTACGCACCGTTAAGATCAGAGAGCGGTCTTTATCTTCAAGGTGATGACGCAAGCGGCTGATCTGCACGTCAATGCCGCGTTCAAACGGGTCGGCATCGCGTCCCCAGATCTCGCGCGCAATATCATCGCGCGACAATATTGATTGCGCGTGGTTGACGAACAAACCGAGCAGCGACAAATCCGCGCCACTCAGTTGCTTGACCTCGCGGCTAGCAACGTGGGTCAGTTGCCGGGTTACGGTATCTAATAACCAATCGTCAAAACGCACTTTACGCGTCAGTTTGCTATTGGCGGTCGATTGGCTGCGTCTCAGAATCGTTTTGATGCGCGCGAGCAGTTCTCGAGGACTGAATGACTTGGTGATGTAGTCATCAGCGCCCATTTCTAGCCCTGCGACTCGGTCGGCTTCTTCGGTGACGGCGGTCAGCATGATGATCGGAACATCGGAGTTTTTGCGCAGTTTCTGACACAGGGTAAAGCCGTCTTCACCGGGCATCATAATATCGAGGATGATTAAATCAGGATGGTGATCGTTAAGCAGTTGCCACATCACGTCGCCATTTTCTGCGCAAAGCACCTCAAATCCAGCTCGACCAAGGTAATCCGACAACGCTTCGCGAAGGTCGAGGTTGTCATCGACGACCAGTATCTGCTTGTTTTCCATCCTACTTTCCCTGTGTCCGTCCCTGTGCCTGCCCCTGAGTTTGGCGCTGGTCAATATGATGCATTCTTAAACGCCCATGCACAATCGAGCCGATTACAATTTTCACTTCTCGGTGTAAGAGATTTGTAAGCGGCCACTTACAAACTGATTGCCTTTTGTAACCTTAGGCGCCGCCTTGCTCGCTATGATCATCCTGACCTTACGTGAAACAGCATGACCTGAAGGAATCAGGTCCTACAACACTGACATTCGTCAGGAGGAAACCATGTTTGCAAGTATATTTGGACAACTACAAAAAATAGGGCGGTCGTTGATGCTGCCTGTGGCGGTGTTACCGGTGGCTGGCTTGATGCTGGGTATTGGTAACGCGGGGTTTGCGTTTATTCCAGACGCGGTCAACAAAGTGATGCTCGCCGCCGGTGAGGGCGTGTTCGGCAACATGCAGTTGATGTTTGCGGTCGGTGTAGCGCTCGGGTTATCAAAAGGCAATGACGGTGCCGCTGCGCTCGCAGGCTTAGTTGGCCTAATTATTATGAACGCATCGCTCGGTATCGTGACTGGCCTACGCGGCCTAGAAACTGACGCCACCATCATGGGCGTTGAGACGCTGCAAACTGGGGTGTTTGGCGGCATCTTTATTGGTGCGGTCGCGGCAATCATGTACAACCGCTTCTACAACATCAAACTGCCAGAGTACTTGGGCTTTTTCGCGGGTAAGCGATTTGTGCCCATTGTCACCGGTTTATCGGCGATCGTCGTTGGTGCGATTCTCGCGTTTGCATGGCCACCTGTCGGACAACTTCTTGATGCATTCTCTCATTGGGCAGCGTACCAAAACCCTGTACTCGCGTGGGCGGTTTACGGCGCGGGCGAACGTTCTTTACTCCCGGTTGGTTTGCACCACATCTGGAATGCGCCGTTCTTCTTTGAAGTCGGCAGCTATGTAGACCCAGAAACCGGCAAAGAGTTTACCGGTGAGCTCACTCGCTTCTTCGCGGGCGATAAAACCGCAGGTTATCTGTCTGGTGGCTTTATGTACTCCATGTGGGCGCTACCAGCAGCGGCATTGGCGATTTACCACTGCGCGTCTCCTGAGCGTAAGAAAATCGTCGGCGGTTTGATGATGTCTGCGGCGTTGACCTCTTGGTTAACTGGTATCACAGAGCCAATCGAATTTACCTTCCTATTCGTCGCGCCAGTGCTGTACGTGATCCATATTTTCCTAACTGGTATTGCGTTTGCGATCACCGCATTTTTGGAAATCAAACACAGTACTGACTTTGCGCACGGCGCGATCCAGTTCTTCCTTTACTACCCAATGTCGAGCAACGCGTGGATGTTCATCATCATCGGTCCAATCTGGGCGACGCTCTACTACGGCTTGTTCCGCTTCCTAATTGTGAAGTTGGATCTGAAAACGCCGGGTCGTGAAACCGACATTGCAGAAGTGAAGATTACCGGAGAGCCTGATGAAATTGCGGTGGATGTAGTAGCTGCATTGGGCGGCAAAGCCAATATTAAGTCAGTCGATGCGTGTATCACTCGTCTGCGTGTCTCGGTGAAAGACATCGCTAACGTTGATGTTGCTAAGCTAAAAGCACTTGGCGCGCGAGATGTGTTAGTGATTGGCGACAGTTTACAAGCGATTTTCGGCACGCAGTCTGACTCAATTAAGTCAAAAGTGCACAGCGTACTCGCCACCTCCTGATCTTACCTCCCCCAATCTAGGTAAGATTTGCCAACCTCCTTGTGAGGTTGGCTTTTTCGTTTTCGGAGTAAAAAAAGCGAAGCCAATAACCAGCCCTACTTCGCCGCCGCGTTGGTTAAATTGCCCAGCACGCCGCTGATTTTGTTCAATGCCTCGTCACAGCCTTCAATATGATGGCGCTGCTTTAAATAAATAGGATCGTTATAAGCTAACCACGTTTTGCCTTCATCATCTTCATACACCAACACTTTTTGGGGTAAATCGAGCGCCACTTCCTGCGCACAGATCATCAGTGGCGTGCCTACTTTAGGGTTTCCAAACACGATAACTTCGGTTGGTCGCAACGTCATATCGACTTTCGTGGCATTCTCTTGATGGTTAATGCGCGCAAAGACGTTCAACCCTTTTTCTTGCGCGATAGCGACAAATTTATCCGCCGTATTTTTTGCTGAATGCGTGCTCGCAACGGTTACCACACCCTCCCCAGCCAATGCACTCAATGACGTCAACGCCACGACCAACCCAATGATTACTTTTTTCATTTGTCGTCCCTTCCTCTCTCTGAGTCGAAAACTAGATATAGAAAAACCAAGTGTAGGAAAACTATAGAAGTCAAATTCCGCTATCGCGAATTGCACTCTACCCACTCAAGAGTCGACCGTGTAACACGGATTAATTGATTCAGATTAATAAAGCGTTAACTAGCTGAGCATCAAAAGCGTGAAATACGTAACATTTGCAGCCTATTTTAGTAAGAAAGAGAAAAGTAGTGACACGCGATCAATTTGAGTTATTAGCACCCGGTGGTGATTTAGATTCCATCAAAGCCGCCATTGCCGCTGGCGCCGATGCAATTTACTGTGGGCTCGACCGCTTCAATGCTCGTAACCGAGCGACCAACCTCACTTTAGATAACTTAAATGGCGTGTTAACGTTGGCCCATCAGCACAGCTGTAAGATTTTCCTAACGTTGAATGTGCTGATTTTAGAAAGTGAAATTCCAGCGATTGTTCGCTTGCTCAGCCAACTGAACACCACCAAAATCGATGGCGTGATCGTACAAGATCTCGGTCTGGCCTACATTCTCAAACATCACTTTCCCGATTTGGATGTGCACGCTTCAACGCAACTGAACACGCATAACGAAGGCCAAATCCTCTTTCTCAACCAGCTCACCGCAAGCCGAGTAAACTTATCTCGCGAACTTAACATCAGTGAGATAAAACATCTGGCGCAATTTGGTCGCGAGCACAACGTAATGATGGAAGTGTTTGTCCACGGCTCATACTGCATCGGATTCTCCGGAATTTGCTACATCAGTTCCGCTCGCAATGGCGCATCAGGTAACCGTGGACGCTGTAGCCAACCTTGTCGCGAACAGTACGAAACGACCAAAACAGGCAACAACTACCCACTCAATATGAAAGACAACTCCGCCTTTGGGGACTTGGAAGCGCTTGCTGATGCGGGTGTGTATTCGTTGAAAGTGGAAGGCCGCATTAAGAAATCCCACTACGTGTACACCGTGGTCGATAACTGGCGTAAACAGATTGATCGCTTGTGCGAGGGTTTGGAACTCTCTGAAGACACCACAGAGTTATACACAGTGTTCAACCGTGATTTCTCCAACGCATTTTTGCAAGGTGATTTCGGCAAGGCGATGTACATCGACAACCCGCGCGACCATGCTGTAAAGCATTTTTCGAAGGTTTACCAATGCCAGTCTGCTGATGATGTACAAGCGGTGAAAAAGAAACTCTACGATGACAAAACCGCGATCATTGAGAAAGTGGCAGAGCAAACTAAGTCGTTCGATGTCACTTCAACACAAGTATCCGGCAGCAGCTTGAAAGGGTCGATTGATGTGCCAACTCTGCCAACGTTACCTCAACCAGAACCTCGCCAAGGTGCGCCAAAATTATCGGTTCTGATCTCGTCAGCACAAGAAGCCATGCTGTGCGAATACCACGACGTTGATGTTTACTATCAATTGCCAATGGGATTGTCTGGTGAACTGAGCGCGATGATTGAATTGTTCCAAGCCAACCCAATGCTCAAACCTTGGTTCCCAGCCATTTTGATTGGCGAAGACTACCACGCCGCGCGCGTATTTTTGGAAACCATCCAACCTGAGTTGTTGATCACCAACAACTCAGGTGTCGGCATGATCGCAAAAGAGCTCGGCTTAGGCTGGGTGGCAGGCCCACAACTGAACACGGTGAACTCATACGCGTTTAAATGCCTTCAAGACGAGTTCGCGGCAAGTGGCGCGTTTGTTTCTAACGAGCTGAATATGAAGCAGGTGCGTCACATAAAGCGTCCGAAAAACATGCGCAGCTTCTACAGCATTTATCACCCGAACACTCTACTCACGAGCCGCCAATGTTTGTTTCAACAAACCGAAGGATGCCGTAAGGTGAAGGTCAACAAAAGTTGTTTGAAACGCTGTGATAAACGCACGTCTATCATCAACTTAAAAGACAATCCTTACTTGGTGCAAAAACAAAAAGGCAGCCACAATTCAATCTACAGCGAGCACAACATCTTAAACCTGCAAGTGCTGCACGATCTGCCGCAATTGTTTACCGATGTGTTGATCGATCTGTGTGATATCCAGACCGAAACAAAAGTCTCAGCAAGCAAACCTGAGTTGATTGACGCGTTCTTAGCTCTACTTGAAGATCACAGTGAACAAGCCGTCCAAACGCTGAATGCCATGATTCAACCAACAGCCAACGCGCAGTATTTAAAGGGGTTATAGGCGGTACTTGAAAGTTAAACAACGCATCCACTCTCAACATATCTTGAACACATACAGTGCACTGACTACAATAGCGCACTTTTTACGGAATTTAGGTCACACAAAATGACAGACACAGCTAAACCAGCTCTACCAGATCGCCTAGCGGGTAACCCACGTAGCCCATTCTTCATCAAAGAATGCTTCGAGCACCAAATCGGTATTCGTATCAACGGCCAAGAGCGCACAGACGTAGAAGAATACTGCGTGAGCGAAGGTTGGGTGAAAATTGCTTCTCCTAAAGCAAAAGACCGTTTCGGTAACCCAATGCTAATCAAACTTAAAGGCGAAGTTGAAGCGTACTACGTGTAAGCTGACCACGCTGAATATCTTTGAAAGCTCGAGTTTGACTCGGGCTTTTTTAATGCCTGTCATATCCCTTCCTCATTTAATCTCTTCCCTCTTATTTTCAGTACAAAGTAGGGTCTGTTTATCTTTCGAGATTAAGTTTTGTTCGAGATAAAATCGTTTTAGGCGAGGCAAGGAGTGTGTAGCCTAGCATTCTAAGTAAATACTCCTTAACAAAGCATAGAACGATTTTAGCCGAACCCTTTGGGCAGCGTTTGTTGGTCATTTCTCCTGCGTTATCAGCTTTTTCATGTAGGCTAACTACACATCAAAGCTTCTGCCTTGCACAAACACCCAACAATTCGCTGCAAAAATCAGCTCGAAAGGTCAACAGACCCTAAACTCGATGTAAATCGCTGTTTTTATCTGATTGTTGTCTAAAGTTTCTAGAGACATAACTGCAATAGTGATTGCCAAAAGAAACGACACCTTTTGAATACAGGGAGAGGAAATGGAAAGCCCACTTGTCACACTCAAACACGCCAGCAAAAGCTTTGTTGATGGCAAAGAGACACATCGCGTGTTGGAAGGCGTCGACTTCACGTTGAACACAGGAGCGAGTGTTGCGCTGACGGGCGCAAGTGGCAGCGGCAAAAGTACTTTGCTCAATGTCATCGCTGGCTTTGAGCCGCTTTCCGATGGTGAGTTGTGGTTAGATGGCGATAACACGGCGGCTTGGAAAGACCCACAATGGAGCCGATTTCGACACCAAAAACTCGGTGTTATCTTCCAGCAATTCAATCTATTAACGCCGCTCAACGTGCAGCAAAACATCGCCTTCCCTCTGCATTTGAATCAAAAGAAATGGAACGACTGGTGCGATTATTTGGTCGAGACTCTAGGCATCAGCCAACTTCTCGACAGACATGTTTCTGCCCTTTCCGGCGGTCAACAGCAACGAGTCGCTATCGCACGTGCATTGGCACACAAACCTAAGCTTCTACTCGCCGATGAACCCACAGGTAACCTTGACCAAAAAGCAGGGTTAGAAGTGATGAAACTGCTCAGTGAAATCACCACCCAAGGCAATACCGCCGTGCTCTTGGTGACCCACAGCCATGAATGCGCTGAATTTATGAAAGCACGGCTGCGATTGGATAACAGTCAGCTACAGAACAGCCATCAAGTAAACAAACATGAGCTTCACCATGAAGCAAACTAAGCCATCAAACACCAGATTCACTCATACTCGACTCGCCCTGAATCTGTTTGCAGCGCACTATCGGCAGGCGCCACTGCAAGCCGCCGCGATTCTGATCGGTATCGTGTTGGCTGTGACCTTATTCGTTGCGGTGCAAGCCATCAACCTCAATGCCAAACGAAGTTATGCGGAATCTACCGAGCAGCTTAGCGCACAAGCTCAGAACTTAATTATTCCACCAGCAGGGCAAAACTATCTGCCCGAGTCTCTTTATTTCACCCTTAGACAAAACGGGCTCAGTGCAGCACTACCTGTAATCGAAGGGCGAGTGAGAGACGAACAAGGGCGTCGCTGGTCAGTGCAAGGTAGTGAGTTGATTGCCGCAATTTCCTCACGTTCGCGCTATTCGTCAGAAAACCAACAAAACGTGTCTTTGTTCGACAGTGCTTTACCTTTACCTGAGCTTTTGGCCGGTAAGCCGATCGTGATGATGAGCCAATCTCAACATCAAAACTTAGGGGAAGTAGAAACCCTAACTCTGGATGACATTCCAACCCAAGTGGTGGTGCTACCAGACGAATGGCAGTTAGGTAGCCGAATGTTGATGGACATTGGCTTTGCCCAGCAACTGCTCAATAAACAAGGGCAGCTCAGTTACATTGCAGTTTTCCATTCGGGTGATAAAGGGGATAAAGACACGCAGGCAAATTGGCAGAAGCTGATTAGCGATCAAGGGCAATGGATTTCCAATAACCAAAGTACAGACCTTGGTTCGCTGACCGACAGCTTTCACCTCAACCTCACCGCAATGAGCTTACTTGCCTTTTTAGTCGGGCTGTTCATTGCCTACAACGGCGTAAAATACAGCTTGCTGAAACGCAATCGGCTGTTAGTGCAGATTCAACAGGCGGGCGTTGCGCCGAGCATTGTGTTCTCTGCGCTGTTAGTTGAACTCACGATTCTGGTTACCATCGGTGCTTCCCTCGGTTTTGTGTTGGGCATACAGCTCAGCCATTGGCTGCACCCGACCGTAGCACTGACTTTAGAACAACTTTACGGCGCAACACTGCTGCCCGGCACTTGGCAGTGGCAATGGTGGGCGCAAGCATTGCTGCTCACGTTAGCCGCCACCCTATTGGCATGTTGGCAGCACTTTAAACAGCGAGTGCGCCAACCGCTTTCCTCTCATGGCGGATTTTATCAAGCACCTGAAGCCTCTAACGAAAACCAATTGTTTTTGATAGGTGCTGCGTTAACGATTCTTGCGCTTGCGGGTTTATGGCTGAGTGAGCACCACCGATTTACCATGGCGTGGCTCGGCGTGCTTGTGGTGTCGATTCCTTTGTATCTACCCAAAACAATCAGCGTATTAGCCAATTGGTGTGAAAAACGCACCAGTTCCGGTTTGATGCAGTATCTGTTTGCTGAGCTGCGCGAGCTGATTTCTCCGCTTTCTCTCGCCATGATGGCACTGCTACTCGCCGTTACTGCCAATATGGGGATGAACACCTTAGTGGGCAGCTTTGAATCCACCCTTAAACAGTGGTTAGAACAAAGGCTGCACGCCGATATTTACGTCAGCCCTGCGCAAGGAGAAATCGCTGATGTAGAGCGCGCATTAGGGCAGTTCGATAAGGTTGAGACCGTCTACAAGCAATACTACGTCGACGATAACCTGCAAGGCTTACCGATTTTGCTTGGCACCAAAGACAAAGACACCTTAGAACAAACCATGGTATTCAAATCGCACTTGGAAAACTTCTGGTCACGCTTTTATCAAGGTAAGTTAGTCGCGATCAGTGAACCTACTGCGGTCAAACTGGGTTTATCACTGGGTAGCGAGCTCACGCTTGATGCCGTTCCAAATAAGAACCTGCTTGTGGGTGCGATATTCCATGATTACGGCTCACCCAATGGTGAAGTGTTATTGGCTCCCAAATTATGGCAAGAGAGCGGCTTTACCGACCTGCCAACAAGCCTCGGCATTAAAGTCTCAGGTGACCCACAAATCGTATACGAGCAACTGCGCGAGCAATTGAATCTGCACCCAAGTCAGCTCTACGATCAGGCGCAAATCAAATCCATCGCGTTGGATATTTTCTCGCAGACCTTCGCCATTACGCGCGCACTCAACGGCGTAACTTTGATGGTCGCGGTAATTGGTCTGTTCAGTGCTTGTTTTATGTTGCTCGACGCGCGCAAAGCCGCCATTGCAAGGCTGTATGCACTTGGCGTTAGTCGTCGTAAATTAATGACCATGGTGGTCGGACAGATCGTCGCTTTGGTCAGTTTTACTCTGGTTATCGCCCTGCCCCTCGGAGCCATGGTGGGTTACGTGCTGACAGACATCGTCACCTTACGCGCTTTTGGTTGGAGCTTAAATTATCTGTGGAATTGGAGTGACGCCCTCAGCATTGCGGCGATCACCATCTTAGTGGCAGTGATCGCAACCTTGATTCCGCTGTGGCGATTGGTCAGTAAGCCTGTCGTATCCAGTTTGCAAAGCGAGGTGTTGTGATGGTTCGATTGGCAAGCAAACTTACTCTACTCATAAGCAGCTTATTCCTGTTCGGTTGTGAAGATCCCCAACAACAAAATATGGGCACGTTGCTGGGCAGTGGATATACGCAAAGCGAGAGCAACCTATTCACCCCCGTAGAAAAAGGGAATGAACTCACCTTCCCGGCAGACCATCAAGCGCACCCGAATTTTCGTCATGAATGGTGGTACTTAACCGCTAACTTAATTGATGAAGATGGCAACCCACTTGGCGTCCAGTGGACACAATTTCGCTTTGCTGCTGCGCCGCCAACTGGCGAAGATGACGTGAAGAAAACCGAGTGGCAAACGCAACAAATCTACATGGCGCACAGCGCAGTCACGACCGCGGACAAACACTACGCCGATGAAAAATGGTCGCGCGATCAAGCCTCTCTCGCAGGCGTTGATTCTTCACCAATTAGGGTTTACCTCGATGATTGGCAGTGGTCTTCTTCAACCACAGATCTCTTCCCTGCCACATTGAAGGCGAACTCCGAACAGTTTGGCTATTCGCTGACGCTTACCAGCACTGCGCCTTATCAAAAGCAAGGCGAGCAAGGTTACAGTACCAAAAGTGGCGATGGTCAGGTGGCTTCGTATTACTACAGCCAACCGTTTATTGATGTGTCCGGTGAAGTCACGATCGACGGCGAAACCCATCAAGTATCCGGCAAAGGTTGGATAGACCGAGAGTGGAGCTCGCAATTCTTACTCGACTCACAACAAGGCTGGGACTGGTTTGCCCTAAGGTTGAGTGACGACACTAGCTTGGTGGTGTTCCAATTGCGGGATTCCAAAACCGGAGCAGCCAGTTACTCCAGCGCAAGGCTGATGCAGCAAGATGGTTCTGGCATTGCTATCCCACAGAAAGACATTCAGCTAGAGGCGACTAAGCAAACAGAAATCCAAGGGCGAAAGTATCCAACCCAGTGGCAAGTGTCGATTCCTAAGCAGCAAATCGAGCTAACCGTTTCTGCACTCAACCCGAACGCGAAAATGCCCCTTTCAGTGCCTTATTG
Source organism: Vibrio sp. 661 (assembly GCF_033339315.1). NCBI lineage: Bacteria > Pseudomonadati > Pseudomonadota > Gammaproteobacteria > Vibrionales > Vibrionaceae > Vibrio > Vibrio sp. 661. The sequence continues at coordinate 170,008 of NZ_JAWOUJ010000001.1, read as the reverse complement.
GGAAGGCCCTGTGCGCATTAAGGGCTCTCATTCTGGGACAGGTTATATGGAACTAACGGGGTATTGAAAAGTTGAGTGATTACCCCAATTATTCAGCTAGTACAAACACAGGTAACCGAGTGATACACTGCACCTCAGTGTCATCCAATGAATGATTAAAAGGAAATGCGATGAACCCGATTATTGCGCTGCTAAAAGAGAACAACATCAGCGATGAGCAAATCAACGAGATTTTTCAGACTCTGACGCAAAACCCTCTAGCGGCAATGGCAACAATCAGCCAACTAGGTTTGCCACAAGACAAGCTACAAATGCTGATGGCGCAAGTGATGCAAAACCCTGCGCTAATTAAAGAAGCCGTAGACGAGTTGGGATTGGATTTCTCAAAGGTTGAAGAAGCAAAAGAGAAGCTTCAAAGCCAAAACCAAGGCAACTAAGTCTTAGCCATTTAGCGCTGAATATAGAAAAGACCGTTAACCCGAACATGTGGGTTAACGGCCTTTTTTGTTCGCTACTTTTTTGTCGGCTAATTATCAGCGATTTAAAGACGCGAATTGTTCTGCGGTCATACCGTAGTAAAGCTTGTCGTCAAAGCCTTGCTCTAGTTTGTAGTAGTCTTTCTGACGGCCTTCTTGAGTAAAACCATTTTTCTCTAAAGTCTTGTAAGATCCAACATTAGAAGCGTAGCAATCCGCACTGACTTTATGGGCGTTTAGCTCAGTAAATCCAATCTCGGTCATCATTTGGCAAGCGCGAGTCGCAACGCCTTTACCCCATGCACAAGTTGGTAATTGATAACCTACTTCGTAGTTGCCAGTTAAGAACATCACTGCGGTCACCGCACACATTCCCATGTACTGACCTTGCTGGTCACGAATCACGAATGTTGGGCTATCTGGCCAGACACCGTCTTTGATCGCTTGTGCCGTATTTTCGATAATAGGGCCAAAGAAACCCTCATATAGGCTGTTATCAGCAGGTGCGAAGAACAGATACTGATTGACCTTATCGTCGTTCAGCATCTCGATAATATCTTGTAGATCAGAGCCTTGAATCAGTTGGATAGTCAACGATTCGTTAAATGGGATGGCTTCGCCTTGTTTTAGTTTTTGATATGACATGTGTTACCTCGTTATCTGCTGAAAATAGTAGCCCAGCGGATAAGAGAAAAATTGGATTTTTGCGACAACTTTCGGGCTGATTAGCAATGTATTACGACTCAAAATCGCCATAGATATCGATGGTTAAGTCGCGCTTTTTCAAGTATTTGCTTGGCGTTTTTCTTAGCTGCTGTTTGAGGGTACGAATCAAATGCGATTGGTCACTGAAACCAAATTGCTGGGAGAAACTCGCCCAATCAATTGCTTCTTGTTGCTTGTAGAGAGTCAAAATCATCTGCTCCAGACGCGCCATTTGTTGATACTGCTTAACGCTCAACCCCACCACTTGTTTGAAACTGCGCTCAAGCGTTCTGCGAGAACAGGCGCACTGTTTGGCTATCTCATCAATATCCATCGCTAGCTCAGGTGAGAGTAGTGCTTGAGCGTCCATCACGGACACCGCTTTTTTCGATGCCAAAAACGGTTTGGTGCGGTAAGGTTCGATATCTAACGCATCTAAATGTCGCTTGATATAGTCCAGCAAACATTGCGGTGAATCTTGCAACTCTAGCTGCCATAACCCTTGTTGAAAGCGCACATCAAACGCCGTGTTGAGCCAATCAAACCATTCGCATTGGTTAATTGCAGCTACTTGGGGTGCATCACTAAACCGTGATTCAATGGCATACAAACCCTCTGGGCGAAAGGTGATGCCGATACGCTTGATAGGAGCCGTATCTTCCAACAACAGCAAGTGTTCGTTAGCCGTTAATAAGTGGCAGCCTTTGCCAGCAAGCTTTGTGTCTCCCGTGTCGTAGCTGTAGCCTTGCTCTGGTGGCGTAAAGAGTAAATGAGCACGCGGGTTTGGAATAAGGTGCGGCTTGGGGTCAATGACTTCACCCTCTGGCACTTCCAAGTACCAAATTTGATGAATGAGCCATTCGTACTCTGGCAGAGACTGTTTCCAAGCTATCATGATTGTCCTAGCGGTTAGTAAAGATAATGAGCGCAACGTTTTTGCTTAAACATCTGTTCGTTGAGTGTGACTGATTGACGCTCATCTCGCCACGCATTTCTCACCCTGCTCCCTTGCAAGCTTGTTGGATTGCGGTAGGCTTTGAGCAGAGAATACAAGCTGAACAGAACAAGGAAATACCCCGATGCGCGTCGACTACCACCAACGACTGGTTCCTGTGATTCGCTTTTTAGAACAACACTTTAATGAACCACTCAACCTGCCAGAAGTGGCCGCGCTGGCGAACCTTTCCCCTTATCACTTTCATCGCACCTTCAAAGCCGTGCAAGGCGAAACACTGGCCGACTTCATTCGACGTTTACGTCTAGAAGCCGCCGCCGATGACTTATTCAAATCCAAACAACCGGTATTGAACATTGCCCTAGAGTACGGATTTTCCAGCTCACAGAGTTTAGCCAAAGCCTTCAAACAACATTATGGCGTCACACCTACAGCCTTTCGTGACTGCGAAAACTACCAGCAGTTTTCTGAATTAGCACGAAACAGCAAGATTGGACACACGTTGCGCAAGAATGGAAACGAAGTAACACCAAGCGATTCATATACTAGCTCTGAACTCACCAAATGGAGCACGACAATGGAAACGCAAAACTTTGAAAAAGCAAAACTGGCTTACATTCGTGTAAACGGCCCTTACGGCCAAGGCTATGAAGAGCCATCAGGTCGCCTGTATCAATGGGCAGGAATGAAAGGTTTGGCAGGCAATACCTGCATCTTCATCTACCATGACAATCCTGAAATCACGCCAGACGAGAAGTGTCGCACTGATATCTGCTTGATGGTGCCAGAAGACACCGAAGTTCCGAAAGGCATTGAGCTGCAAGACTTTCCTGGAGGTCAGTATGCAGTGATGCGCCAGCACATTACTGACCCGAGTCAATACTCAAAAGCATGGGATGATGTCATGAGCAAAGTGATTGAATCCGGTATTGAGAACGACGACCGCCCTTGCTTTGAGCTTTACCACAGCTTCGACCCACAAACGCATCATGCAGACGTTAGCTTCTGCACTGCCATCAAATAAACCAAAAGCCTGCATCGTTGCAGGCTTTTTCATTTCTTACTCTGGTTGATTAAGTCCGTTCTTCCAAACGCTGTTTATCTTTTAATCCAACTACTTAGAACACGAATGAATACCTCAGTATTTTCGTGATCCTACTTCGCGTTTTGAGCACGCGCATTCATTCGCTCGGCTGAGTTGGGATTCATTTCACAGATTATTCATGAAGCGAACCTAGACTGAAAAAACTCCATCGACCCCTTTCGACCTACAACGCTAGGCACAATAAAAACTAGGTACTACAGCACCTCTAGGACATTCCATGAAGAAGAACTTACTTGCCATTGCTCTTGGTAGCGTGATTGCGCTGACTGCTGCCCCATACTCTATCGCGGCTAACGATGCTGCTGTCCAATCTTCCGCCGATTACTCACAGATCGTCACTAAACGCCAGGTTGTCGACCAACTTCTCAACGACGCAGTACAAGCATTCAAATCCCCTGCGCGTATCTCGCATGCGGGTTTTACCGCCAAAATGCCGAGCAACATGGAGATTGTTACCGACCGCTTACTAGAAGCATACAAACTTGAGCCGTACCGCACTGACCTACTGATATCTGCAGCAAACGCGCAGATCTACAACAAGAATGCAGACCGCGCGATTGAACTGTTTGAACAAGCCCTTTCTGTCGCACCAGACGATGTGGATTTGCACGCTTACTTAGCGGTATGGCAACGCTTTGAGGGCAACCAAGCGGAATCAGCGAAACACATGGCGACGCTCACGAAGCTCAATGCAGGTAAAGCCGCAGACATCCAACGCATCTTCGACACCGTAGACCGCGTACTTGCGACTCCATTAAAAGAGAAAGCCGACAAAGGCAAACTGGATGACAAAGGCGCAATCGTCACGCTGGGATACGCGCTGAACCCAGATGGTTCTATGCACCAGATCTTAGTTGAGCGTTTGGAAACCACGTTAGCAATGGCGAAAGCAAATCCAGACGCATTGATCGTATTGACGGGAGGCGTACCGAAGAACCACAAAACTGAAGGCAAATTAATGGCGGATTGGCTGATCGAAAAAGGCATCAGCAAAGATCGCATCATTGAAGAAAACTACGCCACCAGCACGGTAGGTAACGCCCTATTCAGCAGCTACGCATTGGCGCGTCATAACATCAAGCACGCAACCATCATAAGCTCAGCGAGCCATGTGCGCCGTGGTCAAACCTTGTTTGAAATCGCAAGCTGGCAAACTGGTCCGCAAGGCATCACTTTCGACACCGTAAGCTACCCAGACAAGCCACTGAAAGACTTAGCCAAAGCCAGCGATAGCGAACTGCTTGGTATCTACCGCGATGCACTGCGTACTTACGGCATGTGGAGCTACCGCTCTTACCCGCTAGAGTCGCGTTAAGTATTCTCGACTCATACCAATCAAAAAAGCCTGCGTACTTGCAGGCTTTCTTGTCTTTGTGCAGTGATAAGAACCGCTTAAATCGCTTCGCCGTTTACCGTTACTGCCACATCAATGTTGCCACGAACTGCGTTTGAGTATGGGCAAACTTGGTGTGCAATGCGCGTTAGCTCTAGCGCTTGCTCTTGTGGCATGTCTAGCTCTACCGCTAGGCTCACTGTCAGTGCAAAGCCGCCGTTATCGTTAGGACCGATGCCCACTTGCGCTGTTACGGGTGCACTTTTCAGATTTACTTTACCTTCACGTGCTACGTGCAAAATCGCGTTAGAAAAACACGCCGAATAGCCCGCTGCAAAAAGCTGTTCTGGGTTAGTTGCTGCGCCTGTGCCGCCCATTTCCTTCGGGTATGACAGCTCTAGATCGAGAAGACCGTCATCAGTTTTTACTTGACCATTACGACCAGCCAAAGCGGTAGCTTGAGTTTTGTATAGAGTAGTCATGCGAGTGTCCTTCTTAATTTAAGTTGTACGCAATTTAATTGCTTGCAATCTTATATCGAAGTAAAGATCGTTTGCAACTATATTGTGCACAATTTATTTTATAACTCTCTTTCTCTGCAAGCAGGTAGGCAACACCAATGAGCCAGTGTTACACCGACAACACCATGACCGACGACGATAAACTCTTACTCGAAAACCAAGTTTGCTTCCCGCTCTACAGCGCAGCAAATGCAGTGATCCGAGCATACCGCCCGTTGCTGGACGAGCTTGATCTGACTTATTCGCAGTACTTAGTGATGATGGTGTTGTGGGAGAAAGATGGTGCCAGCGTGAAAGAGTTGGGGTCTCAACTGCATTTGGACTCAGGCACACTCACGCCGCTGCTTAAACGCTTAGAAGCAAAAGGCTATGTAGAGCGCGGCCGAAGTGAAACCGATGAGCGCGTCCGCGTACTCAACCTCACCGAGCAAGGTCGTGACCTTAAAGAACAAGCTAAGTCAGTGCCAAACGCTATGATGTGCAAAATCACCTTAGAGCTAGATGAAATGATCATGCTGAAGAAGTTGTGTGGCAAAGTGCTCGACAATCTGAGCTAACAAGATAGAAGCATCCGCTTCCACACTTCCTATTAGAAAGAGCCTGCCGAGATGCAGGCTCTTTCGATCTTAGCTAGAAGATCTACTCAAAGTAATCATTGGTATTCTCTATTGCTACTCTGCCTTAATCTTCAATAAAACCTATCAAAGCAAACTCACTTACATCGGATTTCCCTATCAAGTGAAATAGGAAATGGCTATCAATAGGATAGTTACAAGCGATTTTCCTTAAACACACTCCGATGAGAATATACTTTCCGAAAGCAACAACAGCTCAGCTTAAAACATTCAAAGGAAAGTAAATTATGATTAATACTCAAATCAAACCATTTGCAGCTACAGCGTACAAAAACGGCGAATTCGTTGAAGTAACAGAACAAGACGTTCTAGGTAAATGGGCAGTATTCTTCTTCTACCCAGCAGACTTTACGTTTGTATGTCCAACAGAACTGGGCGACCTAGCAGACCACTACGAAGAGCTACAAAAACGTGGCGTAGAAGTTTACTCAGTATCAACTGACACACACTTCACTCACAAAGCATGGCACGACAGCTCAGACACAATCGGTAAGATTCAGTACTACATGCTTGGCGACCAAACAGGCAACATCACAAACAACTTCGGTGTGATGCGTGAAGGTCAAGGTCTTGCAGACCGTGCAACGTTCCTAATCGACCCAGAAGGTACTATCCAAGCAATGGAAATCACTGCTGAAGGTATCGGTCGTGACGCAGAAGACCTACTACGCAAAGTGAAAGCAGCTCAATACGTAGCAGCACACCCAGGCGAAGTTTGCCCAGCTAAATGGAAAGAAGGTGAAGAGACTCTAGCTCCATCACTAGACCTAGTTGGCAAAATCTAAGCCACTGAAATTTAAGTTCTAATCAGTTCCCGATTTCCTTTTTCTGATTAGAACTGAATTAGAGAGCACTTCAGGTTAGATACCTTGACGACCTTCTGCCTGATTTGCTCTCTCCCCCTCAGGTTTTATCTACAGTAACCACTTTTTATTACCTATCTGAATAAGTAGGTGTGCAGTAATTGCGTAGAAAAAATCGTTTAGAACCAGGCATAGATTTTCGATAGCTAGTTACTCTAACTACAAAATCTATAACGCAGTTATCAACGATTTTAGCTAGCAAGAATGAACAAATACTTGTTTTGATTGGTAACTATTTAATTAAGGTAGTAACAACTATGTTAGACCAAGCGATCCAACAACAACTCAAACAATATCTGGCTAATGTAAAAGAAGAAGTTCGTTTAGTGGTTAGTCTAGATGAAAGCAAAGCATCGAATGACATTTTGTCTCTAGCGAACCAAATCGCAGAGATGAGCGACCTAATCACCGTTGAACGTGACGACAACGCAAGCGCACGTAAACCAGTGATGGCGGTAACTAGCCCAGCAAAAGGCACAGCACTACGCTTTGCAGGCTTGCCAATGGGTCACGAATTTACCTCTCTAGTATTGGCACTGCTTCATTCTGGCGGTCACCCAATCAAACTAGAACCAGAAGTGATTGAGCAAATCGCAGCACTAGACAAAGATCTAGACGTAGAAATCTTCATTTCATTGTCGTGTCAAAACTGTCCGGACGTGGTTCAAGCGTTCAACATGATGGCGGCGATCAACCCGAAAGTAAAAGCAACCATGATCGACGGTGGTTTGTTCCAAGATGAAGTGAAACAACGCGACATCATGGCAGTACCAAGTGTATTCGTGAACGGTGAGCTATTCGGTCAAGGCCGTATGTCTCTGACTGAAATCCTAAACAAAGTGGATGACGGCGCGAGCGAGAAAGCGGCGAAAGCACTGAGCGAAAAAGACCCATACGACGTGCTTGTTGTCGGCGGTGGTCCTGGTGGTAGCGCAGCTGCACTATACGCTGCTCGTAAAGGTATTCGTACTGGCGTTGTTGCTAAGCGTTTTGGTGGTCAGGTTATGGACACCATGGCAATCGAGAACTTCATTTCGGTAAAACGTACTGAAGGTCCAAAACTAGCAACTGACCTAGCAGAACACCTAAAAGAATACGACGTAGACGTCGTGACTGAGCAACAAGCTGAGAAGCTAATGGGCGCAGCACATACAGAAGATGGTTTGATTCACATCCAACTTGAAAGCGGCGCAACGCTGAAGAGTAAGAGTGTCATCTTAAGCCCTGGTGCACGCTGGCGTGAAATGAACGTTCCGGGTGAGCAAGAGTACCGCAACAAAGGTGTCGCGTACTGCCCACACTGTGACGGCCCACTGTTCAAAGGCAAGAAAACCGCAGTTATCGGTGGTGGTAACTCAGGCATCGAAGCTGCTATCGACCTTGCTGGTATTGTAGAACATGTAACGGTTCTTGAATTTGCAGACGTACTTCGTGCAGACCAAGTGCTTATCGACAAAGCGAACTCACTACCAAACGTAGACATCATCACGATGGCGCAAACAACAGAAGTAGTGGGTGACGGTACTCGCGTAACAAGCTTGAAGTACAAAGATCGCAACACAGATGAGATCAAAGAGATTGAACTGTCAGGTATCTTTGTTCAAATCGGTCTAGTACCAAACACAGAATGGCTAAAAGATTCAGAAGTAGCGCTATCTGAGCGCGGCGAAATCGAGGTCGGTAGTCGTGGCGATACGAGCCTAGAAGGTGTGTTCGCAGCCGGTGACGCAACAACCGTTCCTTACAAACAGATCATCATTGCGATGGGTGAAGGTGCAAAAGCAAGCTTAGGCGCATTTGACTACCTAATCCGTAAGCAAGGTTAATCTCCAATTTCTTGAGCACAAAGCGCACGGTGCTGTGTTTTCTTCCCCGGAAAACCAATCGGGGCACCGTGACAGCGATGAGTAACAAGAAATAAAATCAAAAAAACCTAGAAGCCCAAAGACTTTGCCAGCAGGTATTAACTGCTGGCTTTTTTTGTTTGGGGAGAGGTGTAAACAAATCCCTCAGCGCTCCGAGTTCAAACTGGAGGGAATGGCTCTACAATCACGGATAATTCAGTTCACTCCACCAGCATCACAACGCGCTGCGAATAGATACTGAATACTCGCTTAGGCTCCTTCAGAATGACGCTGCTCGTTTAGCTCTCTTTCCGTCATTCCCGCGAACCTAGGTGAGACTCGGAATCTACTCACCGTAAACTCGATCGAAAATGAGTAGCACGAACAAACAAAAGGTGAAACAAGGTTGCAAGCACCTTACCCAACATTCAACCAGCAACCCCACCTAACCTCCCCTTGTATCAAACTCCGAAGCTCTCAACACGCAGAGCTCAAAAGGGAGGAACTGGTTCTGTGCTCGCGGATAGTTCAATTCACAACGCAACATAACAACACACTGAAAGTAGATTCTGAATACTCGCTTAGGCTCTTTCAGAATGACGCTCTTCGTTTAGCACTCTCTTTCCGTCATTCCCGCGAACCTAGGTGAGGCTGGGAATCTACTCACCACAAACTCGATCGAAAATGATTAGCAAGAACACGAACAAACAAAAGGTGAGACAAGGTTGCAAGCCCCTAACCCAGCTCTCAGATTCAAAGCACCAAACCCACCGAATCTCTCAATGTATCCAGATCCAAAGATATCAACCCTAAAAAATTTTAAAAAAGCCCTTTACCTCAACTTTACTTGAGGTTTTAGCATATTCATCGTTGGCTAGAAAATGACAAAAAGGAGCACATCATGATCCAACTAGAACATATTAACTTAGTCGTGAAAGATATCCCTGAAATGCTGAAGTTTTACCAAACTGCATTTCCACATTGGTACGTGCGTGATGAAGGTAAAGGCGAATGGAGTGGCAAGCCAAGAAACTGGCTACATTTTGGCGACGAGTATCAATACATAGCCATGAGTGACCATGGCGAAGGAGAAAACCGCGAGTTGAGCGGGCACCAAGTTGGGCTAGCGCATTTTGCTTATGTGACCAACAACGTCGATGCAATCATCAAAAGACTAACCGATGCAGGTTATCCGATTGCCCAACCTGGTGCTGATGAACCATACCGCAAGAATGTGTATTTTGTTGACCCTGCCGGTTTTGAGATTGAATTTGTTGAATACCTGGCGGATGACCCAAAACTTCGTAACCTGACAAGCTAAAAGAGATGTAAATAATAAAACGCCAGCAGATAGTGACTGCTGGCGTTTTATTTTTTATCTATCGGGCTTCTTTATCGCATTAGCGCTGTTTGGCAAAAACCTGAGTCCAGTAATACCCGTAGCGTGCAGAGTGATTTTCGACAAGCGACGCGCCCATCTGATCAAAATCCGCACTCATGATATTAAGGCAGTGGCCTTCACTCGATAACCAAGCATTAACGACGGCGTTAATGCTGCTTTGCCCTACTGCGACATTCTCACCAATGGCGCTCCAAGCATAGCCCGTTGCGTTAACTCGATCTGACATTTTGCTGCTATCAGAGCCTGTGTGGCTCATGAAATCGCTGTTCGCCATATCGCTTGAATGTCGATAAGCGGCGCTTTCCAAATCGTAGCTCCAAGTCAGGGCCCCAACAGGTGGCATGGTGGTTGCGCCACACTGTTGTGTAGTAGAGCGGGCGCTGTTGACCGCTGCAAGCATCTGCTCGGCAAATGTGCCTTGTGACGATGTGGAACCTGTGTTTTGTGAGCCGCTTTCTGCTGGGGCTGACGACTCCCCATCGCCGCCACATGCGCTGAGAAGTAGGGCCAAAGCAGGCACTAAGATCTTAGTTGGCATTGTCTTTCCTTTATGAGTGACGAAGAGCAAACTGCGCTTTTCGATAATAACGCCCAATAAACTAACAAAAACCAATAAAAGCACCATATAGCTTAGGGTTTTTTAACCAAAGACTCACATGAAGTTTTCAATCGCCTTGGTTCGGTCGATAAATCGGCAACGTTTCAGCCCAAGTATGGAATGGCGTTTCATCCATATCCTGTATTGCTTGAGTGATAAAATCGATGAACACCCTCACTCGGGCAGGCACATATTCCCGGTTGGCATAGAGAAGATACACGCCATTTCCTGCTTGGCGCATGCTCGGAAATATCGGCACTAAACGCCCCGCTTTAAGCCAGTCTCTCGCGATAAAATGAGGGATCTGAGTTAATCCTAAGCCTTCTGCGCAAAGCTCTGCCATGGATTCACCGTCATTTACAATGTAGTTTCTTTCGGGGTCATATTCACTCGCACCGTCTGGTTCTGGCATCCGAATCGGCAACAGTTTCCCCGTTTGTTTAAAACGAAAACGAACCCAAGAATGGTCATTGAATACATCCGAGCCACTCGGAACACCATGGCGCGCTAAGTAATCCTGACTGGCACAAATAATAAAATCGATAGGGCTGAGCTGACGCACAATCAATTGACTATCGTGAACGACACCAGAGCGAATCGACACATCAATACCTTGCTCAATAATATCAACGTAGGCGTCATCGTAATGAATATCGATAGTGATGTTAGGGTAGCGGCGACAAAACTCTTTTAATAAAGGACGAATATAGAGGCGACCGTACGAGACTGGCACATTAATCTTAAGCTGCCCTGAAAGCGCATCATTGTGACTTTTTAATGAATCCTCACATGCCGCCAGCTCCTCCAGTACAAACCTAGCAGTATTTGCGTACCGACGACCAGCTTCTGTCAGGCGGCTCTGTCGCGTAGAACGTTGAAAAAGCTGTATACCCAAATCGCTTTCAAGACGATGTATGGCTTTGCTCACGGTCGAAGGGTCAGTGCCATACACTTTGGCAGCCGCAGCAAAACTACCGCCATCTAAAGTGGCAATAAAAAATCGTAGGGACCGTATCTTATCCATATAACCAATGAACTCTATTCATGAATTTTATTCACTTTAGTAAAGACCAAGTGGCTCTTCAATCACTAATTAGCCTAAATATAATGAACCTCAATAACTTGATGCTCTGTTAGCGAGGAAAAACCATGGGTAAAAACGGATTGAAGAATGCACTACAACTATTGATAGCGACACTAGTCCTATTCTTTGGGGTGCTTCAAACAGCACATGCCGCAGATAAACGAATTGGTATTCTGGTTTACGATGGCGTACTGACCTCTGATGTTACTGCGCCTTTAGAGGTTTTTGGCGTCGCAAGTCGTCTCACTTGGTTTAGTGATTATGACGTGCTCACCATTTCCGTCTCCGATCAGAAAACCATCACCACTGAAGAAGGATTAAAAATTGGTGTGGATGCTTGGATTGGTGATCTGCCGGAACTCGACGTACTGGTTTTAACATCCAGCTATGACATGGATGCACTAATCGAAAATAAAGATCTCATTCACTTTATTAAAACTACCTCAAAGGCGGCAGATTGGATGGCAAGTAATTGCTCTGGCGCGTATTTGTTAGCCGAAGCTGGCCTTTTAAACGGCAAAAAAGCAACAACTTGGGCCGGAGGTGAAAACGGCTTTCAAAGAGATTACCCAGCAGTCAAAGTACAAGTCGACCAGAATTTTGTCATTGATGATGGCGTTATCACTTCGAACGGTAGCCTAGTTAGCTATCAAGCTGCTCTTAAGCTACTTCACCTTATGACTTCAGAGTCTAAAGCTCAGGAAGTCGCAGATGCCATCCAGTACTCACGTTTTTCCAACCAACCATTTTAAGCGTGTAAGAAAGAAATCAGAGCCACCCTTCGATATTTCGAAGGTTAACTCTTCGAATTTATCTTCCTAATCGAACAACCCTTTTTATCACTGTAAAAGCGATAAAAAGGGTTGTCGTTCATCTGGCAGACACAACGTGCTCTCCAAACTTTTTATCTTAATGCTATGGAAAAACATAAACGTTACGAAGCACTGACGAAAGAGCGATACCAAGAGATCTACCGTCTCGCGTATTGGTTATGCAAAGATCACCACCTTGCTCAAGATTTAGCGCAAGAAACCTTCCTGAAAGCGTGGCGATTCTTTGATAATTTAAATGATCCCAACGCCGCGAAGTCTTGGCTCATTACTATTTTGCGTCGTGAGAATGCTCGGCGCTTTGATAGAAAACAGTACGATTTTGTCGACATTGATGAGTGTGCAATACAGACAAAAACCTACCCTGGCAGTGACTACGACATGGCCCAAGATTGGCTTCAAAAACAAATGATGATTCTCGAACCCAAATACCGAGAGCCGTTGCTCTTGAGCTTAGTGGCTGGGTTGAATCATGATGAAATTGCCCAAGCCTTGAGGCTCAACCACAACACAGTGGCGACTCGATTATTCAGAGCGCGTAATCAGATCATCGCACAGAAGGAGAGTCATTAAGACACAAAAAGTAGTCAACCACATAAACTAACTGGCTATGCTCCGGTCTATTTCATAAGTCGTTACACAACTCGACGCTTTAACGCTTTACATCAAGCGCGACTAGATGAACACTTCTTGTCAAAGTACAATAACAGCCGACATAGAGTAGAGTCAGTAAAACATTATGAGTAACACGACGGCGAAAAAGCCGAATCCCTTATTTGAAATCCTTTTCAACGTATTTATCCCTTCCTTCATTTTGATGAAGTTTAGTGGCGATGAGCATCTAGGGACAGCAATGGCGCTGGTTGTCGCTTTGCTATTTCCTATCATTTATGGCGGTATGGACCTTGTCCGTAACAAGAAATTTAACTTTATTTCTGCTCTGGGCTTTATCAGTGTTCTACTAACTGGTGGCATCGGCTTGTTAGAGCTTGATACACGCTGGTTAGCACTAAAAGAAGCCCTGATTCCTGGCCTGATCGGTTTAGCGGTTTTGGGTTCAACGTTTACCCGCTACCCACTGATGCAGAAGTTAGTACTGAATGACACAGTGTTGAATCTCGCGTTGATTAACCAACGTTTAAAAGAAAATGGTAAAACCGATGCGTTCGAACGTTGCCTTATGTCTTCTAACTACCTGTTTGCAAGTACTTTTGCGTTCTCATCTGCAATGAACTACTTCCTTGCGACTTGGATTGTGACTAGCCCTTCTGGTACTGCTGCCTTTAACGAAGAGTTAGGAAAAATGACGCTGTACAGTTACCCAATGATTGCCATCCCAAGTATGTTGATGATGTTCGGTATTTTTTATTACATTTGGCGTCAAGTACGTGCGATGACATCGCTCGAAACAGAACAAATCTTCCATCTAAAATAGCCCAATCATTACAAGTAAACCCATAAAAAAGGGAGGATTTTATCCTCCCTTTTCTCAACAGGCTCACTGTAATTCACAGCGTCAAAATGATTTTTCCTGACACTGCTGACGAGCGTCGCTCAACCATTTCAATCGCTGTTTGAAAGTCCTCTAACGGCAGATCATATGCAACGTTTAACTTTATGTCGCTGCTAATAAAGTGTTCTAACATTTCAGCGAACACCGTCTTTCTCCCGCCTTTACCTACCGATTCTTCCCAATACCGCAAAAAGAATGTACTAAAGTCGATGTTGTTGGCCTTCATCGATTCAAAAAACTCAGGCGTATAAGGCGTTAACGACAATGTTCCGTAGTTGATGTATTGGCCATTTTCTTTCAAGGTACGAATGAGATCCGTGCCAGCCTCACCACCTATCGCGTCCAGAGCGACCGTTGGTTGTGGCAGTTGGCGCGTTTGCAGCTGCGCTTGTAAGTCTTTCTTCGCGTCCAACACTGGAATAGTATCGTACGGATACTCGTCTGGCTTTGAGGTCACAGCAATCAGTGTAAAACCCAGTGAATGGGCGAGCTGGGCAAATATCTTACCGATCGCTGACCCTGCTGCATTGATGATCACCACATAGTCTTTGTTCAACTTAGCTACTTTAGTGGTGATCACCCACGCGGTTAACGCGTTGATGTACAACTGACAGGCATAGCCGTTCTCCAAACTCTCAGGTAGCGGAAAAAGATTCTCAGGCGAGGCATCTATGTAGTATTGCCAAGTACCACTCATCGCCACCAACACCTTTTGCCCAACTTGAAGGTCAGTTTGACCAACTGCACTGACTTCCACCACACGCCCAACCGCTTCAAATCCCGGCACGCGAGGTGGTATGTGAACGCGGCGGTATTGCCCAACACCATGAATGGAAAGCAAGTCACTTGGGTTAATATTGGTGGCTTCCAGTCGCACCCGAACCTTGCCCTGAGCAAGCGGTTTGAGGGGCTCTTTTTCCAACGACAGCGACGTTTGGGGCTGACCAAAACAGAATTGATTCACTCGAGTATTTATCGTTGGTGCCATTGTTATTCATACCATGTAATTGAAATTCAAAAAGGAAGTTTCGCGACTTCTACTCAAAAGCATTAAGTGAAGTCGAAGCTCTGTATTTCTACCTGCGCGATGCGCCGTTCACTCTAAACTGTTGTGGCGTCATATCAAAATAGGCTTTAAATGCTTTGATGTAGGATGAGTCATTTTGATAACCCACTAGGTCTGCAATGGCTTGGATTGGCAACGATTCATCTAACAAAGAAAGCGAGTAAATTAGCCGAATTTGTTGCCGCCAAAGCAGAAATGAAGTGTTGAATTCCTTGGCGAACAGCCGTGATAAAGTACGCTCAGACGCCCCAATTTTCTCCCCCCACTCTTTTAGCGAACAGCTTAACGCTGGCTCGTCTGTCAATTGCTCGAAAATCAGTTTTAGTCGTCTGTCTTGTGGCAGCAATAACTGAAATGTCTGCACGTTGCTTTTCAAAATTTGATCATGCAACACCGCCAGCAAATGCAGCACTTCTTCGTGGCTTGTCTCACCTTCACACTGTCTGCGGATCTCTTGTAAAAGCTCATTTAAAAACGGCGTTAAAGCAATGGTTCTCACTTGTTGCTCGTACGTTGCGCCAAACTCAGGGTTGAGGTAAATGCCAACAAATATCGTGTTGCTTAGAGCAATCGACTCGTGTTGAACACCCGCAGGAACAAATAACGCAGAGGTGTGCGGAACCAAGTGCTGATAATGCTCAGTTTGTGTTTGCAATAACCCTTTGATAGGAAAGATGATTTGATGCCAAGTGTGTTGATGCAGCGCATCAATGTAACCTTTTGGCATGTCGATGGTTTTCACCAAAACAGGAGAATGGGGATTCGCGTCCATCATCTTATTGGAGGTGACGACGCCTGACTTCGAATCAATTTGGCGAGTTAGCATTGTTAGTTGTCTTTTCATCCCTACTCCGACACACGTTTACTAGGCTATCATGCTCCGCATCGCGAATGAAGGTAAACACTTTATCTCTCATTCAAATAATAAGGAGGTTATATGAAGAAAATCGGCGTCGTAAAAGCTGTGCTAGCAGGGAAAACCGTCCCTTATGCTCATGGAGCGCAAAGCGCAATCAACAAACAAGTGCTGCCTGAGCGCCAGCATGCAACAGAGCTTGGTTTTATCAGTGATGAGCAAGGTGATCCGCGCTTTCATGGTGGCATTCAAAAAGCGCTTCATATTTACCCAAGCGAACACTACCCAATCTGGCAACAAGAATTAGGCGAAAGACCAATTTTCCAATCCGCCGGCGGCTTTGGCGAAAACATCAGCTCCGAAGGCGTCACCGAATCCACGATTTGCTTGAAAGATAAAATTCGCATCGGCTCAACACTACTGGAAGTGTCGCAAGGTCGCATGCCTTGTTGGAAACTTAACGTACGTTTTGACCAACACGACATGGCGAGAAGACTGCAAGATACGCTTCGAACAGGCTGGTATTTCCGAGTGTTGGAAGAAGGCGATATCGGTGCAGGTGACGAGATTATTCTGTGCGAAAGACCTTATCCAGAATGGCCATTGGCTCGCATCATGGGTGCGGTTTTCACTGGCTGTTTAGATAGAGAAGAACTCACTAAGCTGTCTGAACTGCCGTTAGTCGAGTCTTGGGGCAAGTTAGTCGAGCGCCGCCTAGAAACCGGCGAAGTTGAAGATTGGGAAATGCGCTTGGTTGGCCCAACTGTGAGTTAACACCCCAAAGTAAAATTTTAAGCCACGCTCTGAACCGACTATGCCGCCAGAGCGTGTTTTTTTGGTTTACTTCGCACTCGGGGCTGGGCGTTTCGACTTACCTTGGAACTGCTTAATGCTCTTCTTAGCATGAGTTCGGCGGTTGGCTTTTTTATCGCGTGGCGCGCGTTTGCTCTCGCCAGTTGATGGCTTATCCGTTACTGGAAAACCAACCAGATCTTGCACTGGCAATGCACGTTGAGTCAGGTGACGAATCGCGTTTAGTGCGTCCATTTCACCATGACAAACCAATGACACCGCCACACCTTGTTCGCCTGCGCGAGCGGTACGTCCTACTCGGTGAACGTAAGTTTCTGCATGCATTGGCAGTTCAAAGTTGATCACTACAGGTAATTGCTCAATGTGAATGCCACGCGCTAGTAGATCGGTGGCAATCAACACCTGAATTTGCCCAGATTTAAACTGCGCCAGTGCTTCTTCTCGCTCATCTTGACTCTTATTGCCATGCAGCGCATTGGTCAGAATACCCGCTTTATTCAGCTTCTTCGCTAAGCCATCGGCGTTCTCTTTCGCACCAATAAAGACTAATGTCTGAGTCCACGCGTTTTTTTGAATCAGTTCAATCAATGCCTTGGTTTTACTGCCTTTGTTGACGAGGTACAGCGTTTCAGCAATATCTTGGTTGGTGCTGTTTTCTTGATGCGCTGCAACTTGCTTTGGTGCCTGCATAAGCAGCTTCGCTTTACCCTTCAACTCATCTGAAAACGTTGCCGAGAACATCGCGGTTTGACGCTGATTGAAGGTTTGCATCGAAATCTTTTGTACGTCAGGCCAAAAGCCCATATCCAACAGACGATCCGCTTCATCCAATACTAGATAATGAACATTGCTCAAATCCAAGCCATTATTTGCTAGGTCAACCAAACGACCAGTCGTCGCGACAAGGATATGAGGATTTGTCGCTAGCGCCTGCTGTTGTTGCTCTTTATCAACGCCGCCACACAAACACACTGCGTTGAGTTCAAGAACTTGACCAACTTGGTTAATTGCTTCACTCACTTGCATTGCCAGCTCACGAGTTGGCACAAGAATCAGCGCTTTTTGCTCTGGATTGACACTCAGCTTTTCCAACAAAGGCAAACCATAAGCAAGGGTTTTGCCGCTGCCTGTATTTGCCAAAGCCAATAGATCTTGACCAGCCAACAGCTCAGGAATGGCCAACGCTTGAATATAAGTCGGTTTCTTGAAATCTTTTGGCAGTGCGTGAATCAGCTCAGAACTCAATGAGAGAGTAGAAAATGGCATTAACGAAAACCTTGTGCTTTGGGTTGAAGAAGCAATAAAAATAATGAAGATGCGGTAAAACGCAGGCGCGGGCTTTACCACAATCTGCTAGGTGAACCATCCTATTTTAGGCGCTTAAACCAAGCGGCGCCTATGCAAATCGTCAGAAAACTAAAAAGCGCAAAAAAGCCGTTAGTCTGTACTGCCACAGAGCTAACGGCTAAAAACCCTTGAAGAGAACGCTTCGTCAGCCTTTCACTGCGGCTGAAAAGAAATGTGCAGTTTATTAAAGTACAGCTTTACGATTCGGTAAGAACACTTCACCCAACATACAACGAACCGAGCCACCACCAATAGATTCTATGGTAGAAACGTCGAATGGCAGCAATTTACCGTGCGTTGCCAATTGGTTTCTTTGTGCTGGTGAGAATGCATCGTACGCCGATTGCGACATCGCAATCACCTTGTCGCCGTTGATCGTTTCCAGTTGCAGAATGTTACCGCAGAACTGGTTCATCTGCTCCAGCGAAATTGAGATGACTTGCTTGTCTTTGGCGAGTGACTTCATTACAAAACGACGCTCAAATTCTGGGATCACTTCGTCACAAATCACGCAAAACTGTTCGCCAACCGCCATCATCACATTGGTGTGATAAATCGGCGCACCAGACGGCAAACGAGTTTGGAAAGAAATCACTCGTTCATAGCCAATACGATCGGCGTAATCTTCTAAAACCAGACGATCACAACGTTGTGAGAGTGCGGCATAGACCGTTTTATTTAGGTGGTCAAACACCATCACACCCGTGCTTTCTAAATACGCTTTCTCGTCAAGATATTCAGTTAGACTGCTGCGTCGATGAACCTCTCGCCCTGCTTGCGCTAGTGCTGCCACAAGCGCATCGGGACGTACTTCTTTTTGACGGTTTTCACAGGCCATTGGAAAAGTGTACAACGTGCCATCTGGCGTAGTGCTAAACCAATTGTTTGGAAATACCGCGTCTGGCGTCGCAACATCTGAAGTTGGATAATCAAACTCAACAACTTGAACGCCCTCTTGACGTAGCGTTGCAACCATACTCGCGAACTCGGCCATTACTCGACGTGAGACTTCTTCTTGGCTGAGTGACACTTTATGTTGGAACTCATTATCTTGTGCGGTTTCTTCATTAAAACGAAACTCTTTCGGTGGCACCATCACTACGCAGTTTGCGGTTTGGCGCTGAGCACTTTGCGTGCTTTCTTCTTTCCCATTAGCAAATTGGGTCACTGATTCGTGTAATAGCATCCAATACATTCCTTATCACTAGAATGATGAGATTGTAAATTTATTGTTAACTTCAGTTTTGCTGTTTTGACAATTAATTTAATTGCCCAAAAGTAATTTTTGCTGCATTAAGTTCATTTTTCCCTAAATTTTATTGTCACTTTGCAGGTTTAAGCTTTTATTGCACCGTGATGAACATGATAAGAATTCATCATAAGAATCAGAACCATAGACAATCACACTCATAACCAACTAGTTACATTTAAGAAACAATCGGTTAGACTATTTTTTCGCCCCTCTCGTCAATCGGTCTGCTTTATCGAGGAGCAGGCAAAAAACTCTCATACACGCGGTTTCGTCCAAAGCAGCGTGAATCGATGGATTTAGCCACCCCAAATGGCACTGTTTTAACTTTAGGATGAGTTATGTTTAAACGATTTGAAGGCTTTACAGAGCCGTTCCCCAAATCTACACCGGATCAGCCTCCTTCAGGGATGTTCGCTTTTCTGCGTTATTACACTCGTGGTTATGAAAAGCCTTTGATCATCATGTCTTTGATGGCCACAATTGTGGCTGTTGTTGAGGTAATGTTGTTTGGCGCCATGGGACAACTGGTTGATTGGTTGTCTACCAGCAATCCAGAAACGTTCTTACAAGACAATAAATCGGATTTGATTTTCTACGGAGCCTTATTGCTGGTTGTCATGCCTATATTGGTGATCTTGTACTCGTTGCTCGTTCATCAAACGTTATTGGGCAACTACCCAATGTCTATCCGCTGGCTTGCACACCGGTATTTGCTCAATCAAAGCTTGAACTTCTATCAAGATGATTTTGCAGGTCGAGTCGCAACGAAAGTCATGCAAACCTCATTAGCTGTGCGCGAAACCGTAATGAAAGCTATGGATGTGTTTGTTTACGTTACGGTTTACTTCACCAGCATGATCATTATGTTAGCGACGGCAGACTGGCGTTTGATGATCCCAATGATTGTCTGGCTACTCGCTTACATCGCTATCCAAATCTATTTTGTCCCTAAGCTCAAAGACGTCGCTTCAGCGCAGGCCGATGCACGTTCGACAATGACAGGGCGCATCGTCGACAGTTATACCAATATTCAAACCGTCAAACTGTTTTCTCATAGCCAGCGCGAAACCCAATATGCCGAGCAAGGCATGAAAGGATTTTTAAATACGGTCTATCGTCAAATGCGCCTAGTGACCGGCTTCGACGTCGCTGTAGAGATCTCAAACTATATTTTGGTCTTTTCCGTTGCTGCTTTATCGATTTACCTGTGGTTGGATAGTGCCATTAGCGTTGGCGCGATTGCGATTGCTGTTAGTCTTGCATTGCGCGTAAACGGTATGTCGATGTGGATAATGTGGGAAGTTGGCGCCCTCTTCGAAAACATGGGAACCGTTGTCGATGGAATGAAAACGCTCTCTAAGCCTATTGATATTAAAGATAAACCAGGCGCAAAAGACTTGGTTGTCACTGAAGGAGGCATTCACTTTGATAACGTCAGCTTCCATTACGGTGAGAACAAAGGCGTGATTAGCCATCTCGACCTCAACATCAAACCAGGAGAGAAAGTAGGCTTGGTCGGGCGCTCCGGCGCCGGAAAATCGACTTTGGTGAACTTGTTACTTCGCTTCCACGATGTCGAAGACGGCAGCATTAAGATCGATGGACAGAACATCTCAGAAGTCACACAAGACTCTTTGCGTTCAAAGATCGGTATGGTGACCCAAGATACTTCTCTGCTACACCGTTCAATTCGTGACAATATTTTGTATGGCAATCCAGATGCGACAGAAGAAGATTTGCTGAAAGCCACTAAGCAAGCGCATGCCCATGAGTTTATCGAAACTCTGACCGACCCATTTGGTAATGTCGGATACGATGCGCAAGTTGGTGAACGTGGTGTAAAACTGTCTGGAGGCCAACGTCAGCGAATCGCAATATCTCGTGTGCTACTCAAAGACGCACCATTGCTGGTACTGGATGAAGCCACATCGGCTCTGGATTCAGAAGTCGAAGCAGCGATTCAGGAAAGCTTGAATGAATTAATGCAAGGGAAAACGGTTATTGCTATCGCTCACCGATTATCGACCATCGCACAAATGGATCGCCTCATCGTGCTAGATAAAGGCAGCATCGTTGAACAAGGTTCTCATCAAGAACTCATTGCGAATAACGGCATTTACGCCCAGCTTTGGGCGCATCAAACTGGCGGATTTATCGCTGAAGAACTAGACAATCAACACGCTTCTTAACGAGTGATAAGCTCAATAAAAACGGCGCTTTAAGCGCCGTTTTTTATTTAAATCCATGGCTAGATGCTCATATAGCCATTGTGGTTTCTCATATATGAAACACTCTCCATGATAAAGATCACACTTTTTCTGCTAATATAGCGCCTCGTTGCGTATCTATTGCAATGGACACAATGCAGAGTACCTAGCTGAATTCATTTATCGTTTCACTTTTTGATAAGCAGCTATACTCAATAGATGGCTTAGTTATTAAATTAACAATAAGGTAATTAGCTTATGTGTAAATGTGGTTCAATGCAGATCGTACAACTCAAACCAAGTTGGGCTGACAAGCTATTTGGCTACTCAGAAAGATGGAAATGCCAACTTTGTTGTAAGATCTACCGCATCTAAAATTAAAAATAGAATCTTAGTTTTTCTAAGAAAAAGCAGTGGCCCGACAATGATTGTCGGGTTTTGTTTTTCTGAGCATTCATTTTTTGTCCCTTCTCTACAAGACTACTCATCACGGCAAAACCTAGCATCTTAATGTGACTTAGGTATAGAATCAGGCCCACTTATTCTTTCCGATATTCATATATAACTGGTCACTATGAACAAAAGTTTGCTAACGAATGTCCTCGCTATCGCTTTGATGGCTGGAGGTCATCAATTACAAAACGACTATCTTTGGTATGCAGGGCTGTTTGCGTTCTCAGGCGCCATCACCAACTGGCTTGCCATCCATATGCTGTTTGAGAAAGTGCCTGGATTATACGGTTCTGGCGTGATCCCCGCACGATTTGAAGAGTTTAAACTGGCTATCAAAAACCTGATGATGGAACAGTTTTTTACTGAAGCGAACATTGACCGATTCTTGAATAAAGAAATGGCGGGCGGTGTGAACATCGATCTTCAACCAGTAATTGAGAAAGTAGATTTAAATCCAGCATTTGATTCCCTAGTGGAAGTAATTGAAGGCTCTCAGTTTGGTGGCATGCTAGCGATGTTTGGCGGCTCGGAAGCGCTACAACCCATGCGCCAACCTTTCGTCGAAAAGATGCAAGAATCCATCATTGAGTTGAGCAAGAGCGATAACATCAAAGAAGCACTGAAAGAGCAATTCGAATCTCCTGCAATGATGGATGAGATAAAACAGAACATTGAAGGTATCATCGATCAACGTTTAAGCGAATTAACACCGGCATTAGTTAAAGAAATGGTGCAAAAGATGATTAAACAGCACCTTGGCTGGCTAGTCGTTTGGGGCGGTGTTTTTGGTGGTTTAATTGGCGTTATCAGCACCTTTATCGGGGCATAATCGCTCACCGATTTATTAAAAAGGAGCTTCGGCTCCTTTTTTATCTTGAAAAAATAATACGCCAAGTCACGCTCAATAAGGAGGCTCAACACATGCCTCGCCTAACCAAGGAGCTCGGGATTAACACCAAATCCCGTTTTATGTTCTTCTATGACCACTTCACTACGAGTTTGAATCACGCCCGGAAGCGTGCCTAACTTGCTCGACATAAACTCCTGATACGCTTTCATGCTCTTAACACGAACTTTTATCATGGTATCGAAATCTCCAGAGAGCGAGTAGCACTCTTCAATTTCAGGCATCAATTCCACCGCTTTCGCAAACTTTTCAAAAATAGAAAAACTGGTTTGGTCTAAACGAATATGGATGAATACTTGCACATCCAGCCCCAACTTTTCCGCATTCAACTCCGCATGATAACCATTGATATACCCTTCTTTTTCTAGCCGCTTTACACGATCAGAACATGGAGAAGTCGTTAAGTTAATCAGCTTTGCTAGTTCTACAACTGGAATTCTGCCTCTCGAATGAAGCACTCTCAAAATATGTAAATCAATCCGGTCCAATTGATAACTCATTAACCCACTTCCTTGTAACCACTTAGAAAGCATCACATTAATCGTTGCTCAAAAAATTGCAAACCATCAAATGCACAGCATGTGAAATTCAGCAGAGAATAACCAGAAAACAACGAAGGAGGGAAAGAGCTATGATTATTGCCGCTCACTTAGTAACCGTGATATGAAGAGAAAAAGCAACCTAGCGGCTCCCGCGGAGTCGCAAATTTGAAAGCGCATGACACGCCTGTATAGATATGTCGTTCGGGCAACGCCGCCCTATTTAGCCATTAATCATGGCTATCACTCAGAGTTAGAGTGCGGCCGATGTATGCCGTGTAGGATGTGGAACAACCTCTCCAATTGCACGATGATTACAACAACGGCAGTAGTATTGAGGCTCCATCTCGTAATAATGTTCACCTGATACAAATTTCGCCATCAGCTGTGTAAAACTCACCATTTTGCCTGTTAACGAGTCAACAGACTGAGGCTCGCAACGCTTCATAATCACTTTATGTTGCGTTGATTTTCTACAAGCTGCGCAATATATATCCGGCATTTCTCTTCTCCCTACTTTTTCGTCCTACTGACAATTGACATATTTTGTTCAAAATAATTCCACAATTAAAAAGCTCCTTTAATTTTTTGTGCCCTATCTTCAAAAAATTGAACGAAAGTATCAAAAAACTGAGACATTGGTCAGACCTCAACTTTTGTACCATCAATATGAGCAAACGTGCTTATGTGTGTAATAATACGACACATTACACATAAGCAATTGTTCGGGCTTATTATTTAGTAAGGCGCATGACAACTTTACAGCTGGCTAGATCGAGCTTTCGAGACGCCTTGTTATCTTGATTTACCCCGCAAACCAGTTGCTAGCAGCTATAGCCGTCTCATCAAGGAAGAAATGCATGACGATACAACCGACTCTTACTACCGAAAGACTCGTCCTCCGGCCATTCAATATCGATGACTGCCAACAAGTGGCTTTACTCGCTGGAGATAAGCGAATTGCCGACATGACAGCAAACATCCCTCATCCTTATGAGCGACCGATGGCGCAAGCATGGATAGATAGGCACGATCCGATGTATCAGCAGCATCAAGGCGTGGCGTACGCTATTACCTTGCGAAACACTGGTGAGTTACTTGGTGCAGTGAGTTTACCGTGTATCGAAGAGGGCTACGGTACATTAGGCTACTGGGTTGGCGTGCCACATTGGGGGAAAGGCTATGCATTCGAGGCCTCCAAAGCCTTACTCGAATTTGCTCGAATGCACTTTGAGTTAAACGGAATAACCGTGATGCATTTGGTGGACAATCAGCGTTCTAAATCGGTGATCCAAAAACTAAATATCCCTTACATCGGTGACAAAACATTGCGCATGCAAGGCAAAGAACGAAAGGTTTGTGTCTACCAACTCACGTTCGTCGCTTCTGAATAAAGTCGAGGAATATGTCGGATGATTATCCATGAAACTTCACAAAATCTGTCCAAGAACAACCCTTTCTTGCTAGGAACTGTATTGTTGTCGCTGTTCTATTTTTCCTACCTAGCAGACAAGATCGTCGAGTTTGGACTCGTAGCACTCACAATAATAGGATTGAAACTGCTCTCAACGTACTTCACGCGCCGCGCGTTCAATCCTAAAACGCTAGATATCGATGCAAGCACCAACACCTTGAAGTACCGCCAGGGCTCAACGGTTTACTTCCGTCTACCTCTTGATGACATTGTCAAAGTCCAAATACAGAAAGAGCTCCTCTCTAGCAAAAGTTTGATGCTCTACACAGTCAACGACGCTTACCAAGTGCCGAATTCAGACAATTTCGATTCTCTACAGTTAAAGGATTTAATGAAACAACTTGAAGAGAGAATTGATGATCAATCTCGCTAAAACGAAAAGAGAAGACATTCTAGAATGTTGCCAATTTGGTCTCTAAATAGAAAGACAAAAAAGCCAGCAATAACGCTGGCTTTTCTCTGTATTAGTCTTGTGCGACTTTCACGCGAATTTTGCTTTTTTCTACGTTCGTCAAATTCAGTGCTTCAAGAGCAGAAATGGCTTCTGCTTCGTCCGGCATGATGACAAAACCGAAGCCTTTCGACAAACCCGTGTCTTGATCAAGCACTAGCGAACACAGTTCTACTTTGCCGTACGCTGAGAATAATTTGCGGATATCTTGCTCGGTCATGTGACGAGCCAAGTTTCTTACTAAAAGTTTCATAATGAACCTAGTTGGTTTGATAACGGTTCGATTCTCTCAGTTTCTCTCTGGCAAACCAAGTGAATAATATGACGGCGTTGACTAGATCATTCTAAGTACATCTGTTTAAATGATTTTCCGTTCATTTTTCACCCATAGGAGAGTCGGCATGGAAACGAAACGTCTCAAACTCATCCCTGCTTGTTTAGAACGAGCCGAAGAGGCGCATCAAGCTGTCGTTCGCAGCCAAAAGACTCTCGAAGTCTATCTGCCGTGGGTGCCTCATGTGCTGACATTAGAAGCGATGATAGAAGGGACAGAGAAAGCCATCGCAAACTTTGAAAACTTCGAAGAAGAGCTGCGTTACTACATCATTGAAAAGGAAAGCGATCGCTTACTGGGTGCGGTCGGCTTGATGATTCGAGATCCCGACGTACCATCCTTTGAGATAGGTTATTGGTTAGATGATGCTGCCGTTGGCAATGGTTATGTTGCCGAGGCTGTGCTCGAAGTTGAGCGCTATGCGTTTGATGACTTGGGTGCCAAGAGAATCGCAATTCATGCTGATAGCACCAACCAAAAGAGCCGGGCTGTAGCCGAGCGCTGTGGTTATGAGTTCGAAGGAGAGCTCAGAAACGAACGTCTTACCACATCGGGAGAGCTGAGTAACACCGTTATTTACGCCAAAATTCGTCGCGACTAACACTCCAATCTAACCGAGCAATGCTAAGCTTTGATCTCAAGCTACCACCATTAACGTTAATTAAGTTTCAGATAAAACAAAGCCCGCTAAAATAGCGGGCTTTGTGTTCATATACGGGAAGTTACTAGTCTAGTTCAACCAGTTTTTTCTCGAACGACTGGTGTTGGTCTAACACGTCTTGCGCAGCACCACCCGTTGCTTTACTTACCACAATGATGGCAAGCGTAGAGAAGATGATGCCCGGTACGATTTCGTACACATCAAACCAACCGCCAGTTAGCTGCTTCCAAACTACGATAGTGATACCACCAACAAGAATACCTGCTAACGCGCCGTTACGGTTCATACCGCTCCAGTAAAGGCTAAGTACAACCGCAGGACCAAATGCCGCACCAAAACCAGCCCAAGCGTAAGATACAAGACCAAGTACTGAGCTATCAGGCGTCATCGCTAGGAATAGCGCAACAAGCGAAATAACGATAACACCGATACGACCAATCATTACGATTTCTTCAGAAGACGCTTCTGGCTTGAATACTTGCTTGTAGAAATCTTCTGCAAGCGCTGAAGATGAAACAAGGAGCTGTGAGTCAGCGGTACTCATTACCGCCGCTAGGATTGCTGCTAACAACATACCCGCAACGACAGGGTGGAATACTGCGTTAACCAATAGCATGAAGATCTTCTCGCCGTCTTCTAGTTGAGTACCCGGATGACCCGTAACCCAAACCAGACCAACAAGACCAACAAGCATTGCACCAACCATAGATAGTGCCGTCCAAATCACTGCGATACGACGTGCAGTCGTTAGATCTTTGTTTGAACGAGACGCTTTAAAACGCGCTAGGATGTGTGGCTGACCAAAGTAACCAAGGCCCCACGCCGCTAGAGAGATAATGGCAATCGCAGACAATGGTTCGCCTTTCGCGTCATTCCATAGCGTTGCAAGTTCTGGGTTGATGTCATGTAGATCAGAACTTAGCTGACCTAAACCACCGTCCATTACCGCTATAGGAACAATCATTAGCGCAGCCGCCATTAGAAGACCTTGCACTAAGTCAGTCCAAGATACCGCTAGGAAACCACCGAATAGTGTGTAAGAAACGACACACACCGTGCCGATGATAACAGCGTAGGTATAATCTAGACCGAATACCGTCTCAAACAGTTTGCCCCCTGCGACCAAACCTGAGCTGGTGTAGAAAAGGAAAAATAGAAGAATGAAAAACGCAGAGATTGTCTGAATCAGTTTCGACTTATCGTTGAAGCGACGTGACAGGAACTCTGGCAACGTTAGCGCGTCAGTTTGGATACTGTAGGTACGAAGGCGTTTTGCACTGATGAGCCAGTTTGCCCATGTACCAAGAAGTAGACCGCCGGCTAACCAGAAGGCCTCGATACCCGCAGCGTACGCATAGCCAGGCAAGCCTAGCAGCAGCCAACCACTCATGTCTGAAGCACCTGCAGATAATGCAGCAGGCCACGGACCTAGGCTACGGCCACCTAGGAAGTAGTCAGATGAATTGGAAGTCCTCTTATACGCGTAAACGCCAATAGCAACCATAATCAGTAAATACGCCACAAAAGTGGACGTGATAGCAAAGCTATTTTCTATCATTAGATAGTCCTCGTTATAATTATTTCCTTCCTTGCCTGCCCTGATATTTTACCGTCTCAGCAATACATCAGAGTATAAAAAACCAATCTGGACCGGCTCTCAGTCCAGTTACTCCAGATTGGCATTACAAGTCAGGTTAGTGAGTTTCGTTCCCCAACTCGAGTAGAGTTGCGTTACCACCCACCGCGGTAATATTTATCGTTCGAGTGCGCTCAGTAATGAAGCGCAACGAGAGATGAGGATCATGAGCCAATTTCGGTGACTCTAAATCCGTTTCAGAAACTAAGCCGACGATTGCACCGTCACGCTTAGCTAGTTGAAGATTGAGCGCATGCTCAATCTGTGAACGCCCAACATAACCCACACTACGTACATCGCTCTCAAGCAACGGGGCAGACGCATCGTACGCAACAACCTGGACTAAGTTAGATGGGAAGTTTGCCAACGCTACAGCTTGCTTAACCAATTGGTTTAGCTCTGCATTGTCACTGCAAACGACCACACTGTTGCCTGCAATTAAGGCACAGGTGATCATCGCAAAAGCACTGTATAACGCATTATCAGCAGGCTCGATGTTGTTTTCACAAATCACCAAAGCCACACCGCGTCCTGCGGCATACAGTTCGTTAGTTTCCCCTGTAGGGCCAACTAACTGGTGAGTTTTTGCAAGAAGAGCTGATGCTTGTTGCAAGTGGTAAGAAACCACCTTGGCAACGGTAGACTGCTGCCCTTCTAGTGCAGATTTAAATGCCAGAACATGCTCGCATTTGTAATCAAAATCAGTCAGATTCCACTGCTCCCACGCAGAGAATGCATCTTTAAAATAGGTGATCTGATGAACCATAATGCGACTCCTTATGCGTTTTCTGCTTGAGCAAGAAGATGTTGAGTAAAGCGGAATAGGTAGTGTGGACCACCAGCTTTCGGGCCAGTACCCGACAAGCCTTGACCACCAAACGGCTGTACACCAACCACAGCGCCAACTTGGTCTCGGTTGATGTAGCAGTTACCTACTCGAGCATGTTTCTCAATCCAACGGTACGTGGTTTCGTTACGGCTATGGATACCCATCGTCAATCCAAAACCCGTTTTGTTGATCTGCGCAACCACGTTCGGTAATTCAGACGCTTTAAAGCGAACAATGTGCAAGATTGGACCAAATTGTTCTTCTTTCAGCACATCGATGCCCGAGATTTCAAACGCACTTGGTGAGACAAAGTCACCATGCTGGCACGATTCATCCAGCTGTAGCTGAGCGACTTTAGTCTGTGTTTTGCTCATTTGCTCAAGGTGAGCGAGGAGTTTTTGTTTTGCATTGCTGTCGATAACCGGACCAACATCTGTTTTGTGTAGGTAAGGTAAACCAACATGCAGTTCATTCATCGCACCCTGAATCAGGTTGATCATACGGTCTGCTACATCTTCTTGTACAAATAGAACACGAAGGGCAGAACAACGCTGACCAGCAGATGCAAACGCCGAACGAATCACATCACGCACCACTTGCTCTGGCAATGCAGTACTGTCCACAATCATTGCGTTTTGGCCACCTGTTTCCGCAATAAACGGAACTGGTTTCGCGCTGCGCTCCGCGAGCGTAACGTTAATGCGTTGCGCCGTTGCCGTTGAGCCAGTGAATGCCACACCAGCAATAGCATCATGAGAAGTCAGTGCATGACCGATCTCAGCGCCGCGACCAGTAAGTAACTGAATCACACCTGCAGGGAAGCCAGCATCAAGCATTAGTTCAATAGCGCGAGCGGCAATTAAGCTTGTTTGCTCAGCAGGTTTTGCAACCACTGTGTTACCCGCAATCAGTGCTGCCGTCACCTGACCAAGGAAGATAGCCAACGGGAAGTTCCAAGGGCTAATACACACAAACACACCAAGACCTTCACGGCTAGAAATGCGTTTCACACCATCAAAGCCTTCTAGCTCA
This sequence comes from Vibrio sp. 661, assembly GCF_033339315.1. Taxonomy (NCBI): domain Bacteria; kingdom Pseudomonadati; phylum Pseudomonadota; class Gammaproteobacteria; order Vibrionales; family Vibrionaceae; genus Vibrio; species Vibrio sp. 661. The sequence continues at coordinate 140,287 of NZ_JAWOUJ010000001.1, read as the reverse complement.
AATGGCTGTAGGTTTTGCGCTTGTTTCGCGTAATAACGACAGAAATCCACCGCTTCACGAACTTCATCAATGCTATCGTGAATCGTTTTACCCGCTTCTTTGTGACAAATCGCCACCAGCTCAGCCAGGTTTTCTTCCATTAAGTCAGCAAGCTTTTCTAAACAAGCCGCTTTTTGCTCAACAGGAACGGTTTTCCAATCAGAGAAAGCAGTTTGCGCCGCATCAATTGCAGCGGAAACGTGATCAAGAGTTGCAAATGCCACTTTGCCGACTTCAATTCGGCGATCGTATGGTGCGGTGATGATCTCAGCCGCATTTTCCTTGATCATGCTTTCGGCAAAGCGTTCACCATTGATCATCGGGCCTGCAACCCACTGGTTGTCCATGAAGCTTTCGACCTGAGCTTCAAATGGCTTCGCTTCACTGTCGATGTCGATGTTGACGCCATATGAGTTCTTACGCTCAGGGAAAATGTCGGCAGGTAATGGGATCTTGTCGTTGTGTAGCGTGTCAAAACCCGTCAACACATCCACAGGGTGATGGGTCAACTCGTAAATTGGACAACGCGCATCAACTAGACGGTGTACAAACGAGCTGTTCGCACCATTTTCAAGCAGACGACGAACCAAGTACGGAAGAAGATCAGCATGACTACCGACAGGTGCATAAATACGTACTGGCTGACCGTACATTTTCATAACATGGTTATACAGTGAATCACCCATACCATGCAGGCGCTGGAACTCGTATTCTTTGTGCTCCGCCATGACAGCAATTGCCGTCACCGTGTGAGCATTGTGGCTTGCAAATTGTGGGTAGATATTACCGCGAACACCTTCGCTAAGTAGGAAACGAGCACAAGCTAGGTATGCAACGTCCGTCGCTTCTTTGCGAGTGTATACTGGGTAATTTGCATAACCCGCTTGTTGAGACCACTTGATTTCGCTGTCCCAGTACGCGCCTTTAACCAAACGCAGAGGAATAACGTCACCTTGTTCTTTTGCGAGTGCATTTAGCCACACCAAGACTGGTAGCGCACGTTTTGAGTAGGCTTGAATAACCAAACCAAACTTGCCCCAACCCTTCACAAGATCGCTACGGTATACTTTCTCAAATAGCTTCAGGGAAAGCTCAAGGCGATCCGCTTCTTCTGCATCGATTGTGATTGCAACGTCGACTTCAATAGCACGTTTTAGTAGTTGCATTAGTGAGTCATACAACTCTGTCATTACACGTTCTTCATTTGCGACTTCGTAGCGCGGGTGTAATGCAGAAAGCTTGATGGAAATCGAAGGCGCAGGGCTGGTGTCGTTACCGTAAGTCTCGCGACCCACCGCTTCGATCGCCATTAGGTAATCTTTGAAGTACTTGTTCGCGTCCGCTGTCGTTAACGCCGCCTCACCCAACATATCAAACGAGTAGGTGAAACCTTTGTCGCGCATTGGGCGACCGTTCTTCTGCGCTTCTTCTATCGTACGACCACGAACAAACTGGTGACCCATGATCTTCATTGCCTGATACATGGCTTTACGAATCACAGGCTCAGAGAATTTATTTACCAGACGGTTTACAGCCTGACCTGGGCTCTGGGTGCCTTGCTCACCAAGACCAACCACTTTACCTGTTAGCATGAGGCCCCATGTTGATGCGTTAACAAACACAGAGTCAGAGTTCTTCAGGTGAGATTTCCAGTCTGCGACACTCAACTTATCTTTAATCAAAGAATCTGCTGTCGCGGCATCTGGGATGCGCATTAATGCTTCTGCAAGACACATCAGCAAGATACCTTCTTGAGTATCTAAGCTGTATTCCAGCAATAAAGCATCAATCATCTGGATTGACTTCTTATCGGCACGAATGGCTTCGATAAGGTGGGTCGTTTGGGTAGTGATCGCCGATTTTTCATCCTCTGTCGGCGTCGCTAGTGGCAATAGTTGCTCTAGCCATTGAGACTCGTCCACCATATATAATGGCGAGATCAGTGACCACAACTTATCAAGCGGCTGCCCGATAAATTCCGGTGTCAACACGTTCGTAGCTGTAAACATGTGTGTTCCTCAATCTCACTCCTCGAAAACCGCTTCGAGGATTATCAATGGCTGGCAGTGTATTTTGAGGCCGATAAGAATACTTGTCAAAAACTACGACATTTTTGCCAAAAACTCGCTTTTATAACAAAACATCCACATAGTCACATTCAAATAGGTAATATTTTGTGTTGTAAATTTTAATTTTTTCATTGCATTCACAACAAAATATCAAGAATATCAATAAGATTTTTGTGAAGAGCTCGTTCTAAGAGAAAATGTAGGATCAAGTGGCATATCAACCACTGCAAAGAACAGAGAATTTAAAAAAACGAGAGATAGGTCACGTGAATAAAACATAAAAAAACCATGCATAGTGCATGGCTTCATTCTGATTGATGATTATTTGACCTAAAAAAACGCGTTGTTATCCAACTTGTTTTTTATAACGGGAAGGTGATATTCCCTGTAAGCGAGTAAAAGTATGAGTAAAAGTACTCTGGCTTGAGAAGCCAGTAAACTCGGCAATTTGCCCTAAAGAAAGGTGCCCTTGCTCGATTAATTCACGAGCCATGTCGATTCGCTTTCCAAGAACATATTGATGAGGTGTAATCCCCATCTGCTCTTTAAACAAGCAATGGAACTGACTTTCCCCAAGAAACACTCGCCCGGCCAATTGAGCCACACTAATCTTATGACTCAGGTGCTGCTCAATGTAACGATCAATCGCCTCCAAATCAAAGCGCGACTCTTTTCGACTGGTCTCAAATGCCGAGATATGGCGCTGCATTAACGCAATCACAGTGTCGTTACACGCACGACTTAACAGCAGGTCATCCGGATGGTTTCGCATTTCCTGAACCAACATCTGTATCAGCTTCTGAATTTGACTATCTAACTGGAAGTAGACATGGTCTCTCTCCAGGTTATTGATTTTTTGAAGCATTTCGGGATCATCATTTGTCGGTTTGGGCATATTCAGCACCAAAATATCCGATTGATTGATGACGCCACCGAAAGCATGATCAGAGCATGCGGTAACCACACAACCTTGACCAGGGCCGACAAGATTACCTCGCCCGCGCACTTCAAATTCGGCTTGCCCTTTTAAACCAATCACGATCTGCGTATAAGAATGATCGTGGCAATCCATATAAGACGGAAGTGTGATCAGCTCCGCCGGCTTTGGCAGCATAATCTCTTGATATGAAAGGATTTTTTGGTTATCTGAATCACTCATTTTAAACAGTCGTCTTTACACGGTCAGCTTACGTCTTCGCATCATATACCTTCTTTGTTGGGTTGCAACTTTTACCCAACTCAATCGACAAGATCAAATCAGCATGATCAATTTCATTTACATGATCATAGTTCCGGAACGATGATCATGCGAGGTTAATTTACGGTCAGTGAGCAACCAATTTTATTAACAAAAACGGATAGATAGGCAACACCTTACGTATACATAATCAATCAATGTAAAGATCCTTATTACCGAACAATCTGTTATTTTGTAAAACACCGTGCTCCATATTAGATAACTCGTCCCTGAAACGGATCGAAACCCACTCTTAAACTCAACATAGAGGGATTTCCCCCCTTACTAATATGCTTCTGATTCAATACATTAGTTATCGAGCTTTAAGATGCATACGATCTAAAGCTCTCGGTATCTCATTGATACCTCTAACTTACTTAGCAGACCCTCGCTAGGTAATTTAGAACCTCTTCTACACGTCGACAAGATTATATCTTGTGTTGCCAGCCCGTCTTCAGGCTGGCTTTTTTTTTCGCTTCTCAACAATGAAAACAATGGCATAAGCTGATATCATAGCGTTTGTCTCACTGTCCCTCTCATATGCTTAGTTGCTGCTCTTTCGCTCACAAGTGATATGAACGTCAACCACATTACAACTGAGTTGTAGGAAGCATGATCAAGGACGATACGAGTTGTAAGCCGAACATTGGCGGACATCCGTGAGCGCACATATCTGTAATGAAACAGACCATTTTCCCAATTAAACTCTTCGTTCCATTTCGTCGTTGTCTATGACTACCTGACGAAAACATCGAACACCACGAATTTAATTGGATTGAGCGCCAATCAACGAACGTGTTCTAGCAACGTAACTGCCTACTTGGCAACATCAATACGAGCCATGTAACACGGACGTCTCTGTATTGGTAAAAGCAGTATGTAGTGAGTCCTTTTGTGAATATTTCAGTCGATACCATAGAACAATCCCTCCTTAAACAGCTACCAGGTTGTTGGGGATGCAAAGATAAAGATTCGGTATTCCTATACGTAAACCAGGAATACGCAGAACTGTTAGGGCACACGTCGCCCGAGGAGTGCTTGGGTAAAACTGATTTTGATATGGCCAGCCCAACCACTGAATGCGCGCAAGAATTTCAACGCCAAGATAAACACGTTCTCGAAACTGGCGAGTCACTAAAAATTCTGGATATCCACCCTTATCCAGATGGCCGCTGGCGAGCACATATATTTACTAAAACACCGTGGCGAGATGACAAAGGCGACATCGTAGGCACCATTTTCTACGGAAGGGAACTCACCGACACCGCCGTGATTGAAGTCGGGTATTGGGTTTGTCGTGCAATCAGTACCAACCCAAATCAACAATCCATCTTTCGTTTTTCTGACTTACAACCAAAACCAGAGAAGCTCACATGCCGCGAGCAAGAAACGCTTTTCCTCTTGCTCTATGGCAAAAAGCCTCAATTTATCTCTCAGGTCATGGGCATATCAACAAAAACCGTTGAAGGTCACGTCGCACGCTTACGTAATAAGTTTGCAGCGAACAGCAAGAACGAACTAATAGATAAAGCAATGGAAGCAGGCTACGGCTCTGTTGTACCCAAAACGCTGCTTAAGCATCAATTATCGGTTGTGTTGAATGGAGAGCGATAATTCGCATCGCTTCTACCTACAAAAACACCGCCCCAATTCGGCGGTGTTTGTTTATTCATGAGGGACCATAAGCCTATGGCGCTAAACGATCAATGTCCCAACTTCCATCATGCTGGGAGAAAAGAAAACGATCGTGAAGGCGATGTTCGCCACCTTGCCAAAATTCGATGCTCTTTGGTTTTACGCGAAAGCCACCCCAAAAGGTTGGTACTGGTATTTCACCCTTAGCAAACTTCTGTTTTAGCTCTAAAAACTTACCTTCCAACACACCTCTGGCAGAAATACGGCTACTTTGTTTGCTCGCGATTGCGGCCAACTGGCTCTCTTTAGGACGAGAAGTAAAGTATTTCATATTCTCTACGGCGGTAAGCTTTTCAGCCACACCAGTAATATGAACTTGGCGCTCTAACGGATGCCAAGGGAAGTGCAAACTAATATTGCTGTTATGCTCTAGCTGCTGGGCCTTGCGACTGCCTAGGTTGGTGTAAAACACAAAACCATCTTTGTCGACGTTTTTCAATAGAACAATGCGTTGAAACGGCATGCCATTTTCATCAACCGTTGCAACTGTCATCGCAGTCGGGTCCGTTAAACCCGCTTCAACTGCTTGCTCTAGCCACAGATTAAATTGATCAATAGGATCAGCTTTCAAATCTTTACGACGCAGCCCACCTTTGGTGTACTCACGACGAATATCAGCAAGTTCCATCTTTACTCCTTCACTCGTTTTTGTCGATTGTGCTCCCGATACTGAGGAAATACAAGGACATCATTGTGCTTGTTATCGTTGCCGCTCACAGCATCACAGTGCGTCATTTGATACCATGACACAAAAAACCAGTGAGCCGATCGTGAACTTACTCAACCCCAAAGCCCTACGTCATTTTTTACTGCTACTGTGTGCCGTTGGCATTTCAGGGCTTGCGCTTACTCATCATTACGCAACTCAATACCAACATGATCAATGGCAACAAAAGCTAGAGAGACAAGCCGCGCAAGTATCACAAGAAGTGGACTACGAACTGGCAAAGTTTGAACAGATACCAAACCTATTAAGTCACGACCCAAGACTACTCAAAGCAGTCGAGCGCGGAACGCCCTCTCAAGAGCTCAACCTACTGTTATCAGATTGGTTGAAGCAAAGTTTGGCCGATACGATTTACGTTCATGACCGTACCGGGTTAGTCATAGCCTCAAGTAACTTTCAGCAAGAAGATACGTTTGTTGGCTCTAGCTTTAGCTATCGCCCCTATTTTAAAAATGCGCGACGCGGTGAGCCCGCTCAATACGTTGGATTAGGCGTACGCTCGAATAAACGTGGGTACTTCTTCTCATCTCCGCTGTGGGTAAATGAGGAAGTCGTTGGCGTGATCACAGTAAAAGTGAATTTGGAGCAATTAGAACAACGCCTTTCGCAAACCACGACTGACGTACTCATTACAGATAAACACAATGTCGTGTTTATGAGCAATTTACCAGACTGGCGCTATCGTGCACTTTTCCCACTGTCATCGAGTGCAATAAATGAACTTACCGAAACGCGTCAATATGGCGATACCTTACCCGAATATTTTGGTGAGTTAACGGCACACAGTGGTGTCACAGAGTTTGATGACAATCAATTGCTTCTATCACCGAATTACCTCGCATACGCAACACACTTATTGGATAAAGGGTTTCGCGTCGTTGCCTTAATTAACCACAACAGCGTTCTTGCCGCCGTTTTACAGGCCGATATCGTCTTCCTGATCTTATATGCGCTCATTGCTCTAATTGCGTTAGCGTGGTTCCAAACCCTAGTTAACAAAGCACGCCTTGCCCATCTCAATGTGAGCCTAGAAGAAAAAGTAGTGCAACGGACACTAGTTCTGAGTGAAGCCAACCAAAAACTACAACAGACCATCCGCCAATATGAGCAAAGCCAACAAGAGCTTAAACAAACACAACAAGAACTGACACAAGCCGCGAAATTGGCACTGTTGGGCGAGCTATCAGCCAGTATTAACCATGAGATAAATCAGCCACTTTCCGCACTAAGAACCTATACCGAAAACTCGCAGCGTTTGTTGGCAATGGAAAAATACCCAATGGTCGCCGACAATTTGGGCAAAATGCTGACACTCAATGACACCATTTCGGAAGTCATTGCCCGCTTAAAAGTCTTTACTCGGAAAGCCACGCACGATTCACACAATGAAATCTCAGTACTGCACGACGCGGTACATACTGCCACCAGCATTTTGAGCAACAAGCTTATTAAGCAAGGAGTAACACTAAAAGTTCCGGCCATCGACTATGATGTGAAGCTGGCCATTCACAGCGTTGAATTAGAACAAGTGCTGATAAACCTCTTCCACAACGCCGCACAAGCGATGGAAAACCACTGTATCGATCCGCAAATATCCATTGCTGTTCAGTGTCATGATGACAGTTGCGACATTCTTGTTTCCGATAACGGACCAGGGATGTCAGACGAAGCCCTAGCAAAAGTGTTCGACCCATTTTTTACGACTAAGCCGGAGGGTCTTGGATTAGGTTTGACCATCTCCAAGCGGATTATAGAGAGCTATCACGGCTCCCTCTATGCCTATAAACATCAGAACACAGAACAACAAGCAGGAGGGATGACCTTTATCGTGACGCTACCAATAGTCAATCAGAATAAACGTACCCCAGAAGTGGAAAACGACCATGAATAACCCAGTTTTCTTTGTTGATGACGAACCACACATTCGTGATGCCGTGTCTCAAGCCCTGCTGATTGAAGGGATAGACGTCACCTGCTTACCAAACGCAGTAGAAGCCTTACGCGTAATCGACTCAAATACGCCTGCGATTATCATTACCGATATCCATATGCCCGTGATGGATGGCTTGGAGTTTATGCGAACTTTGCGAAGCAAAAACGATCACTTTCAATTCATCGTACTTACTGGACATGGAGATGTGAAAACCGCGGTAGATGCGATGAAAAGCGGCGCGTACGACTTTCTAGAAAAACCGTTTTCAACGGAACAGCTCATGAAATCGCTCAACAATGCCAGCGATAAACTGAACTTGTTGCAAGAAAACATCTGGCTTAAGAAAGAGCTCGACATGCAAACTCATGTTGGTCCGAAAATGATTGGTCACAGTAAGGCCATGGTGAGCATTCGTCGCGCCTTGATCAGTGCGCCTACAAGCCAGCCGCTCATTTTTGTAGGTCAAGATGGTACAGGTCGCCGTCTCGCCGCACAATTTGCCCACGACATACATGCAACACCGGATAGTGAGCTAATCGCCGCTTCTGGTGAAGACCTCTATGAGCTTTCATTAGAAGCGCTCGACAAAGCCATACACCGCTTAAGTGAAGGAAAACGCCACTGCAGTTTGTACTTACATAGCGCAGAGCATGTATCATTTGAGCAATGGGAATACTTGTTCAAGCACCCAAAACTTGAACGTGTTTTTGGCGCGACCACCCAAGCCGAGCCGCCTCTAAAATCCCTGGCGACTCTAATTCACTTACCAACGCTCGATGAAAGAAAGGAAGATATAGGGCCTTTATACAAGCACTTTGTGCGCCACACCGCGAGCCGATATCAGTTACAGCCACCACATATCAGCCTAGAAGAAGTCAAACACCTCACCAGTCTCGAATGGCCAGAAAACGTTAAGCAGCTACGCCAATTTGCTGAACTTCGTGCCCTCAAGCCAGATACTTTTAGAATGGAAGATTGGAATAGTGAGAAAAGTCTTGAAATTCAGAGTATGACTCAGCGCACAGAATACTTTGAATACTGCTTGTTATTCGATGCATTGCAAAGACATCGCGGCAGACTCAAAGAGGTTCAACTAGAATTACAGGTATCACGCAAAACCTTGTACGACAAACTAAAAAAACATCAGTTGGATAAAGCCAAGTTCAAGGCGTAATAGCTATACTCCGGCGCTAATTATGCTTTTGTTTGATTTAGAAAGTGTAAGAAAGCTCATTTGAAGAGAGAATAACCCTCTTCTCATATTTTATTAGCCGAGCATGCTGACATGATCGGTTAATAATAATAAGATCAAAAAGATAATCCGTAATTATATAAGCAGGGACTGTGATGAGCCGAGATAACTACAACAAACTCAACGATGAAGAGTTGGATTTTGTTGATGACAAAACTGCAGCATTGCTCCTCAATACCCCCAACAGCGCGCGTTTTATGCTCTGGGTTATGGTGCTATTTTTCATTGCAGCAATAGGTTGGGCATCTTGGGCTGAAATCGACAAAGTCACGGTTGGTCAAGGCAAAGTGATTCCCTCCTCACAGATACAAGTAGTCCAAAACTTAGAAGGTGGCTTAGTCAAAGAAATCTTAGTCAAAGAAGGTCAGTTGGTTGAAAAAGGCCAACAGTTACTGCTTATCGATGACACCCGCTTTCGCTCAGATTTTCGTGAACGTGAGCAACAAGTTGCCAACCTTACCGCATCTGTGCTGCAACTATCCGCTTCTATTAACAGTGTTGCCGTTAATCGTGATTTTGAAACGGAAAACTGGCGTCAAAGTGTACTACTTGATTACGGTAAACTGACCTTCCCACCAACCTTGGAAGAGACTCGACCTCAACTCACACAGCGTCAAAAAGCAGAATATCGCGAAGATCTAGATAATTTACGCAACCAACTTTCTGTTATTGACCAACAAGTGCAGCAAAAGCAGCAGGACTTGGTAGAGATCCAAGCACGAGTAAGGAACTTGCGTCAAAGCTACCAATACGCGAAAAAAGAACTCGATATCACCAAACCTTTGGCAGACGAGGGCGTTGTTCCTCGTATTGAACTGCTCAAATTACAGCGCCAAGTCAACGATACCCGTCGTGAAATGACGTCCAGTGAGCTCAAAATTCCCGTATTGCAATCAGCGATTCGAGAATCCATGCTCAACCGTATTGATGTTGCACTCAAATTCCGCTCTGAACAGCAAGAGAAACTCAACAGCGCCCAAGACCAGTTATCTGCTTTGGTTGAATCAGCGGTGGGCTTGGAAGATAGAGTAAACCGAACGGTTGTGAATTCGCCAGTAACAGGCAAAATCAAAACACTGAACATCAATACTGTCGGTGGTGTTATCCAACCTGGTATGGATATCGTCGAGATCGTACCAACAGAAGACACACTATTGGTAGAGGCGAAAATTGCGCCAAAAGACATCGCATTTTTACGCCCAGATCTTCATGCTATCGTGAAGTTTACAGCTTACGACTTCACAAAGTACGGCGGTTTAGAGGGAGAGTTGGAACATATCAGCGCGGATACCACTCAAGATGAAGAAGGCAACAGCTTCTACATTGTTCGTGTACGCACCGAAAAAACAAACTTTGGTCAAGATGCAGATTTACCAATCATTCCAGGAATGACAGCATCGGTCGATATCATCACAGGGAAGCGAACCGTTTTGGAATATCTACTTAAACCGATTTTAAGTGCCAAAACGAACGCCTTGAAGGAGTAAACCACATTAAGATACTCGCGATAGGGAGTATTGAGCGATAAGCGATTAAATAAAAAGCACTTATTTCTCACTGACGAACTCTCTAGAAGAGTATACTTGTGATACGAGTCGAATATGCGATCCAATTTGCAGCGTAAAGTTACATTATTAATCAGCTTAAGTTGTTTGTCGTTCCAACTTGGTGCGCTGAACAGTAAAGAACAACGATGGGTCAATACGGTCACAGCGGTGTACGGCGAACGTGCGGGATTGCGCGTAAATACATGGCGAAAGAACCTCGACTTATTTAAACAATTAGAGACTCATGAACAGCTCGCTGGCGTTAACGACTTTTTTAATCAGCTGTATTTCGTTGACGACATAAAACTGTGGGGAAAGACAGATTATTGGGCTACGCCACTCGAATTTTTAGGGAGTAACGCAGGAGACTGTGAAGATTTCACTATTGCTAAGTACTTCTCTTTACTCGAGCTAGGAATACCAGATTCAAAGATGCGGTTAATATACGTAAAAGCCATCGAACTGAATCAGTTTCACATGGTATTAGCTTACTACCCTACCCCAAGTTCTGAGCCGCTCATTCTCGATAATATCAATCCTGACATTGTCCGAGCCTCTAAGCGTAGCGACTTGCTACCGATATACAGTTTTAATGGTACAAACCTGTGGTTGATGAAGTCATCTGCTAGCACTGGAGAGCTAGCAGGGAAAGCATCACGGTTGAGCCTTTGGAATGACTTACGCTCGCGCGAACGTAAGTTGCAGTTAAATAAACCTAAAATTAACTATGACGAGTGAGAAACATGACCCTATATAAGAAGCTTGTGGTGGGGATGGTTACGGTCTTTATACTCTTGTTGGCATCAGTATTCGTAATCCAATTCAACACGACTCGAGACAGCTTGGAGCAACAGCAACGTTCAGAGGTCAACAACACTATTAACACCGTAGGTTTGGCACTGGCTCCTTACCTAAAGGACAAAGATAAAGTCGCGGTTGAGTCCGTGATTAATGCTCTATTTGACGGCAGCACCTACTCCGTTGTTCGTCTTACAGCATTAGATTCTGACTACCAGATCGTGCGTACTTACCCAGTTAAACCAAGTACGGTGCCACAATGGTTTATCGACATGAATCTATTTAAAGCGATTCACGATAAGCGTGTTGTGACCAGTGGTTGGATGCAGCTCGCCGAAGTAGAAATCATTAGTCACCCAGGCGCAGCTTACGAGCAGCTCTGGCAAGGTTTTATTGGCTTGCTGTCTGTATTCAGTGTTATTTTTCTAGCTGGTTTAGTGGCAATTTCATACATCCTACGTCGCTCGCTAAAACCATTAACGGCCATCGTAAATAAAATGCATGAAATCGCGAATAACCAATTTGGTGAACCGCTTGCTCGTCCAAGAACCAAAGATCTTATCGCGGTGGTAGATGGCATTAACATGATGTCTGCTCAAATCGAGCTATCATTCAAAGAGCAAGCCAAAGAGGCGCAACGTCTGCGTGCTCAGGCTTACCTCGATCCTATATCTAAATTGGGTAACCGCTCATTCTACATCAACCAAATCGACCAATGGCTTGCAGAGCAAACGCAAGGGGGTATCGCGCTACTCCATGCTGAATACATTGGGGACATTTACGAGACCAAAGATTACCAACGCGCAGATGCCCACGTTAAAGAACTGTCTCAACGTTTGAAAAACACCATTGATGTACCGGGTGCCACTATTGCTCGCTTGTCTAGTGATGAGTTCGGCTTGCTTTTCCCTCATATGGATGAGAGCGAGTTACGCATTTTATCGGACAGCATCGTCAATTGTGTGAACGGCCTAAATACTGACCCAACAGGCTTAGCAAAACCTAAAGCGTCACTAGGGGTTGCACACAGCAAAGATCAGAAAACGCGTTCTGAAATCCTCTCGATGGTGGACAACGCACTATCGAAAGCCAAAGCGCAACCAGACAAGCCATACGGCTTCATTGGCAGTGATACACCTTCTAGTTTGATGGGTAAACAGCAATGGAAAGCGTTGGTTGAAGAAGCCATTCATAGTGATTGGGTTAAATTCCGTTTCCAAGCTGCGAAAAACACATGGGGTAAAGTATTCCACAACGAAGTATTTTCAAGCATCGAAAAAGATGGTGAAACGTATCGTGCGAATCAATACCTATTCGCACTAGAACAGTTAGACGCCACCAACATCTTTGACCAGTATGTCATTGAATCAATGATTAAGATGCTAGAAAGTGGTGAACTTAATGACCCAGTCGCGATTAACATCGCGCAAAGCAGCTTGTCTCAACCATCGTTTATTCGCTGGACAACTAGCATGCTGGAAAAACACGCCAAAGTGGCCTCTAAGCTACACTTTGAAATTCCAGAGGAATGCTTTATCGATCAGCCTCACCACACAGCACTGTTATGTAATGCCATTCGCCAATCAGGTGCTGAGTTCGGCGTAGATAACTACGGACGTAACTTCCAATCTTTGGAATACATCCAAGAGTTCCGCCCGAACTATGTGAAGCTCGATTACCTATTCACACACAACTTGCACGACGAAAAACAAAAATTCACGCTAACGTCGATCTCTCGTACTGCCCACAACCTTGGTATTACGACTATCGCATCGCGTATCGAAACTCAAATCCAGTTGGATTTCCTCACTGAACACTTTGTTGAGGTATTCCAAGGATTCATCGTCGACAAGGAATAAAAAGGTTTATCAACGATGAAAGACCCTTTACTGAATTCGCTCATCTACGTTAGCCGTTACTATGGGTTAGCTAACTCGCCAGAAGCGCTAGTCAACGGACTACCGCTATCTGACGGTAAACTGACCCCATTTTTGCTACCAAGAGCAGCGGAAAGGGCCGGATTGGTTGCCAAGGAAAACCGCGCAGAGCTGGAGAGCATCTCCAGCCTAATTCTGCCGGCAATCTTAGTTCTTAAAGGCGGTGACTCTTGCGTTCTCAACAGCATCAATATGGAGAAACGCGAGGCCGAAGTCACCACCCTAGAAAGTGGAATGGTGCCGATCTCTATTCCATTAGAAGACCTACTTGAGCAATACACTGGTCGGTACTTTTTAGTTAAAAAGCAATTCCGTTTCGATGAGCGCTCTCCCGAAGTGCTCAAAACCAACGAAGGCCACTGGTTCTGGTCAACCTTGTGGCAGTCAAAACGCATCTACCGCGATGTTTTAATCGCATCACTTCTCATCAACCTCTTTGCGGTTGCCGCTCCGCTATTCACTCGCTTGGTGTACGACAAAGTGGTTCCGAATCTTGCGTTTGAAACCCTATGGGTACTAGCAAGTGGCATCTTTGTCGTGTTCCTGTTCGACTTCATTCTCAAGTCGCTGAGAAATTACTTCATTGATGTGGCGGGCAAGAAGTCTGACATTCTGATTTCATCCAAACTGTTCAGCAAAGTGATGGGGATTAGAATGGAATCGAAGCCGCCTTCGGTCGGTGCCTTCGCTCGCCATTTACAAGAATTCGAATCTATTCGAGAGTTTTTTACTTCAGCGACCGTCAGTGCTCTCATTGATTTGCCTTTTGCCATTTTATTCTTAGTGATTATATGGCTAATGGCTGGCGATCTTGTGTATGTACCGATGGTGGGCGTGGTCATTTTGATTATTCACTCGCTACTGATACAAGGGCCGCTGCGCCGCTCCATTGAGGAGGGTTCACGCCTAGCATCGCAAAAATATGCCAATTTGATAGAGAGCTTGGCTGGGTTAGAAACCGTAAAAATGCTCAGTGCGCAAAGCCAATTCCAATACCGCTGGGAAGAGGCAGTTGCGCACATGGCGAACTGGAATATAAAAAGCCGCCGAATTACGGATAGCATTCAAAACGCGGCAGGTTTTGTGCAGCAAAGTAGTAACGTAGGGATGATCATCCTAGGCGTTTACTTGATTGCAGAGGGCGACTTAACCATGGGTGGTTTGATTGCCGCAACCATGCTTAGCGGCCGCGCGATTGGTCCTTTGGTTCAGTTATCCTTACTCTCTACGCGCTACAACCAAGCGAAGTCTTCTATGACAATTATCAATCAAGTCATGGAAATGCCGGATGAACAAGAAGAAGGTAAACGTTACATTCACCGTCCAATAGTACAAGGCAAAATTGAACTTGAACGCGTGACCTTCCACTACCCAGATTCACCGGTGGCGTCGATTCGAGATTTGAGCTTGACCATTAACCCTGGCGAAAAAGTAGCGATCATAGGCCGTATCGGTTCGGGTAAAACCACGTTAGAGCGTCTCATCATGGGCTTGTATCAGCCGACGGAAGGTCATGTTCGCATTGATGATACCGACATCGCACAGCTGCATCATGTCGACATTCGCCGTAATATTGGTTGTGTGCCGCAAGATTCGAATCTGTTCTTTGGTTCTATCCGCGACAACATTACGCTAGGTCGCCCATTAACCGATGACCGTGACGTACTAGACGCAGCGAATCGTGCCGGTGTTACTGCGTTTACGCAATCTGACCCAGCGGGCTTAGAACGCCAAGTTGGTGAAGGTGGTGCAATGCTTTCGGGTGGTCAACGTCAAGCAGTCACGATCGCTCGTGCATTTTTGGGTCGTCCTCCTGTTCTACTCATGGATGAACCAACCAGTGCGATGGATAACCGCTCAGAGATGCACATTAAGCATCAATTAGCACAGTTGAAACCTAGTGAAACGCTGATTCTGATTACGCATAAAACGTCTATGCTCGACATCGTTGATCGCGTAATTGTGATGGAAAAAGGCAGCATCATTGCAGATGGTCCTAAAGCGCAAGTGCTGAACGATTTGAAACAAGGCAAAGTGCGTGCGGTTAGCTAGCCTGAATTCACATTGATAAAAGACAAGGGCCCCGTTTAACTTGTGTTTAACGGGGCTTATTTTATTGGGAGCCCGAGATAATTAAGTTCTTCAAGCGCGACCCAAACGAGTACAAGGCCAACAATCACGAATAAAATCATAATCGCCTTTTCATCTTCTTCCATTTTTCAACGCCCTAAAAGCTATTTCAATTAATACACCTTAGGTTATCAGGACAAAAGTCATATTCAGCTCGTTTATAAGGAACTAGCGTCATATAATGTCGGATATGGGATACAGCTCAAAGATTGCTCTTTTCAAAATCACGTCAGCTTTGGTTGAATATAAGTAATAAAGCCAAAGAGTTCGCAATGCTCACTAAGTCTTTGATTAACCAATATAGTACTCTGTGGAACCTCAACACAGAGACAAATGGTGTAAAGAAAAATTGTGATTACTTACAGCAAAAAATCAGCTATAAAAGCCGCTTTCTAGATATCGTCGAGATGAAGAAATGAATGATTGGATCCAATTAGAGCAAGTGAGCCAGTATTTCACTACGGGCTCCCTCGGTTACAAACTATTGATGGGCATTTTTGTCCTGATCGCGTATCGCATCCTGAAGAGGATTGTAAATAGAGCCATCCTAAATTTGGCAACAACGAAAGGTGTAAAAAAGGCTCGTTTGAGTTTTATTCAGCGCTGTTTCAATGTCGCGCTGCTATTTTTGACCGCCTCTATTTTTGCCATTATCACAGGTATTGGCTATGGCGATGTGTCTTTGTTCCTATCGTCCATTTTTGCCGTATTAGGTGTGGCGTTTATTGCGCAGTGGTCAATTCTGAGCAACATCACTGCCAGCTTTTTGATCTTTTTTGTCTTCCCGTACCGAGTGGGTGACCGAATTAAAGTCGTAGACAAAGATGAAGACATCTGCGGTGAGATTCAAGAAATCAGCATGTTTCACGTGTTAATTAAGCACGACAACGGTAACTTGATCACTTACCCAAACAACCAGATTTTGCAAAAAGCAGTGCTAAAGCTGGCGAAAAACAAGCCAGAGCCAAGTAAAGTAAAATCTCGGATTTATACTCGCAGAAAGAAATAACCCACTAAAAAGCCGATGTATCTACATCGGCTTTTTAGTATCACTTGGTGGTCACAAATAACCCAAAGTTAATGGCGAAAAACAGTGAAGAGACAAAACGTATAAGCTGAAGGTCACCACTGTATTCTTTCATGATAAAAACATGACACATCGCCGAAACCAAAAGCGCCACTTTAACCAAAGGAAGCTTCTTATTTACGAACCTTAAATAAATACAAAAATAGAGATGGTGCAAGCAAAGAAAAAATCGTCACTAGTTCCATCTTCCTTAAAATACAAGGACATGGTTTTAGTTAAGCTTATATTTTTAGCTTCATTATGAGCCACCCACTAATATTTAGCGAGATAAGGGCATAAAAGAGGTAAAAAACAAGACTGACCGAAACAAAAAGTAGTGCATGCACTTTTTCTTCTAAGCTCTCTGGATGAACATTCATATCCACATCAAACACACCCGCTATAAAGTGTGCAAATACCGTGGAAGAGGCTGTAGAAAGGCCTCCTACCATAATGATAATAATCCCTCGCCTTAAGAAACGATGAAATGTACTTTTCCCGCCTTGGATCAGGTCTGAGTTTACATATTTTAATCTATTTTTCCGCCTATTAATCATCACTAACATCGGTACCTTTATCATTGTTTCCAAGAGAGTTTTCTACATCTTTAAGATCTTCCTTTAACGCTTTTATACACGACATTCATCGTCGTTGCATTCACTGTAGTTATGCCGTCGACTTACCCTATAAGAAAGCTCTTTAGATACCAATTCGTACTTTATCTATCTCAAATCTCTTCTTGACCTCAACTTAGCTTGAGGTTTTAGCCTTAGTCGCACGATTAAAAATCAACAATGAAAAAAGGAACCATTGTGTCCAAAATTGCGATTATTTATTTCTCTAAAACCGACATTACTGGTCAGCTTGCTCGCGTGATTGCCGCAGGCGTTGAACAACAAGGCATTAAGCAGCAAGATGAATGTGAAATCCTCTCTCACCGAATTGAAGGCAGTGAGATTATTGAGGGACGTTTTGTGAACCCTAAACTAATGGATGAACTTGCTGAGTGTGATGCGATTATCTTTGGCTCACCGACCTATATGGGCGGTGTAGCAGCGCAGTTTAAAGCATTTGCAGATGCAAGCAGTGAATCTTGGTATTACCAAAAATGGGCGAGCAAAATCGCGGCTGGCTTTACCAGTGGTGGGGCAATGAATGGCGACCAATCTTGCACATTACAATATCTACAAACGCTCGCTAACCAACACGGCATGATGTGGGTCGGGTTGGATAAGATCAGCAATTCTGGGGAGCAAAACCTGAATCGTTATGGTGTACAAGGTGGTATTGTTGCACAAGGTGGTGAAGGTGGTCAGTTGCATGCTTCTGATGTTGCAACGGCGGAGTATCTTGGCAAACGAGTCGCTATGCTCGTGAATAAGCTCTCCACTCGCTAACAATAAAAAGAAGCCCCGTAAGATACATCTTCGGGGCTTCATATTTATCGATTGTTTTGAGCGCTACTTCTTGATGTAGAGGTCTTTCGAGTAGATACGACCTTCTACGTTGTTCTTGGCAAAACCGCCAACCGTAGGACGAACCAAACGCGCTTGCATGTAGTAGTAAATCGGTGCGATTGGCATATCCGCCGCCAACAATTGCTCGGCTTGATCATAGAAACCTTGGCGTGCTTTCTCATTGGTTGCAGCCAATGCACTGTTCATCGCGTTGTCGTACGCTTCACTGCTGTAACGTGCAAAGTTACCCGAGGAACCTGAGCGAAGTAAGCTCAGGAAAGTAGACGCTTCATTGTAATCACCACACCAGGAAGCGCGCATCACATCGAAATTGCCTTGTTTACGCGCCACTAAGTACGACTTCCACTCTTGGTTTTCTAACTCCACGTTTGCACCGAGATTTTTTTGTAGCATCGACGCTATCGCAACCGCGATCGATTTGTTTGCCTCACTGGTGTTGTACAGCAATTTAAAATCGAGCGGCTTGTCTTGGCTGTAACCCGCTTCTTTTAACAACTGACGCGCTTTCTCGTCACGTTGTTGCTGACTCCACTTACTGTATTCAGGCGGCGTCGCATCAAACCCTGCGGTGTACTGATGCGCAAAAGTATAAGCAGGAAGGTTGCCCACTTGCGTGACACCATTCGTAATCACATCGCGCATGATGGAGTACGACACCGCTTGACGCACTCGCACATCATCAAATGGCGGACGAGTGGTATTGAACGCGTAGTAATACGTACACAATAATGGCACCACCGTGTAAGCCTGCTTGTAATCTTGTTTAAGCTTCTGCGCCATATGAGTCGGCACATCTGACGTGATATCCAGCTCTCCTGCCGCAAAGCGATTGATAGACGCGTTTTGGTTTTCAAACGGAATGTAAGTCACTCTGTTTAGATGCGTATCTGCGCTGTCCCAGTAACTTGGACTCTTAACCAGTTCAATGCGTTCATTCACGACCCACTTATCCAATGTGAATGCACCGTTGCTAACAAATTGGTCTGGATCGCTCCACGGCTTGTCGCGGTTTTCCACTGTCGCTTGATGCACTGGCATCATGGACGTGTGCCCAGTCATAGCAACAAAGTACGGCACTTGACTGTCCAACTCAAAACGTAGGGTGTATTTATCCACTGCCTTGATACCGAGATCGTCCAAAGGCTTTTTGCCCTCTGCTACATCGGCGATGTTTTTGATCTTGGTGAGTTTGAGATACCAAACATTTGGAGAAGCGGTCTTCGGGTCCACCGCTCGGCGCAGTGAATAGACAAAATCATCCGCTGTCACAGGCTCGCCATTCGACCATTTCGCGTCTTTGCGCAAGTGAAAAGTAAAGGTTTGGTTATCCTTGGTTTCCCATGATTCTGCCACACCGGGAATAATGTTTCCGTCACGATCTTGAATCACAAGCCCTTCAAATAAGTCACGAATCACATGCA
This sequence comes from Vibrio sp. 661, assembly GCF_033339315.1. Taxonomy (NCBI): domain Bacteria; kingdom Pseudomonadati; phylum Pseudomonadota; class Gammaproteobacteria; order Vibrionales; family Vibrionaceae; genus Vibrio; species Vibrio sp. 661. The sequence goes on along the minus strand of NZ_JAWOUJ010000001.1, from coordinate 120,958 downwards.
TTTCTGGCAGACCTTCGGCTTTCGCTGGGTCAAGTGTCGCCGCCTCTGCGTCATTCGCACGTACTAAATGCTGTTCTGCGGCAAGTTGAATGCCTTTAGGTAAGGTCTCCGCAGCAACTGATGTAGCAAGAAAAGGGGTGAATAAAGAGGAAATCAGCAACGCCGTTGAATGTTTTTTAAAATCCATATCGTTTTTCGTTCTCCTAACGCGTCTTGTGAAGCAAGTGCCACAATTAACATTTCAACCGTTGACGAGTTTAAACGGTTCAGTTTAGCTAGGTGTAATTAGCTTAGATATTGATACTACTTCATCAATCAGGAGATTACGGTGAGTCTAATTCCAAGAACGGAAAGAGCGGCATTTTTAATTCGGCCAACATCATACGGTCAATCCGTGCTTGGTGCGCCATTACTGTATTTTCCGGCTCAAGTCGAAAGTGCTTCACGAGGTTTGATTTTGGCAGGCACTCACGGGGATGAGACAGCCTCGATTGCAGGTTTGTCCTGCGCGCTAAGAAGCTTGCCTGCTGAAAACTTACGACATGATGTGATTCTGTCAATGAATCCTGACGGCAACCAGCTAGGCACACGCGCAAATGCAAACCAAGTGGACCTCAATCGCGCGTTTCCAACCCAAAATTGGACTGAGCATGGCACAGTGTATCGATGGAGTTCTCACACCCCCGTTCGAGACGTACAGGTGAAAACTGGCACTAAAAATCAACTAGAGCCTGAAGTTAGCGCTTTAATTAACTTGATTGAACTGCGCAAGCCAAAGTTTGTGGTGTCGTTTCATGAACCGCTTGCGTTTGTGGATGATCCCAAACATTCCGACCTTGCCAAATGGCTCCGCGAGCAGTTCCAACTGCCAATTGTAGACGATGTCGACTACGAAACACCCGGCTCATTCGGCACTTGGTGTAGTGAACGTGATTTACCTTGCATCACGTTGGAATTACCCGCGATTTCTGCCGATCTCACCATTGAAAAACATCTCTCCGCTTTTATTGCTTTGCTGAGGCACGATCCGGATCTCTAGTCCGCTGTTAAACAAGCGATCATGTGAGGATCTGTTTGATGTCGGTACTAATATCGCTGATCAACTGACGGGCACTGTCGTCTCTTTGCTGAACCAAGATGATAAACAGCAAATCGGTGATCACGTTTTGCGCGGTACGCGAAGCAATGGATGAGCTGCGATGTTCCGTTTCATTGGCAATCGTATCAAACGTAATATCGGCAATACCGCGCAAGCGACTTCTTCCAGGCGCAGATAACGCAATCACCTTCGCGCCCTGCTCTTTTGCCGCTTCTGCCGCGACGAGAATTTCTTTGCGCTCACCCGAAAACGAGATTGCGATCTGAACATCTTCTGGAGAGAGCGTGCGGGCAACAGCAATCTGCACGTGGCTGTCTTGTTCAGAAAGCGCCGTAATACCAAGTTTAAGCAGTTTAAAGCTTAAATCCTTGGCGGTCAGTGCAGAGCCCCCAATCCCGACCACTTGCACTCGACGCGCTTCACTCAACCATTTCACCGCTTGGTGACACGCTTCGTAAGACAGCGTATTGGTGGTTTGAAACATAGCGTCGGTTTTCGCTTTCACCAGTTTCTGTGAAATTACCGCAATGGGGTCGTCAGCCAAAATATCACTGTGCAGCGGTGTCGACTGCATCGCATGCTTACGGCCAATCTCTTCATTCAGAGCTAACTTAAACTCGCTGTAACCTTTAAAGCCGATACGCTGAGTAAATTTCACAATGCTCGATTGACTCACTTTTACTTGCGCCGCAAGTTCTTGGCTGGTGAGCAGCGCCGCCTTTTCTGCGTTTTCAACAATCCAATCGCCAACCAAACGACCACTTTGCGAAAGCTGAGTACGCCTCGCGACTATCTTATTGATAACTGACACAACAAAAACCTCAAAAACTTTAAATAAATTATTCCAAATCAGAAATAATAGGCGTTTGATTTAACCCCCTGATTATTCTAACCAAGACAGTTAATCCCGGACGTAATAGACGTATGTTTTCTCTCATTATTCCAAATTTCTCCTGCATAAAGAATAACCTCAAGTGTGATTTTTATCACCAAACCTGAATATTTTATTCCATAAAATCGCCCTCAGATTGAACATTACGAAGAGTGCAAAACATGAAAATTGATTTAAGCAGATTGGTGACAGAAAGCCGTAACCCAGCCAGTGCCGAGATCGATACGCTTTCGACCATCGAGATGCTGCAAGTCATTAATGAAGAGGATCAAAAAGTCCCGCTCGCGGTAAAAGCGGTGCTACCACAAATTGCAGAGACAGTTGACGCAATTACCCAAGCTTTTGCAAATGGTGGCCGTTTAATTTACATGGGAGCTGGTACGTCAGGTCGCTTAGGCATTCTTGATGCAAGCGAGTGTCCTCCTACCTACGGCACGCATCCAGATATGGTGATTGGCTTAATTGCTGGTGGACATCAAGCGATTTTAAAAGCGGTAGAAAACGCAGAAGACAACGCGAAAATGGGTCAAGACGACTTAAAAGCACTTCACCTCACCAAGCATGACGTGGTTGTAGGCATTGCAGCGAGTGGCCGTACACCTTATGTACTAGGTGGTTTGGACTACGCTAAATCCATCGGAGCCACGACCGCATCTATCGCCTGTAATCCAGAATGTGCCATGGCAGAAGCGGCCGACATCGCGATTCTGCCGATAGTTGGCGCAGAGGTTGTCACTGGATCTTCTCGCATGAAAGCTGGCACCGCACAAAAACTGGTGCTAAACATGCTCACGACAGGCGCAATGATTCGTAGCGGTAAGGTATTTGGCAACTTAATGGTGGATGTAGAAGCCACTAACGCCAAGCTCATCCAACGCCAAACCAACATTGTTGTGGAAGCAACCGACGCATCAAAAGAAGAAGCAGAGCGAGCATTAAATGCCTGCGGTCGCCACTGCAAAACCGCCATCTTAATGATTTTGGCCGATTTGGATGCCAAACAAGCCAAATCACGCCTCGCCGCGCACAACGGCTTTATTCGCGCAGCACTAAATAATAACTAAATAATCCGAGTTCTGAAGGATAGACCCTATGGCAAAAATAACTTCAAACACAGTATCGCAGTTGCTGTCCGCAGTGGGTGGCAGTAACAACGTAAGCAAATGTGGTAACTGTATGACGCGTTTGCGTTTATCGCTCGCCAACAATGGCTTGGCTGATCAATCAGTTATCAAGCAAATTCCCGGCGTAATGGGTGTGGTGGAAAGCGATGAGCAGTTTCAGATCATTCTCGGTCCCGGAAAAGCTCAACAAGCGGCTGAGATGATGAATCAATTGATCGACAGCTTAACCTCTGGTGACAGTGAAGAAGCAGATATGCCGCAACAAGATCTTTCTGCCGTCGCGGCCGAGCAGAAAAAACAGATGAAGAGCAAACAAACCAGTGCGGTTCAGCGTTTTTTAAGCAAGTTTGCCACCATCTTTACGCCGTTGATCCCTGGTTTTATTGCCGCTGGTCTGTTGTTAGGTTTTGCGACGTTATTGGAACAAATGTTTGTTCTCGACCAGACACCAAGCCAGTTTATGTTGGATTTGATCGCCTACATGAAAGTCTTTGGTAAGGGTCTGTTTGCTTTCCTAAGTATTCTGATTGGCTACAACGCGCAGCAAGCGTTTGGCGGCTCTGGTGTTAATGGTGCCATTCTCGCCTCTTTGTTTGTGCTGGGTTACAACCCAGAGGCTACATCCGGCATTTACTCTGGCATGAACGAGTTTTTCGGCTTTGCGATTGATCCGCGCGGCAACATTATCGGCGTACTTTTGGCAGCGATCATCGGTGCACAAGTCGAGCGTAAGGTTCGTCAATACATGCCTGATGATCTGGACATGATCTTAACGTCCGTTATCACTCTATTGATCATGGGTGCGGTAACCTTCTTGATCATAATGCCGATCGGCGGCGAGTTATTTAAAGGGATGTCTTGGTTGTTCCTCAACTTAAACGATAACCCATTAGGCGCTGCAATCTTGGCAGGTTTGTTCTTAATTTCTGTGGTATTTGGCATCCACCAGGGTTTTGTTCCAGTGTACTTCGCATTGATGGAAGCACAGGGCTTTAACTCGCTATTCCCTATCCTGGCAATGGCTGGTGGCGGTCAGGTTGGCGCGTCAATGGCGCTGTATTTCAAAGCCAAAAAAGACGCTCTACTGCGCACTCAAGTTAAAGGCGCTATTATTCCGGGTCTTCTAGGCATTGGCGAACCATTGATTTACGGCGTGACATTACCACGCGTAAAACCATTCGTTACCGCTTGTATTGGTGGTGCTGCGGGCGGCTTCTTTATCGGTTTAGTTTCTTACCTTGGCTTACCAGTTGGTCTTAATACGGTGTTTGGCCCGTCCGGTATCGTGGCGATTCCTCTCATGACATCTGAAAATGGCATCTTCCCGGGCATGATGGTGTTTGTTGCCGGACTGCTTATCTCTTACATCGTCGGCTTCCTCGCGACTTACTTCTTTGGCTGCAAAGACGTCGATTTAAGCTAAATCATTCTTCCCCTATAGGAATGGACTAGCTCGCGCCCTTGGCAAACAAGGGCGTACCCTCTCTCTACTTCACGACAATTTTTCTTATTCCGTTACTCGGAAGAGGCTTTGTCGTACCTAAAACAATAGAAATGAAAGGTCGTTAATCATGAAAAAGCACATTTTGACTCTACTTCTCCCAACATTGATGGCATCAAACACAATGGCAGCGCAGCTGTATCAAGCGGAAGATGGGTCAGTTTTAAATATATACTCTCGTCTTGGTTTCAATGTCACCAGTAAAAATGACGAGCACGGCGATGCAAATGGCGAGTTTGATGGCCGTATTGGTTTAAACGGTTCACAAACCATCAACGAGTACGCGTCGATCATCGGCCAAGCGCAATACCAAGTGGGTGCCGCTGAATACGCAAACCAAGTAAACGACAAACCGTCTCTGACCGCACGTTATGTATGGGCGGGTATTGATGCGAAAGATTATGGTCGCATTACTGGTGGTCGCGTGGCATCTGGATTGATTATGTTTACCGACATTGGTGATGTGTTCGCCTCTTCCGATGTTTCTATGGCGCGCCAAGCGAATAAGGTCGACAAAACCGCGACGCAAGTTTTCCGTCAAGATGGCACGCTGCAATACCAAAACAGCCTAGGTAATGTCGATTTTTCTGTCGCGTACATTTTAGGAAACAACACTTCTGAGCTCGACTACGGTTACAACGCTGCACTGCGTTATACGCTAGACATGGGGAATTTGGGTACCTTGGCACCAGTGGTAGCGATGCAGAAAAATAAAGGTAATGCACGTGAAAGCAACGACACCGATTACACATTCTGGGGCGCAGGTACGCGTTACTACCTAGGTGATTTGATGTTGGGTGCGTTGTACTCGGAAGATGAACTAGAGGGCTATTACTCACAAACTAGTACCGACAAAGTGATGGAACTGACGGCGGTTTACAGTGTAAATGACAAATGGGCACTGCGTGCTGGTTATCGTTCTTTAGAAAACAGTGATGGTGACGAGCTAGAGCTGAAAGATACAACGCTAGAAGTGCAATACAAACTGACGCCTCGTTCTTCTATCTACACAAACTACGTTGATCGTAACGGTTCGCGTGGCTACAGCAATGGACAAGAGGTCTCGTTTAGCGGTGCGCACGCAGACGAAAGCTACTACCACTTAGGTCTGCGTTACGAGCTGTAAGCACGATACTTAATGTAAGTTAGCTGAATCCATGAGCTTCTTCTGTGTCCGGTCAGTAGTTATTGCCTTTAATGCTGATTTGAAGAAGCTCACCCTCGTAATATGTTTTCTTCGTTACCTGTTTTGACCAACACGCCTGCATCAGGAAAACTGGTGACAGTAACTAACAATTTTCCATCGACAAAGTGCAATGCCGCATAATCGTGAATACCATAACAAGTGATGCTCGGTTGAGAACGAGCAAAGGCTTGGAAAACCTCAAACTTCTCACCAACATGGGAAAAATGCGCCGCAGCCAAACCGTCAATTAATCCAAGACAACGCATAACTTGGTATGCTTCGGGATCACTGTCTGTCACCGCAAACTCAAACCAACAAATTGCACCAGCGCTCATGCCACAAATGATGATGCCTTGTTCATAACACTGCTTGAGTATTCTATCGATTCCCCATTCGCGCCAAATGGCCAACATCGAACGCGTATTACCGCCACCGACGTAAATGATGTCTTGTTCAAATAGCGTTTCTTTCCAACCAGCATCAAACTTAAACAGCGGAAAATGGGTTACGTTTTCACTAAGCTTCGCATTGTAAAAACGTTCAATAACTTCATCGGCGTCTCCCGTGGCTGTCGGTAGAAAACAAATGTTTGGATTCTCCTTACCAGACAAAGACAAAATGTATTGATCGAGCGGGCTCGGATTCTCTCCCATCATCCAGCCACCACCACCAATCGCAATACAGTGTTTTCGCATTCCTTTGCTTCCTCAATTGTTGCTAAGTTTGTTGTCGCTATTCGCCGACAGAATATATGTTCCTAAAGTGATCAATGAACGCTCGCGTTCTTCTTGGTAAGTGCTCACGTTTTGGGTAAAGCAGATAAAGCGGCAAAATCGCATCCGTTTGCCATTCTGGCAGCAAACTCACGAGTTGTTCTTTTTGTGCAGGGTCGAGTTTAGCCAGTGCAAATTCATCTAACATGGCTACACCACAGCCAGCCAAAGTAGCATCCAACATGGACTGGACAAGATTAAAACTCAGCGTACTTTCTAACTCAATGCTGCACTGCTGTTGAGTTTGCTTATGCGTAAACGTCCACTTGTCTAACACCAAGTCACGACTTTTATAAAGGATGTGCTCTAAGTCACCAAGATCCTCTGGCGTACTTACATTTGGTTTATCAGCTAAATACGAGCGATGAGTGATCGGTTTACAGTGTAAAGTGCGTAGCTGATGGCCGACGTATCCCTCTGGGGGATTATCGGTAAAGTAGAATGCGATATCAAACCCGGCCTCAATCAAGTCGAGAGGTGTCTCTGTGAAGATCACTTCGACGCTCACTTGTGGATGTTGCAATCGAAACTCGATCAATGTTTGGCTGAGTAACGCGGCTCCGAAAGAAGCGGACGCCGCTATTCTCAATTTTCCCGATACGATCTCGTTTGCCATGACTTGCTCATTGATCTGCTCAGCGCTTTCGAGCAGTTGCTTTACCTGCTGATAAAACCGCAAACCATCGTAGGTCAAATTAAACTGGCGCGTAGTTCGCTGAATAAGCTGCACCGACAATATGTCTTCAAGCTGTTTAAGTTGCCGACTTACATGCGCATTAGAACAATTCAGTCGCTTTGCTGCGCCAGCAATACTTCGCTCCTCGCACAAAGCGACGTAAAGTGGTACGTAGCTGAGCCATTTTATTTCCATACAGTAATTCTGAATCTCTAAAATCAAACTACTGGAAATAATAGAAAGCCACTAAACTCTGTACAACCTAAATTTGAAAGGATGAGTTATGAGTGTTTTCGACACGTGGTTAAAAGGTCAAGTCATTAAAGATCACATCACTAATCCCAGTATCATCGTTGGCGATTACAGCTATTACTCGGGCTTCTATCATCAAAAAAGCTTCGAAGAGCAAGCAGTACGCTACTTGTTGGGTGACCCCGTCACACTTCAAGAATGGCAAAGTAGAGAACCCGATAGCATCGACAAATTAATCATTGGCAAGTTTTGTTCCATCGCTTCTGGAGCCACCTTTATGATGGCAGGAAACCAAGGTCATCGCATTGACTGGATTTCGGCCTTCCCCTTCTCTCCTGAAGAATTTGGAGAAGGCGTACAAGACGGTTTCGAGCGTGCCGGAGACACGGTGGTGGGGAACGATGTTTGGATTGGCAGCGAGGCGATGATCATGCCCGGAGTAAACATCGGCGATGGAGCCGTCATCGGAGCACGCACCGTAGTGACGAAAGACGTGCAACCTTATTCGGTGGTGGTTGGAAACAACCAAGTCGTACGTCAACGATTCAGCGATAAAGAGATTGAAACTCTACTCAATATCCAATGGTGGAACTGGCCAATAGAACACATTAAACAAGCAATGAAAGTAATGTGTAGCAGCCAAGTCGGTGCGCTTGCGGACTACTATCAAGAGCACATTGTCGATTTGTAGATAAACAAAAGCCCACACATCTTGTTGCGACGTGTGGGCTCAGTGAGTAAGAAAGCTTAAACCGCAGCGACGTCCTCTTCTTCCAAGTTCGCCGAGACTTTAATTTCGTATTGATTGAAACGGAACGAACAACCGCCATGAGTACGCTTTGTCGTTACTTGCTCGTCGCCAAACTGCACCGTCACACGAGTGAAGACATGCTCTTTGGCTTCGACAATATTTTCTTCTAACGCGACTTCAAAGTCATGTTCCGTTTGTTCTAACTTTTGCTTTATTGCTTCAAGCTGCTCGTTGTTTTGTGTTTTCATCACATCAATCTGAGCTTGTTCTTCGTCGGTACGTTCGGCTTTAGGACGTTTCTTAAATTCGAGCTCTTTACGAATCACATCCATCGTGCCTTCTTGAGCACGTTTGTATCGATCTTTGAGCTCTGCTAATCGCTCCTTAAATGCAGAATATCGCGCGAACGCTTCTACCTTAGTGGCGGTGTCGCCTTCTACGCCCAATTGTAAACACACCACTTTGTCACCGACTTTTGCATCCCCGCCGCTGAGCGTACCGTTCCTACCGTTCGCATCCAGCACCGTCAGATTGCGCCCACAAACAATATCGTTATTCATGCTGTGCACCGCCAACTCAATATCTTCGCCGGCTTGCAAATCACAATATTGGGCGTAGCTGGCACGAATCGAACCTTTGGCTTTGACGTGACAACTCTTTGGCTGACCATCACTCACGGTGTGGCCAATGATCCCTTTACCGACTTGGATGTCGTCTTGTGCTTGTACGTCAGCCGATTCAATGAAGCCGCCTACAGTAATAGAGCCCGTCGCTTTAACAATCATTCCGGATTCAATGTTGCCACCGATAATCACATTCCCTTTGAATTTCACGTGACCTGTATTCACGCCAACGCTATTGAGACAGAGTGCGTTATCAACTTCAATGGTTTTGTCTTTAATTAGAGGCGTACCGGATACCGATGCAATCAATAGGTTTGGGTCGTGCTTGCTTATCTCGGTGCCCTTGCCTGGCTTCATTGGGCTGTCTTTTCCGGCTTGTGGAGGAATCACTCGCCCTTGAACAGTAAAACCAGGCGTGCCTTTGGTCGCAGGCGTTCGGCGCATCACCTCATCGCCTACGCCAACCGCGATAGTTTCACCGAGATTACGTAAATCAATTTTGTCGCTAGCAGATTGGCCGTCTTTGGGTTTGAGGATGCGTTTGGTGATGTCTTTAACAAGAGGAGTAAAAAGAGCGTCTTTGCCTTTGATAGGTTGCTTACCAACCGCTACAGGTTGAGAAAAAGTTTCGCCAGGTTTGAGCTGAGTGCTGACAACCAACACTTTCTTCAAAGCCAGTTTGTTGATGCCTTTCGAAACTCGCGCTTGAGCAAGAGCTTGAACAATCTCGGGGCCACGTAAACCTCGGCCTCCGTACGCGCCGACAACGTTCATACTGGCGAGCATGTCATTATTCGACAATTCGACCTCAACTTGTGCGTTGCGTTTTTCTGCAATGACGATGCCTTCGTAAGCTTCAGCTTTACGTTCTTTGGCGCAGTTAATGAACCTAACGACTTCCCCCTCTACAATAAACATCTTTTCAGCGTTCATTGCGACGAGCTGCTCGTTTAATTCATTTTGATTTAGCTCACCACCGAGATCCACTTCACCCGGAAGACGGGCTATCACCTTGATCTTATCTTCAGATAACTCAAGACACAGCTTCCACATACCCTTACCACTTTGCTTCCCATCAACACTTTCAGTCTAACCAAATCCGTTTTCTGAACAAACCTCGCATTTCTTATTATAGGGCTCACGTCACTAAAGAAAGTAATCCATCAATAACGGTTAAACAGGATATTAAGAGAAAACTCGATTTAGCCTAAGGCTCAATCAAAATACACGCTGAAACAAAAAGGAGCTGGATTTACAGTGTAAAATCAGCTCCCAATAATTTCATTTACAGTGTAAATTTCCCTTTATTGTTTACAGTGTAAATCGCTCCAAATGTGTCTTACTTCGTCCCTTAACTGCTGCTCAACTTGCCTTCTTCCAGGTAAACCAAATTGCTGAGCACATTCAGTCCAACTACGGTTAAGAAAAAGCTTACTAATCATCAAGTCGGAAGCGGAGTTCAAACCTAAATTAAGTAACCACTGTTGAAGCCACACAGACACAGACTCATAACTGTTACCACCATCAGCATAACATTCAATTAGTAATAACTTAGCGGGATGAAGTGGACTCATTCCCAAAGGTTGCGGCAATAGAGCTCGAAAAATAGGGGCTTCTAATTTTGGATAGACGTCAGCCACATTGTTAGACAACATTTCTTCAAATAGCGCCTGAGATTGGTCGACCCAAGCCGTCTGTTGGGAATCACAAGGTTTGACCATCAAGACTGAATAACAACCGCTAGCAGCATCGCGCATTGACCCTAAGCGAATTGTACGGAAGTTCGATTGTCGCCAGAAATAGAGCAACTCTTCCGTCGCACCAAAACTCGTGGATAAGTAGGCAATGTGTTTAGCAGCCATTTGCTCAAGTTGCTGCAGAATTTTTTGACCAATGCCTTTGCCTTGCAATGCTGGATGAACCGCAATTCTCATGACTCGCAGCGTCGATAGATTCGCGACATTCGGGAATCCTAGGTGGTTTGCAATCGTAATTGGGGCTAAGTGTCCTTTAGGACGACGCTTACCAAGCTGGATTTCTTCAATCAATTCATCGTCAAGGCCCCCCTCTTCGACCGCTAATATCACCCCCACAACCGCATTATCTTGCTTAGCAAAATAGAGCTGACTGTTGTCGTCTTGCAATAGGTGAATCAAATCATTCGGCGAGGTCTGATAATGAGCATTCACCAAAAGAGCGAAGCACTCACGCAGCAAACTAGGCTGCGATATCAAATTGTTCTTATCGGCTTTAGAAAGGGAAATTGAGTCGACCTGTTTAAGTTGATGGTGCGTTAACTCCGCATCCAACAAAAACGCGTCATAGAGCCATGATTCAAGCGCATCATTCATGCTCCAGCGGATGGGCTGTGTCATGTGCCATGTTTTCATTCCCGAACGCTGTTTCTGAAGCCAATCAACAAATTTAATCGTAAAGCCCCGGCCACAACCTTCATAACCATGAACAGTCGTAGAAAAAACGAGTCGATGATAATGTTCGGTAATGCTTTTGAGCATAGGAACTGGAATTGCAGCCGCTTCATCGACAAGTAACAAATCACATTCAGGTCTGCTCGATAGAAGTTCGTCAGGAGCAATGAATTGAATGGCTCCCTGGCCTGATTCTAATCTGTCCTTCTTAATACGCTGTGCGCTAGGGAGTAAACGTAAAGCATGTTGGTAAACAGGCTCAACGGCTTTTATAGATGGTGCCGTAATTAAGATTCTAAGCGGCTTCTGCTGTAATAAGTTCGCACACGCAATGCCGAGGGCACTTGTTTTTCCGCGCCCACGATCAGCGGTCAAAACTAACGGTCGCTTTCGATGTCCAGTTACCACCTTTTCAATTAGAGAAATGGCATGTTCTTGTTCCGTGTAGTGGCTTTCTTTTTCTGCTTGCTTGATGTCTGGAGCCGTTGGCAATGGTTTGTCTTGCTCAATAACAACGAGCTTCTCCCATTGTTTGTGCATCCATTGCTGAGCAAAATTCGTTGGTTGTCGCGGCTCAGTAATGACAATAAGAAAACCGCCGCCAACCAATGAGCCAAGCGCGGCGGTAAAACTATTTGCGTCAAAGCCATTTCGAGCATCAAACAATAGAACGTCACACTCTCTGCCTAGCAACATGTGCCCTTGTTTAGACGAAACACTGGATACGTTTTTCAAACCAAAATCACCAACAGAAAACCAACGTTGATGGCGCTGCGTTTTATGGAACTCTGACATCAACGCATTTTGCCAAGAAGCCTCGCCTTGAATGACAACACCAATCCTTTGGAAAGATTGGTGAGCTTGATGTTGAAGTGATGAAAGGAAATCAGATTGTGTCTGCATTTTGTCTATCCAACGTTGAACTGACGCAATGGTATCACATCTTTAATTTGACGCTTCTCAGATATAAAAAAACCGCCCGGAGGCGGTTGATTCAATCATCATTTGTTATTGCAGTTTGGTTTGTACAAACGCAAGAATCTCTTCCATTAAGCTGTCGTCAACTTTCTTCAAGTTCAACGCCAGGCTGCTACCTTTTCGGCTATAGCTTGCTCGACCTTTAACTAAGTCGACTTTTTCCGTCTTCTTACCAGGTTTTGCTGGTGCAAGTTCAGTAATCCAATTTTCGATGCTTTCCGTGACTTCTTTTGTCAGACGAGCAACGCCTTGAGCAGTGCTTCGCTGCCATAAAAACCCTTCGCTAGAGCGACATTTATCTAACAGCTCTTGCTGCTGCTCTGGCGTTAGCGTTGAAAACTGTTTGTGCAGTTTCACGATTGTTGGGCGACCGAGATCGCCAACATTCGGATACGCTTGAAGCAGTTCTAACGGTAATGCTGCGGCTTTTAAAGCGCCACTTACCAACGCTTCACTGCACTGGAACATTTTTGCCAATGCTTTCTGATCCTCAGCTTCACCACTATCAAGCTTAGCCTGCATCTCTTTCCCTTTTTCATATAAAGAGAGCGGCTTGTGAGCATTTGCCACATCAGACAAAAACTTAGCATGGTCAGTATTAATGTTGTCAGCAACATAAACCAAAAAGTCTTGTTCAGCGAGGATACAAGACATGCGACGACGGCTACCATCTAAAACTTCAATCTTGCCATCTTCAGTTCTACGACCCACTGCTGGATATTGTTGGCCACGCTCTTTGAGTGTGACTAAAACATCAGATAAAGCATGTTCGTTTAAGAACGATTGCTCACGAGCGTTATCAACAAATACTGTTGTTTCTGTCGCAACTTTATTTGCAGGAATACGCACAAGTTCAAACTGAACAATATTTTCACCTGCAACTGCTAGTTCAATCGTTTGAGCTTTCTCTTTTGCCGCAGTTTGCGCCTCTTGCGGAGTCACAACACGACGCTTATTCGTTTTGCCAAATAATTTCGCGTTTAATTCAGACGTTTTCAAAGCCATTTACTTATTACCCCTGATTCAATGACGGCCAATTAGAGTGCAGCACACGCTCTAATTCCAGTGCGCTTTTATGAACAGCGTCTTGCGCGGTAGCTAGTGTCTTCTTACCGCCTTCAAAATCGCTTACTGTCAGATCAAATACTGTGCTGTAGGTATCGGCACAGGTTTCAAACGCACGGCTACGAGGAATAGTAGCCATCATAACTTGGTCACCTAGAAGATAGTTCATTTCAGTTAAAACAGAAACTTGCTTCTTATTGTCGTCCTCAAACATGGTTGGCATCAAGCGAACAAACTCAAGACCATTCCAGTCCTCCGGGAACATTTCATATACCGTAGGCAAATGCTGGAAGAAGTTTACTGTTGAAGCCCAGTCCAGACGCTTAGCCGCACAAGGAATTAGCAAGGCATTTGATGCATACATCGCATTCCATACTAATGGGTCAACGTGTGGACCGGTATCAATCATAATGATATCGAAGTCATCAGCAATTTTATCAATCAGTTGCTCTTTCAGCAGACGGACGATATCGAGTGATGGGTCTTCAGATAGCGTTTGCCATGCTTCCGCATTAAACATCGCGTCTTCTGGAAACGCTGAAATCGACTTTAAGTTCGGATATTGCGTTGGCAGCAATACGTTTTTACGTAAAAATTCACTGTCAATTTCCACACCATCAGGCACGTTACCCAACATAATGTCTACCGCAGAATAGATATTATCATGCTCTGCCATGCTGATTTGCGGGTTGAGGAATAAACGTAGCGAGCCTTGTGGGTCTAAGTCGATTAAACAAATACGGTATCGTTTATCCAAATTTAGCGCTAAACATGCCGCTAAATGAACCGCGGTCATTGATTTACCTGTACCGCCCTTTTGGTTCTGCACATTAATAATCCAAGGTTTGTTACCTGAATTCTTTTTACGCTCATGAAATTTAGGCACTTCAGCCGCATCCATGAGCATGTGTGCTTCTTCTAACGTAATTGAATAATGATTCGCGTTGTTTTTAGTAAATTGATGCCCAGCGGCTTCCATTTTACCAATCGCGTCGTCGAGCTTACGGCGAGTTAGACCAGAACGGGTTTCCATCATCGCTTTCGACATTGGTGGGAAGTAGTTATCGCTTCGCTCTTCTAAAACAATTTCAATACGGTCAGCTTGAACCTGCTGAGTCAGCTCCGCTAACTCAAGAAGGTTTTCAATCGTTTTTTCTCTTTTCATGCCAAATTCCGTTGGAAGGATTTATAATTGCAATTGTACAGCAGTAAAGACCAAAAACAACAAAAAGGTGCACGAACATTTTGAATTACCATCACATAAAAAAACACCCAAATCGACGCTTTTATGATTTATGGTCAAAAAGATAACTATTTTTAATCAAATAATCTTCTCATAAGTGGACACCTAAACTTAAAAATAAAAAGTGTTACAGCGTCACTCATTTACAATGTAAATCAATTTTCTACCGGAACGATTATAATCTTAAGCTAAATTACGGATTATGTTAGACCAACCTAATTTAAACGAAAAATAGTAAGTAATATCGGAACAATAAAGACCTGAACACCTTGATCATGTCTCCGAGCAAAATAGGGCAGTTCCAGCGAAACATCTATGGAAGTATGATCAAGGTATGCTTATGATCATGCTTCCGTGTTAATAAGCAAATCCGAAAGCATGATCATGGAAAAATAGAGCAGAGTACGGTGTAAACACGCAAATAAAATAAGATCCATTAATCGGAAATATGATCAAGCCTTAGAATCTCTCGGAAGCATGAGTTTTCTTCTCTGATTTACGGTTGAGTGCAGACAGAATGGGGGATTGAGCAGAAATTGACGTTATAGAAGCCGGAACAATGAAATTGCTCAAGTTGCTATGATAAATCACGCTCTCATGATCATGCTTCCTGTAAATAAGCAGAGACTAGGATTTACTTCTAAATATGAGCGACTTGAATGTATTTTAATCAGATGAGTGATATCTCATCAATATGGGCGCCAGAACGATAGATATATTGGCTCTTGATCATCGATCCGAGTATAAATAACATCACCAATGCACAATATAATCATCGTGAAGATCATTATTAAATACTGCATCTGTGGATAACCTGTAAAAACATCATGATCATCGTTTCAAGACTCTTTTGATCATCTTTTCATAACCTTAATGATCATGCTTACGAATAAATATGATCATGCTTTCAGGTTATTGTTGATCATACTTTCAGATTTCTTATGATCATAGTTCCGAAACACATGGAAATAATAGTCTTATAGAACAAAAGCTTAGCGAGAAATTTCAAGCCAGATCATTAGATCATATAATCAATTAAGATCAGATTAATCAAAAAGATCAGTTATTTAAAAAACAATCTTTTTTCTTTATTTATGATCTGTTTTTCTTTATTCTTCGGAACCATAGCACAACTACGGCTAGTGTGATCTGGATCTAAAATGACGGCTGATGAAAAAATTCTGATTAAAGCACCGAGAAGCCACAAAGATGGCCATCTTTTTGAGGTACATGAATCCTCTGCGGATTGGGTAGAGCAGTACCAACATTTCAAAGGGGTGACCAAAAGCATCTTAGAGTTGCTTAATCTGATCTCATTACGAGGCTTCAGCAGCAAGGATGGTTTGGTTTCAACCACAGAGATTGTTGAAGCAACAGATGGGCAACTTACACGTGCAGCTCTGCAACAACGTTTGCGCGCAGCAGTAAATATTGGTTTATTTACTCAAACACCAGTGCGTTTTGAAGAGGGACTTGCTGGTAAAACGATGCTACATAAATTTGTGAATCCAAATCAGCTTATATCTGTATTGGGAGCAACAAGTCTTGTTACCGACAAAGTTCGCCAGAACGAGAAACAAAAACGTTCGAAAGCATTGGCTCAGACTCAAGTAAACAAACGTTTGTTGAATGAGCACGGGTTAAACACACCTCCCACGATGAAAGATGAAGCCGATCAATTTGTTGTATCTCCAACAAATTGGGCTGGGATCATTGACCAAGCACTTGCGCCACCAAGAACTCGAAAAAGTTATCAGAAATCCATGGTGTCGATCTCTGGCACAAAAGCCGTTATCGAGACGCGATCATCCAAAAATATCATGACTGTGGATGATCTCATGACCCTGTTCGCTCTCTTCACGTTAACGGTTCAATATCATGATCATCACAAAGATCAGTATCAGCTTGATGCGGCTCACGTACCAAACAAAACGCCGCTATACATCACTGATATTTTGTCGCTCAGAGGCAAAAAAGACAGTGGCCCAGCTCGTGATTCCATTCGCGATAGCATTGATCGCATTGAATTCACTGATTTTCAGCTCCATGAACTTACTGGACGTTGGCTAAGTGAAAACATGCCAGAGGGCTTCAAAAGTGATCGTTTTCGTTTTCTTGCTCGAACCATCACGGCCTCTGAAGAGGCACCTGTGGAGGGAAGCGATGGTGAAATTCGTATCAAGCCAAACTTATATATTTTAGTTTGGGAACCTTCGTTTTATGAAGAGCTGTTAACACGCGATTATTTCTTCTTGTTTCCGCCAGAGATCTTGAAACAACATACTTTGGTGTTTCAACTGTACTCTTTCTTCCGTAGTCGCATGGTTCGTCGTCACACGGATTGCATGCTACTGAGTGAGTTAAACCAGAAACTTGCACGTAACATTGAATGGCGACGTTTCTCCATGGATCTGATCCGAGAACTAAAGCGTTTGTCTGATGGAAAAGGGAATGATGATCTATTCGTCGTTAATTTGTGGGGTTATCACCTGACGATCGAAACCATGATCGAAAATGACAAAGTGATGGACTACCAGATCGACATCAAATGTGATGTCGAAGAGGTCTTACGTTACTCGCGAGCGCGAACGACCAACGCAGGAAAGCGTAACATGGCGCCTACGCTGCCAAATCCACTTCGTAATGAGATGGTAACCCGACAACAGCTTGAGGAGCTCTCAGGCATCATAGACGGCGAATTTGAGCCCATTCAACGCAAAGCACCGTCTCCAAGAGGAAATTTAGGGCGACGCGTGAAGCAAAGAAAACATTTGGTAGAGATCAATGCTGATGAGATCACCATTACTCTATCTAAATATACCTCACCAGAGGCTCTAGAACGCAGTATAACGGCTTTGTCTGCGATGACAGGGCACTCCTATGCCTCAATCAAAGAAGAGTGCTCAGATTACATAGAGAAGCTCGATTGGCTAAGGGTAGGGGATGAGCCGATTCCTTATGAGACATTAAGTAAAACCGTCGAGCTGTTTAACACCCAGAACGATGTTAAGCATCTTACCATCGAGCGCTTGATTGCGGGGTTAGCGGTGCGTCGGAAAGTTTGTCGTCAAATCTTCGATGGTCACATGGATGAAATTGTATTTCGTGCCTTGGATGAAATGGCGATTTAAAAGTGTCGCTTGATGTGTATCAAGCTATAGGTGTGATGTATCGGTTTGAAATGTAACAATGTCTTTCGATGATAAAAAACAGACTTAACTCTTACAAACCACTGACATTAGAAGCCAAGCCTAATACTACTATTTATCCCGAATAGACAACCTTTTGTCCTTTCTGATGATTAATAGATTGGCTCATATTGTTACATTCATTCTGAATAGACTTCGCGAGTTTCTCCTCAGGAAACTCGCTTTTTTTTGCCTAAAATTCCGCTAATTAAGCCTTGATCATTTTTCCGGACTAATGAGGTAAACCTTGATCATGCTTCTTGGATTCATTCCAGTGTAATGAACGCATCAACGCAACATGTGATTCGATTAAGCTATGGGCTTGTTCCTGCCACTTGTTTTGATCACACTGCTGATTACAAAACTCTAACGCCACAACGGTGAGATGCTGAAGTCGTCTCAAACACCAATCTTTGATCAGAATATCAGTCGAGACTTGGCATGCTGCTTGTTCAAGCTTTGCACTCGTATAAAGCAAGGTTTGATATGCTTTCTGAGGGTCTTGGTACCTTGCATGTTGAAACACGCGTAAACATCCATCCAACCAGCAAGCAATCGCTTTACTTTGAAGATCACTCAATTCGGGTCCAAACACGTCATCAGGCACCTGATATAAGATCGTTTCCAATTTTTCTACTTGATCATGTTTCCGCTGTTCGTACCACATGGCGATTTGATCTTGCCAAGTACTCAAATCCATTACGCTGCCTCAGTCCATTGTTTTACATAGTGATTTGGCCCTATTTGATCAAATTCGTCGACAATTATGCTGCTACGTTGACGAATTTCATCGGCATCTATCGAATAGTTTGGCTCATTTTTCACTAAGTTACCAAAAGGTAAGTCAGGATCAGGAACGGCAGAAATCAACAGCTTAGTATAAGGATGCTGCGGATTCTTAAGTATTGAATGAGTGTCGCCCCATTCAACGATTTGCCCTTTGTACATTACTGCGGTTTCTTCCGCGATGTAGTGCGCAGTCGCCAGATCATGAGTGATGTATAAAAAACCAATTCCCAGCTCTTGCTTCATTCGTTGCATTAAATTCAACACTCCCAAGCGAATAGAAACATCCAGCATAGACGTAGGCTCATCTGCAAGAATGATTTGCGAACCTACCGCTAAAGCCCTTGCTAAGTTTACTCGCTGACGTTGCCCACCACTGAGTTCGTGAGGGAACTTATTCAATGTCTCTTCAGGTAGTTCCACCAGCTTTAGGAGCTCTTCCAAGCGGGCTGGGATGTCGCGCGCGTTTTTGACTTGTTTATGAATTTTTAAAGGACGTGTTAGGTGATGGCGAATGGTATGAGTTGGATTGAGAGAGCCAAACGGATCTTGAAACACCATTTGTACTTTACTGCGATATTCTTGTAGAGCCGATCGTGACGTGATCTCATTTATGTCAGTGCCATTGAAAAGGATCTCGCCTTGCGTTGCTGGATAGACTTTGGTTATTAAACGAGCGCAAGTACTCTTACCGCAGCCTGACTCTCCAACCAAAGCCAAGGTTTTTCCTGCGTACAGATCAAAAGTCACTCCTTGAAGCGCACGAAAGGTTTCCTCTTTCGCTAAACCACCGCCCACTTTGAATTCTTTAATCACATTTTTCATTTGGATGATAGGCTGGCTCATGGTTACGCTCCTTGTAACTCTGGTTGTTTGTGGACGTCATGGATGTTTGGGAAAGAAGCCCATAGCTTTTGCGTGTAGGGGTGTTGAGGATGATTGCGTATATCGTATGCTCGATTGACTTCGACGATTTCTCCGTGACGCATGATTGCAATTCGATCACATAGTTGGCTCATGAGTGCCAGGTCATGAGTGATAAAGAGGACTGAAAAACCGAACTCATCTCTAAGCTGATAAATTTGCTGTAAAATTTCTCGCTGTACCACTACATCTAATGCTGTTGTGGGCTCATCCATAATGATCAGTTTTGGATTTAGAGACAAAGCAATGGCTATCACCAACCGCTGACGCATTCCTCCTGAAAATTGATGAGGATATTCTGCTAAGCGTTCTCGAGGAATATTGACCAAGTCCAACAACTTTTCTGCTCTATCTTTTGCTTGAGCGTTAGTGAGGCCTTGATGGTGTCGTAACACATCTGCAAATTGCTCTTGTATCGTTAAGACAGGGTTGAGTGAGTTCATCGCGCTCTGGAACACCATGGCGATTTCACTCCACCTTAGAGCGGTCAGCTCAGAGTCTGAGATACTAAGGATATCCTTGCCATCAAACCATATTTTACCGCCAGAAATGTACGCTGGCGGCTTATGAAGACGATTTATTGAGAATGCGATTGTGCTTTTACCACATCCAGATTCACCGGCAAGACCAAATACTTCGCCTTTGCCGATATCAAAGCTGATGGACTTTACCGCATTAAAATCACCATTATCAGTGATGTAATCGACGCACAAATCTCGGATCTGGATGACCGGGTCATTGTGGTATGCATGACTTAAGTTAATACCATCCATATAAACACCTAACTAATCTAAAAGATAATTATTATCATTATCAGGTGTGGCGGTTTTTAGAAAGTATCAAACCATGAATCAGTGAAGTGACTCGAAAGTTAGGTGAAACAGGAAGTGGTGTAATGCGTCGTTGATAAAACTAAAGAAGAGCAGAATTGAGAGCTAGATCAGCACACTTTTCGTAGGGGGAATTACTCAAATTTAATCGTAAATTTGTCCCTTGGCAAAACTTAAATGATGAATCTATTAAGGAGTTAACGAAAGGGCGGGAGGGGTCACATTTCCCTACAGTTTTTCTTACCACCTTGTTCCGGTTTTGCTATAGATTACGCATCGAAAACATGGTGTGTTCGGAGGAAATATGTCCATTAATTCTATCGACCATGACGAGATGACCAACATCGCTCACAAATGGGAATTACCTGATGAGGAAACCGTTGTGAAGCCAGAGAAAACAGTGAAATCAGCAGAAGCCAGAAGACGCATTGAAGCGTTACGTGAGATCCGTGAAAGTGGGTTGACCATTGAAGAAGCAAGGGAGCTTGGCTTGATACACTGATCGCCTCAGGTTGGTTTAGCAACCCATAGGGTAGTCGACGGACTGCCCTTTTTATTTTTTCACTCTATTACTCTCTTATTCAAACTCTCCATTTATCTGTCTTGCGCCTCAAAAGCACGAGTTTCACACTCATGTCCCGTCCCGAAGAAGTTTGACAATCTGACCTTGTGTTACTAGATATATCAGTAGCGATATGCTTTTTGTTGATTATCGCAACCACAAAGCAAGGAGCGCAAGTATGGTTGATCAAATCCTTTTTTATGAGCCCGATGAGCCCCACGGTTTTCTCTCAAATTTTTGCCATGCCCCAGTCAATATCTCCTCCCAAACTTGGCCCACCAGCGAACATTATTACCAAGCCCAAAAGTTTCTCGATGCTCAGTTGCAAAGTAAAATTCAGCACGCAAGCACCCCTGACGAAGCGTTTGCTTTAAGCCGCAAATACGAACACTTTGTCAGAAGCGATTGGGACGATATAAAGTTGGCTGTTATGGCTTTCATCGTTAGGGAAAAGTTTCTACAAAATCCACCATTAGCGCAGCAATTAATGAGAACGGGTAACGCTTGCCTAACAGAGCATTCTCATAAAGATGCCTTTTGGGGAGACGGGGGAGATGGTAAAGGAGAAAATCATCTAGGAGAGATTCTGATGAATGTGCGGGCAGAGCTGAGACATGTTGAGCCTTACAATCTCGTGAAGTTTATCGATAAAGCCAAATTGCCCACCCAGTGGGGCACATTTATGATGTACGGCTTTATTGAAGCCGCGACAAATAAAGAGCATCTTGCTCTGGTCTATGGTGAGCCAACAAAAAGTGCAGCTCCACTTATTCGGTTGCATTCGGAGTGTCTTACCGGAGATGCTCTATTTAGCACGCGTTGTGACTGTGGTTTTCAGCTTAATAGAGCGCTACAAAACATCGTCAAAGAGGGATGTGGCGTGCTGCTTTATTTACGTCAAGAAGGGCGTGGAATCGGCTTGATTAATAAAATTCGTGCCTATCACTTACAAGATGATGGCGCAGATACCGTGGAAGCAAATGAGCGTTTAGGTTTTGCCGCTGATATGCGTGATTACGCGTTCTGTAAAGGAATGCTAGAGCATTTGGGGATTGACGCTGTGCGTCTAATGACGAATAACCCACGCAAGCTCGCCGCCTTAAAAGCGGTTGATATTAACGTCATTGAACGAGTGCCATTACAAGAAGGGAATAACCCAAGTAATCAACATTACCTGCAAACCAAGGCGAGTAAATTGGGGCACATGTTTGATCCTAAGTTTGTTAACCACACTAAGTAAGTGCTACAGATTTTACAGAAACAAAAACGCCAACGTATCATCGTTGGCGTTTTTGTTAATGAGTTGATTCATTGATACTTTTGAATGATTTCATCAATTTCCCCTGAGGCTTTTAATTCAACGAGTCGTGTATTGATGTAATTTTGAGTTTCTGGTTGCATTTGAGGTGAAAAAGCCAGGTAGATTGAGTAGTCAGGAATAACCGAGCTGAAAGGCTGTATCTGAAAATTCTCTAACGGCAAATTGAGTCGCTTTAAGTTGTAAAGGACTCGGGATTCCATCTCGACAAAAGCTGTATCTCCAGGGGTTCGGCTTATCACTCGGTATGCGGCGTTGTAGTCTTTCACGCGCATTTCATTGACACTGCCATTTTCAAAGAACGGTGTTAAATTTGGATAATCAAACCCCAGCAGTAATACAATAGAACGACCATGCATGGTATCCATATTTTTGAATTCTAAAGGCTTCTCGCTACTCGACACCAGTACATGTTTTACAGTGTAAATGGGCTCCTCAGATAAATTTTCCGATTGCACCTTGCCCCAGTTCGGGCTGCCATAAGTTAACCAGTTTGGCTCAGCGCCTTCTTCCAATATGGAAATCATACGTTTAAATGGATAAGTATGATAATTCACTTGGTAATCCGACTCCGCGAAGATAGCGCTGACGATATCGGTCACAATTCCGGAGTGCATTTGTCCCTGTTGTTCAATTTGAAATGGTCGAGCTTGTTCAGCAATGACGTAATAGTTCACTTGATTTGCGGTCACATGAGAACTTACAACAATTAAGCTAAAAGCCAATCTAAGTAGAAGTCTTTTCATCGTATCCTCGATTATTATTTGTGCGTAGCTATATTTAGAGTAGCGCAAGTTTATCGGAGCGGTTTCATATGGATGAAAAAGAGCGATCTCAACGTCGTTTTAGTATCGGCAACCAACTTATGTTGGCGGTATTAACGTTGAGTTTAATCTTTACGGTCATCATTTCTACAGTGAGCTTATATCGAGTTTTTCACGAAGATTTAGCCCATTTAGATGTTGAATTAAAGCAGGTTGAGTCTAGCTATTTATCGAGCTTTTCTGCGAGTTTGTGGGTAGAGGATAGGGAGCTGTTGTTGACACAAGCTCAAGGTGCAATGCGTATGCCCTCGGTGGACTACTTACGTATTGCTAGTGAAGACGAAGTTATCATTGAATTAGGTTCGGCGCTTTCTGAGGATGTTGTCGAGAGAAGCTGGCCGATGCAGTATCGGGTCGGCGATAAAACGTATGATCTCGCGATATTAACGGTTCAATCGGATCTTAGCGCGATATATGAAGATCTTTGGCAGCAGTTCTTTTTTCTACTTACGACAGAAGCGATCAAAATTCTTGTCCTCATCATTGGTGTTCTTTGGGTGGCGTTTCGCTTGTTGGTCAATCCGTTACAATTGCTGTCTGGTGCGGTGAGCGATTTTCGTGGCGGTACAGTGCCGAGTAAAGTGACTCTCCCTAAACGATGGTGCTTTGATGAAGTGAGTGTTTTGGCAGAGAAATACAACCGAAGTGTTGAGAAAGTGAAAGAGCACCAGACTGAGTTAGAGGCTGAACGCGATAGGGCAGAAGTCGCTAATCGTAAGAAAAGTGAGTTTCTTGCCACTATGAGTCATGAGATCCGCACACCGATGAATGGCATTATTGGTGTGTCGTCGTTGCTCAATGACACCGACCTCGATCCCCAGCAAAAAGAGTTTGTAGAGATCATTGACAGTTCTTCTCACTCACTAATGACGATCATCGACGACATTTTGGACTTCTCTAAAGTTGAAGCTGGCAAAGTAGAGCTGGAATACACGAGCTATGATCTTCGCGAGCTACTTGACGATGTCATCAGTTTACATAGTGTCAAAGCCAAGCAGAAAAACTTACAGCTGCTCAGCAATATTGATCCTCACTTGCCAATCGAAGTGCAAGGTGATGCCACACGATTGAAACAAGTTCTGAACAATTTGTTGAGCAACGCGATTAAATTTACCGAGCGCGGCCATGTGAAGCTTCTTGTAGCGTTGTCTCGACTTGATGGAGAGACCGCTCATATCCGGTTTCGAGTTGTGGATTCTGGTATTGGTATTGCGAAAGAGCACCAACAAGCAATCTTCGAACGCTTCCAACAAGCTGATGGTAGTACCACCAGAAAGTATGGTGGGACAGGGCTTGGTTTGGCGATAGCTGCACAGTTGGTTAACTTGATGGGAGGGGAAATACAACTAACAAGTGAGCTTGGGCTGGGAAGCTGTTTTGAATTTTCGATTCCTGTTGCTGTAATAAATGCGCAATCGACCTATACCGACCAACTTAATGTATTAGATTTCCCGAAAGCGGAAGACAACGAAATCAGCCCTCAAGATAATGATAAACCTTGGGTATTGGTTGTTGAAGATACCATCGTCAATCAGAAGGTAGTTCGCATCATGTTAGAAAAACTGGGTGTGCGAGTGAGTGTCGCCAACCATGGCGAAGAAGCATTGCAGCTGTGTGATCAGCAGCCTTTCGATTTGATTTTTATGGACTGCCAAATGCCTGTGATGGATGGGTTTATTGCTACGGAGCGAATTCGAAAAATGGGAGAGTGGGGGAAACACGTTCCAATTATTGCGCTAAGTGCCAATGTCATTAAAGAGGATCAGCAACATTGCTTCGATGTTGGGATGAACGAGTTCGTGGCTAAACCCGTTACCAAGACTCGATTACAACAAATATTCGAACAGCATTTACCAAAAGCACTGAAAATCAGCGCTGTGCCTAAATAGTTAACTTGAAATCGATCAAGTTAAGTGCGTTTCTATTCTGTAATTGTAACTCTGTGTGATATAGTGCCCGGCTAGTATTTAAAGTACCTTGAGGCTGTGAATGTCGTTTAATCTATCCCTATTGCCGCCTGACGAAAAAAACAAAATCGAACTGGATAAGCAGGCGTCGTTTTTGGTTTGGAAGCTCAGAGAGGCCAAATCTGGTCCTGAAGCAATAGAAGAACAGTTGTCCAAGATTAACGATGCTGATGAAAAGGCGTTTTTCCAGCAATCGGTCGAAAAGTACAAACGAGTAATGGGTGTCGCTTAACGCGAACCGTGGCAATGGTTCAATCCAATGTGACGAATGAGGTAACCTCCCTATTCCTTTGCTAAGCGAAATTGAAAAGGTTTCGCTTTTTGCTAAAATCCTTCGCATTAAATTTGAATTTAGAGAGACATCCCGATGGGAAGAAGTTTTGAAGTGCGCAAAGCCTCTATGGCGAAAACTGCAGGCGCGAAAATTAAAGTTTATTCCAAATACGGTAAAGAAATTTACATGTGCGCGAAAAACGGTGGTGGTGATCCAGACATGAACTTGTCTTTGAAACACCTGATCGCAAAAGCGAAAAAAGACCAAGTTCCTGCGCACGTTATCGATAAAGCGATCGACAAAGCGAACGGTGGCGGTGGTGAAGACTACACTCCAGCACGTTACGAAGGCTTCGGCCCTGGCGGTACTAGCGTTATCGTTGACTGTCTAACAGACAACGGCAACCGTACTTTCCAAGATGTACGCCAATGCTTTGTGAAAGTCGGTGCGAAAATTGGTGTTGAGGGCTCGGTTTCTCACATGTTCGATCACCAAGCGGTATTCCAGTTCAAAGGCGACGATGATGAAATCATCCTAGAAACGCTAATGATGGAAGATGTAGACGTTACTGACGTTGAGCTAGAAGACGGTGTTATCACTGTATTCGCACCTCACACAGAATTCTTCAAAACAAAAACTGCGCTTAACGGTGCATTCCCAGATCTAACGATCGATGTTGAAGAAATCACATTCGTTCCGCAAACTCATACGCCTGTATCGGGTGAAGATGCTGAGAAGTTCCAGAAATTCCTAGATCTTCTAGATGACTGTGATGATGTTCAGCAGGTTTACCACAACGCAGAGCTGTAATTAATTCGCTCATATCGTTGTAAAAAGGCTTCCTTAGGGAAGCCTTTTTTGATCGCTTTTTCTCAAGCAGAGCTATGCGTTACGATATTTGGAATAACACAGCGACATGATTACACCAAAACAGATACCTTGAGTTAGCATCGCCGTGCCGCCATAGCTAAAGAAGGGAAGTGGGCTACCCATTACTGGCAACAAGCCACTCACCATGCCCGTATTGATAAAAGCATACAGAAAAAAGCTCATCGCTAATGCGCCACTTACCAGCCGACTAAAAAAGTGGTCAGACTGACATGCAAGCAACATAACGCGTGCAGTAATAAACAAGTACAATGCGAGTAAGACTAAACTGCCAACAAAGCCCCATTCTTCTGCATAGGTCGAAAAAATAAAGTCCGTATGACTTTCTGGAATAAAGCCAAGTGTTCCCTGCGTTGCATTCATCCAACCTTTGCCTTTCATACCGCCTGAGCCAATCGCAATCAAAGATTGGATGATTTGGTAACCCGAACCCAGTGGATCGGACTCAGGGTGCAAGAACTGTGTTACACGGCTCTTTTGATAGGTTTCCATAACGAAGAACCATAAAATAGGTGCTAACGTTAAAATGCTCGCAATAAACCCGCAGATTATTTTCCAGCTCATGCCAGCCAAAAACAAAACGAACAATGCATAAATGATAGTAAAAACTGCACCGTCTAAATCCGGTTGTAGCGCGATTAACCCGGCAGGAATCATTGTAATAAGTAAGCAAAACGCAATTTTCCGACTGTCTGGTCGACCTCCTTCAATATGAAGCATCCAGGCGATCATGATTGGAATGGAAAGCTTGATTAGCTCAGACGGTTGAAAGCGGAAGAAGCCGATATCGAGCCAACGTTGAGAGCCATTGGTGCTATCACCAAATAAAGCGACAGCAAGTAGCAGAGCAACCGCAATAATGTAGAGATATGGAGCTGAGCGCTGATAGCTGGACGCTGGAATCGAGGACATGGCCAAGATGCAAACTAATGTCAGTCCGCAGCGCGCCAAATGTTTGAAGAGCATCGCCTCATTAAAGCTACTGGCACTCCAGAGAGTGAGCGAACTTAACAGCATGATCGGAATGATCGCCATGAGTAGTGGCAAATCAACTCTTGGGAAATAACGCTTATTCATTTTCAACGACCTAATAACGCACCTATTTTGAGTGCGAAAACAACTAAAACTCGAAGAGTTCAAACTATTCCGATGCTAAGAATCTCGATTTGGAAACAACAGACACCATGCAAAGGTGTGTAAGAAAGGAGAGTGCGACACGTCTGTTATGGGTAGCTGTGGGATGGATAAATACACTAGCCTCAGATTTTAAGCCAGTGTTTTTATTGTGACTGCCGTAAAAATGTAGAGTTACGAATGAGCGGAATTGTATTTTCTGTTTAAGTGAATGTCATTCATCCTCTCTCAATACCATTCACTCCGCATAACTGCCATTGGTCGCATGCAAAAGCAGCGTGCGACCTTCTCCCTTAATCTGAAACCATCAAATCACGTTCAACTAAGGACAGTACATGATGGTTTCTCAATTTCGCTCAATCAAAGCTCTTAAACTGGCAAGTACCTTTATCGTCGCATTTGCACTCAGCAGCAATCTGGCTCTGGCTAACCCAAGCGAGCGCACACTCAGTCAATTCAACCAAGCGGCGCAGGGTGACTCTGGCTTAGTTGATACCGTTTACGGCGAATTATCCAAACAACTCGAAGAGCAAGGCGCAACGCCGGTGACCTTGGTTTACTTAGGTAGTGCGGAGACGTTGCAAGGTCGTGAGGCGTTTATGCCTTGGAACAAGATGAAGTTCACCGAGCGCGGTCTTGCCACAATCCAAAAAGGTTTGGATTTAATGGCGAATCAACCAGTGCCGCTACAAGAGCAACAACGCTTACAAGGCTTGCCGGAATATCAATTAGCCACTGCCATGGCAGCCACCACTTTTACTTCTCTACCTGACATGTTCAATCACTTTGAGCGTGGCTACGAGCTGTACCTTTCTCTGCTCGATGAGCCGAGTTTTAGCCAGCAACCTTTTGCGGCAACGTCTTGGATTTATCGCTACGCCATTGAAGCAGCACTGCGTGCTGAAGATGTTCAACAAGCCAAAACATGGTTAGCGCAAATGGAGCAATTGGGCGACAGCAATCTAGAAACGCAAACCGCGAAAGCGCTGCTAGCCAAGTATTAGGGAGGCGTCATGATCGTTTTTAATCAACTTAGCCGCGATTACGCCCTTGGCAGCCAAACGGTGCGTGCATTGCGAGACGTTTCTGGTGAAGTATTTGCCGGCGAAATGGTGGCATTGTGCGGGCCGTCTGGTTCTGGCAAAAGTACCTTACTTAACGTACTTGGCATGCTGGATACTCAATACCAAGGTCAGGTGACATTTGCAGGCAGCCCATACCCAACCGGACAAATGCAGGCGGCGAAAATGCGCCGTGAAAAGCTTGGTTTTGTGTTCCAAAAATTCAATCTTGTCCCCGTGATGACAGCGTTAGAGAACGTGGCTTATCCGCTACACCTCAACGGTTTTTCAAAAGCAGAACAAACCGAGCTCGCCACACAAATGCTAGAACACGTTGGCTTGGGTGAGTTTATTCATCACATGCCCGATAACCTATCTGGCGGTCAGCAGCAACGCGTGGCAATTGCTCGTGCGTTAGTGCACAAACCAGCGTTGGTGATTGCTGATGAGCCAACCGCAAGTCTTGATAGCCAAACTGCCAACAAGGTCATCGACATTATGAAAGGGCTTGGACACGAGCTTGGCACCACTTTTATCGTCGCTACACACGACCCTCGTATGGCATCCCGCTGTGACCGCACCATTGAGTTGGTGGACGGCAAAATTACCCAAACGCACGCAAGTGTGGAGGAGGTTTCATGGGCAAGCTAATTCCTGTTTCGGTTCGCCTTGCTTGGTTGAACCTGCAACGCAATCGCCGCCGCAGTTTATTGTCGATGCTGATCATCGCCATTGCCGTGTTTGCATTAACCAGTGCAGGTGGCTTTGGCCTGTACACCTACGACAGTTTGAAAGAGTCGACAGCGCGTGACACGGGGCATCTGACGTTAACCACACCGGGTTACTTCGCTAAAGAAGAAGAGATGCCACTGAGTAACGGTTTAACTCACGCCGACGATATCACCAAGCAATTGATTGGGTTGAATGAAGTGCGAGGTGTGCAACCACGAGTTGAGTTCAGTGGTTTGATTTCCAACGGTAACAAATCATCGATCTTTATCGGCATTGGCGTGAACGAACGTGAATTCGATATGAAAGGACCATTTTTAGATGTGCGCGAAGGGCAAACGCTGTCCAACATTCATGCATCGCGTTATGACCCAGCAGAGCCGGAAGTGATGCTTGGCGTTGATTTGGCGAACAACTTAAGCGTGCACGTTGGCGATTGGATCACCTTGCTGGCGACCACAACCGACGGTGCATTGAATGCGTATGACTTCAAAGTACGTGGCATCTACTCAACTGGCGTGCCTGAGCTTGATAAACGCCAACTTTACATACACATCAACAGCGCGCAATCGTTGCTCGGTTCAGACAAAGTCAGTGCGTTATCTGTCTTCCTGTTCGATACCAGTTTAACTAACCAAGTCGAGCAACAAGTAGCTTCGGTTCTTAGTAAGCAAAAGCAGAACTTGGGCGATCAAGATATTGAGATCACGCCTTGGCAAGAACGTGCGTTCTTCTATCTCAAAGTGAAAGATTTGTACGACCGCATCTTCGGCATCATGGGTGCAGTGATGGCGTTGGTGGTCTTTGTCGCGCTGTTCAACACCATGACCATGTCGGTCACCGAACGTACCCGTGAAATCGGCACCTTGTCAGCACTTGGTAGCTACCCTCGCGAAATCATTGCTGGGTTCTTGCGCGAAGCTGGCTTACTTGCGGTGATTGGCAGCTTAATCGGCGCCTTGTTCACTGCACTAGTCACCATTTTACTGATGGTCGTGGATGTGCAAATGCCGCCACCGCCAGGACGCACAGAAGGTTACCCATTGACGATTTACTTCTCTTGGGAGCTGGTGGCTGTCGCAGGATTCGCAGTATTGATGATTTGTTTGATTGCGGCGTTTTTCTCGGCACACAAAGGGGTGAACAAGCCAATTACGGAGGCACTGATTTATGTTTAATTTCAAATCACTATTACCAATTGCATTGCTGACGGTAACTGGCGTTGCAAGCATCAATGCCAGTGCGAATGAAACAGCGCTAGATGCACAGCAAGTTGCGCAATTGATTGAAAAAGCCGACAGCTACCGCTTGCAAGATGATTCCTCCAAAGTGGTGTCTCTGGTGCGCTTATATCAAGACCAAGAGTTAGATAAAACCCGCCTTTACCACGTGTACACGCGTCCAAATCGTGAATCGCTGGTGGTATTCAAATCGGCGGTTGAAGCAGGGCAAAAGATGTTGATGATGGGCGACAACTATTGGCTACAAATGCCTAAGAGTCGCCGTCCGATTCGCATTACGCCAATGCAAAAGCTGCTTGGTGAAGCGTCTATCGGCGACATCTCAACGCTGACGTGGAGCCAAGATTATCAAGGTGAATGGAAAGCGACAGAAACCGTTTCGGTGAACGGGGAAAGTGTTGCGGCTTATCACCTTGCCTTAACCGCGAAAACCAAAGGGGCGAGTTATCAGAAGATCGATTTATGGTTGTCTGAGCAAGATGCGTTTCCAATCAAAGCCGATCTTTACTTGCGCTCTGGCAAACTCGCCAAGCAAGCGCAATACGGACGTGCAACCGACAACGGTGAAGACTACGTCAGTGAGATGACCTTGCTTGATAGCATTCAGCCGAGCAAAAAAACCGTTATCGAGTACCAAGAAATCGTGCCTTGGCAACTGGATAACAAGTTCTACAACCCAAGCTATTTGCCTAAAGCCAATACGACTCAGCTTTAGCCTGAACTCCGTAAATAGATTGATGAAAACGAGCAAGGAAGTCACATGAAACCGCACCAGCCTAACCTTAACAAAAGCACCAGTTTGTTGATTGCTGCGTCGTTGTGTGTGGGCACAGCAGCCCCAGTTTTTGCCAATGATGAGCTGAGTTTTGAGTGGGATTGGGCTGTCAGCTACGAAACTGCCAAGCAGCGTGATAGCGCATTTATGCAAGCGCAGGGCAGTTCTCGTGATTCACTTAATGCACTGTTGGATGTACAGGTGAATTATCACAACTTCAGTGGCTTGTTTGCTCTGTACAGACAAGGTTTGTACCTCAATCAACAAGGAAAGAGTGATTGGTGGAGTGAAGCTGATAACCAACTGCTGATTCGAGAGCTGGCTTGGCTAGGAGAGTGGCAAGTCGGTGATACCACTCTTGATGTGAGTTTGGGTAAGTTGCGCGTGGATTGGGGCGTCGGCTATGGCTACCGACCTTTGGATCTGTTTAAGCCGTATCGACAAAACCCTGTAGGCTTAGTCGCAGAAGAAGGTGCGGGTGTGTTTTCACTTTCACACTACGATATGGAAGGCGAGTGGACGGTGATTGCGACGGATTCAAGCTGGGGGCAACAAGACCAAAGTGCACTGGATCAAGCCGCAGAGCAACAAGGTGTTGGTATTCGTCGTTATGCGCTGGTGGGTGACACCGAGTATCAACTTATTGGTTATTACGATGATGTGCGCCGAGGTTTACTCGGAGCCAGTGCCATTGCTGTGTGGGATGAATCCATCGCCATGAACGGTTCCATGCTGTGGCAAAAGCAAAGTGTCGGCTATCAATTTCAGCAGGATGATCTTTACCGACCCGTTTCGGTTGAGAAGCAGGGCAACGCATTCCAAGCCTTAATTGGATTGAACTGGGCAAACCAAGCCGGACACAACGTGATTGCCGAATATTGGTACGACAGCCGAGCATGGTCGAAAAGCGAATGGCTACAAGCAATAGAGCGTGGCGAACTACTCTCTGAAACCATTAATCCCCAAACGTCTCTACTTGCAACAAGCTACGCCCAAGGGTTTCAGCATGCCAATATCGTTCAGCATAACCTAATGCTGCATTGGAGTTGGGATGTGGAAGCGTGGGCTGCATGGAACGGCAAAGCGGATATGGGCTGGCTAAGTGATGTAACCCCCACGTTGGATGTGATGCTGTCGCCACAAGATGGTGGTGTGATTGTCACGCAGTGGCTTAACTACCAATGGATTGATACTGGCGATCAAAGTGTAGAAGTGGAAGTTGCCGCACGCTTTTTAACCGGAGACGACCAATCTGCTTACGCACAAATCAATGATAAGCATATGATTGTATTTAACATCAAAGGGAAATTCTAAATGTGTTCAGCAAAATCAGTGGTGAAAAGTGGATGGCCGCGTAGCTTATTAGTGACTACGGCATTTTGTCTCTTTATCGCAGCAATGACGCTCTCGGTTTGGGGCGGTCCATTCTACATTCATGTGGTGGTTAGCTTTGGATTTGGCTATTCGGCTATCTTCTTCTCATGGCTTGTCGACCGCCTGTTTCCTACCATTCCTCGTTTGGCGGAAGTGGCTATTTCGCTGACGGCTTGCCTATTGTTTGGTGTGGTGAACGCTCAGCTTTGGCTTGGGGAATACTTCGGTATCTCAAGTATGCTGTCGGTTGGTCTCATGGGGTTGTTATTCAGTGCCATGTGCTTTTTCTATTTCTATTCACGCGAGCAACATGCAATCGCTCAAAGAGAGTTAGAGGCCATCAAACGCGAGAAAGCAGAGCAAGATCGTGCGCTATTGCTGAGTCAGCTTAAGCAGATGCAAAGCCAGATTGAACCGCATTTCCTATTCAATACCTTGGCGAATATCAGTGCACTCATGTCGCAAGATGTCGATAAAGCCAAGCTGATGCTAGAACAGTTAACCGCGCTGCTGCGTGCAACGCTCAAAAGCTCACGCGAAGAGCACACCACCATAGACAATGAAACGGCGTTAATTGAGGCTTACTTAGGCATCCAACAAACTCGTTTGGGTGATCGACTCAGTTACAAGATTGAGGTGGAAGAGGGGTTAGGCAGAACCGAGTTACCGCCGATGATGCTCCAGCCTTTAATCGAAAACGCCATCATCCATGGTATTGAACCGAAGCGAGAAGGCGGTGAAGTCTGTTTGCTGATTAAGCGCAAACAACAGAACTTGCTGATTGAAGTCAGAGACACGGGTGTTGGCTTGAATCACGTTAGTGGGCACATGGGCTCTGGAGTGGGTCTAAGTAATCTCAAGCAGCGAGTTGAAGCTTTGTTCGCAGGGCAAGGAGAGGTCTCTATCAGTGAGTCTGCTCAGGGTGGCGTTTGTGTTCGCCTGAGCTGGCCGATGGAATCGTAATCAAGGAAGAAAGGAATGAATACAGGGTTTACTGCCATTATTGCTGATGATGAACCGCTATTGAGGCGTCATCTTGATAAAAGCCTAGCTGAAGTGTGGCCAGAGTTAGAGGTAATAGCTAAAGTCGCCGATGGTGAACAAGCGTTGCAAGCCATTGAGCAATGCCAACCTGACATTGCGTTTCTTGATATTCGTATGCCAGTTTTGGATGGCATGACATTAGCGCAAAAACTCAATCAACTCGCCAATCCACCTTTGATTGTATTTGTCACCGCGTACGATGATTACGCCATCAAAGCTTTTGAGCAAAATGCCGCCGATTATTTGCTCAAGCCTATCTCGGATGAGCGCTTGCTGACGACGTGTGAAAGAGTGAAAGCACGCCTTGCTAAGCGAGAGCAAGAAAGCAGCAATGTGCAGATGAGCAATCTGTTAGAACAGTTGCAGCAATTATCTGCGCCACAAACGCCGCAATATCTTCAGTGGATCAAAGCGACGCAAGGGGAAGATATTCATCTGATTGCTACGTCTGATGTGTTGTATTTCAAAGCGGAAGAAAAATACGTTTCTGTGTATGCCCAACAAGGACAAGGCAAAGTGCAGGAGTATTTGATTCGCACATCGTTGAAAGAGTTGATAGGGCAGCTTAACCCAGAACAGTTCTGGCAAGTGCACCGTTCAAGCGTGGTGCAAGTGTGCAAAATTAACAAAGTAAACAAAGACTTTGCTGGCAGAATGTTTGTTCACGTTGGAGAAAACAAGCTCCCTGTGAGCCGTGCATCTCAAAGTTTATTCAAAGGAATGTAATCGCTAGAACTGCTCACTCTTTACACTGTAAACTCGCTGCTCTTAACCCACATTATCAAGGAAGATAAATGAGTTATCGCGTAACCCTGTTAAATGCGACGGGAGAACTGTCTCCAATCTCTGAGTATTTGCATCAGAAACTTGATGATCTGAGCTCACAACTTTCTAGTTACTTTGATTTGAGTAACATTGACCTCACCATTAGCCCGTTTGATCGCAATGACGTACCGCAGACGGGGATTGGTGGCTATTGCTTAAGTGCCTATCGTGTAGAGATTCTGCTTGATACTCAACGTACTGATATTAAAAACGTTATTGAGAAAGAACTAGCTGCGGTGTTTGCGCATGAGTTGCATCACCTGTTCCGTATGCGAGCGGGAGAAAGTGGCGTTGCACTTGGTGATGTACTAATTATGGAAGGGTTAGCTTGTCACTTCGAACGTAAGGTGAATGGCGGCGTCACTCCGACCTTGTTTGAGCAAATCAAAGATCAAGATTGGCGCCCTTTCTACGCTGAGATGAAAGGCAAGTTGACCAGCTTAGATTACAACTTCGACGCTTACTTTCTTGGCAGCGATGAAAGCCGCTGGCCGAAATACATGGGGTATTGGGTTGGGTACAACCTTGTTGCTGAATATCTGGCTGATTTTCAAGGCTCTGAGCTTGATTTGGTTGGAGCCAAAGCTGAGCTTTTCTATCAATAACTTCGTTATAAGCCCAACTAATCGGCTGAGTCATAAAAACAAAAAGCGCCTAAGTCATCAGACGTTAGGCGCTTTTGTCGTTATAGCGACGACTTCTCCGAAGAGATGAATGGGCTTATTCGCTGACTGTCACTTTCTCAATAATGATTGGATCGCATGGCACATCATCGTGACCAAGCTTAGAGGTCGTTTTCACTTTCGCGATGCGATTTACGACATCCATACCCGCGGTCACTTTACCAAACACGGCGTAGCCCCAGCCTAGGTTGGTAGTTGCAGTGTGGTCTAGGAAATCATTGTCTTCCAAGTTAATGAAGAACTGTGCCGTTGCAGAGTGCGGTGCATCGGTACGCGCCATTGCGATAGTGCCAACAAGGTTCTTTAGACCACGGTTTGCTTCGTTCGCGATTGGTCCGCGCGTTGGCTTTTCTGCCATGTCTTCGGTGTGACCGCCACCTTGAATCATAAAGCCATCGATAACGCGGTGGAAAATGGTGCCGTTGTAGAAGCCATCTTCACAGTATTTTTTGAAGTTCTTTGAGCTAACTGGCGCTCGTTCTAGGTTCAGTTCAATCTCGATGTCACCGAAATTGGTGGTCATAATAATCATCTGGTTTGCCCTTATGGGTGCTAAGTTGGCGGCATTATAGCTAAGTCGTATGAGGATAGCAGAAATAAAAACAGCGACGTTTTGGCGTCGCTGTTTGCATGGTGAGTGGGTGAGGAAAGCGTTAAACCGTAAAGCGACCGACCAAGTCGTATAGCTCGTTAGCTTTGTGGTTTAGGTTGCCACTACCTGCGCGGTTTTGATTCGCAAGGTGCGCCGATTGGCTGCTTTGTTGAGAGATCACTTCAATACGTTGTGAAATCTCTTGCCCAACTTGGCTTTGCTCTTCGGTTGCCGTTGCGATCAGGGTGTTCATGTCCATGATGTTAGCAATTGCGGCTTGGATTTCTTGCAGTGCGGCAGAGGCAGCTCGTGCTTCCTCAACCGTTGCTTCACCGCGCGCTTGGCTCGAACCCATGGCTTTCACTGCCGCATCCGAGCCAGACTTCAACTGCTCAATCATTTGGTGAATTTCGCCTGTGCTGTCTTGAGTGCGACTCGCCAGTTTACGGACCTCATCGGCAACGACTGCGAAGCCGCGACCTTGTTCGCCTGCACGGGCTGCTTCAATGGCTGCGTTCAGTGCCAATAGGTTGGTTTGCTCGGCGATGTCTTGAATCACTTCTAGCGAAGAAGAAATGTTCTGTACATCGCTTTCTAAGCGAGAAATCACCGTGCTGGCCTCTGACACTTCTAAAGCGAGCGCTTCGACAGAGTTTGCTGCGGAATCAACAATGTGTTTTGCTTGTTGTGAGTTTTCATCGGCGTCTCTGGCTGATTGCGCTGCTTGGTTAGCGTTGTTTGAAATCTCGTGCGCCGTTGCTGTCATCTCGGTCATTGCCGCTGCGACTTGTTCGGTCTCTTCACGTTGACCAGAAGCTAATTCATCCACTTGCGATGCACGCTGTGACATCTCGTTGGTCTCTGAAACCACTTCTTGTCCTACGTGGCTAACGCTCTTGATGATGCCTTGCAGGCTTTCAACGAAGATATTGAAGTTGCGGCTCAGCTGCGTGAACTCCGGCACGCTCGATTCTTCCATGCGCGCGGTTAAATCTGCATCGCCTTGTGCGAAAGAGTGAATTGAAGCATCAAACTGCTCAATAGGCTTCATGATGCTGCGGTTAACAAACACGGCAAAGACTGCAACTATCGCTGTAATCGAGGCACAAAACAGGGCTATCGCAGTTAGTGTGGTGTTGAGATCTTCGTGTGCGGCTTTTTCCATGTCTGCCACAATGGCGTCGATATCGTCCGTGTAGAAACCCGTTCCCAACATCAAGTCCCATTCAGGAATAAAGACTGAGTAGCTCAGTTTCGGTAGTGCTTCACTCTGACCGAGTTTCGGGAAGTAATAAGTCGTGAACTCACCAGTTTTGGCATTTTTTAGCAAATCCTGAATCAGGTAATTGCCTTTCTTGTCCTGCAAGTTATAGAAGTTTTCCCCGATGCCTTTGGTGTTTTTACCCACCACGACGCGAACGCCTTTTGAATCATAACCAAAGATGTAGCCGGATTGACCGAACTCCAACTGTTTCAAGATAGGCAATGCTTCTTCCAGTGGGGCATTTTGTGCGAGTAGCGGCTCGACAGCGGAACGCGCCATTTGTACGTAACTTTTGAGTTCGGCTTTTTTCATCTCCATCATTCGACTTCGAGTTTGCTCAATCTCGTGCTCGTTGTAGGCCGTGGTTTGTACGTAGGTGAACCACATCATGCCTATTGCCATAGTTAGAATTGGAATTATTGAAAGGATATATAGTCGTTTTCTGATCGTCAGATTCATAGAGACGTCCTTCTCTCGGCGCAGCGTTACAAGTGACAAGCTGAATAAGCTTGCCTGATAAAAGTGTTAATACTTATTGTTGTAATGCTTAGAGATTAACCGAGTTAATCAATCAGAAGTACTGGAAATTTGTAAATCTAGACGAAGGTCGTAGCATTTTTAAGCGGGATCACAATTAACGTGAACACGACCCACTATTGCAACGAGAAGTCCCTGTTAACCAATATGAGACGCGATACCTATTCTTTGCGAATTTGAGGTAAAGCCAGTCAGCAACAGGTTTAACGAGGCGCCAACGCAGTGGAGCGTAGAGCCAACCGCGACCAACTAATTGCCACGCACGATGAGTCACGTCCAACCCAAGCAGAAGTTCCCCCTTTTCGTTGAGGGCGTGCAAAATGGTGTTGGCTTGTTCAGGATCGATCTGCGGATAATCTGCGAATGTATCACTATAGATATCGACGGTTTTGATGTGCTGCTTGGAATCGCGTTGTTTTAGCGCCTTCATCTCTTTGGCACAAAGCGGGCAGGTTCCGTCATAAAATATGGTGAGTTTTGTCATTGCGGTTTTCTTATTTGAGATTTTCTAATCGCTTTTACGTGGCGAATTTTCTTTTGGTTCATTGTTTTGCAAGTAATGCAGCCAATTGTCGCGAATGTTGCCGTAATTGAATTGGCAGAACTCTTTGCGATCACGCAGGTAGTCTTTTTCTACTTCATCGAGTAAGGCTTTGTATTGCTCAGGATCACTACCGTACACCAGACATAACGTTGAAAAGTAACGCTGCAAATCAAAGCTGTGTTCGTCAATGTACTCGCCAAAATCGTAGTAGTCCGGTCTGTCGTCGGATTCGAATGCGAACATGTCGGCGGCGCTAATGGCCATATCTGCGCCATCTTCTAGGAAGTCAATCATTAAAATAGTGGCAAAATTATCGACCGCATCTTCTTCTTTTCCGAGAACAGGGATGCTTTGATCTTCGATGTAAGCATGCCCAGCTTCATGAAGTAAAGTGTGCAATAACGTATCTAGCGCCCCTGTTTTTGGGGATTTTCCGAAGCGTTCTTCATACTGATTATTGGAGAAGTAATTGAGCGACTCCAAATAAAAAGTGTAAGGAACGTATATTGTGTGTGTCTCAGGATCATACATTGGACCATCTTCTCCGCCGTAAACCAGCGTGAGAGCTTTATCAAATGGAAAGTGGGCCTGAGATAGCTCAACAAAGATGGTGTTTACATCGCTGCTTTGAATCGATTGTTGGGCGATTTTTTCATGAGTTGTCTCTACGGGAGAATATTGAATACGAATGCTTTCAGCTGCTGTAGCTGATGAGACGACGCTGAGTAATAGCGCAGGGCAAAGCGAATGAATGTTCATGTGGGACTCTTGTTATTGAATAACTTGTATAAAAAATTATACATGTTTTTGCCTGATGCATAGTTGGGGTTGTACTCATCAGCCAAAGTCGGGGCATCGGTCTCGAAAAGCAATCATGATAACATCGCATATTTCGGCGGCTTGGTTCTCTAGGGCGTTTATCAAGACCTCTTGGATAAGAACGGCGGTGAAGTTATTGGCTATGCATCGTTTTCTAAGAAGCTTACTGAGTAACTGTGCTTCGATCTTTATCTGTGAAAATGATAATAGGCAGTTAATCATTGCAAGGTTTAACCATGGGGTTGGTGAATGTCACTGAATTGAAGAAAATTATCAGCGATATGTTATAATCCTGCTCCGTTGTAACGAAAACGTTTGTTGCAGCCTGAGAGTTTCCTTGGATTCGGCTCGTTTATACACCATGAGCCAGAGTTGAAAAGCTACGACAGGAACAGGCAAACCCAATTGTTTTGAACGCGCTCTCGGCGTTTAGCGGTTACAACGGGAAGGAACTTTGTTTGATAGTAATTGACACATTCTGTTTAAGTAAGGGAGCCCGAAGTGGTTCAGAAAGTGTCACCCAGAATTTACTCACAACACGACACCCCAAGCGATAACGCACAGGTATTGCGAGGGGCCATTTGAAGGAGCTGTATCAGCTCCTTTCACATTTAAGGGCTTGCTAACAGCGTAAAAACTGACACATTGCTTAAGGAGCGCCCCTTAAACTAGCCTAAGGCGCATCTACACCAACTTTTTGAGTATTTTCGAAACAATAAAGCGAGAAAATTTGCTATTGAACGAAGGTTAAACTAACACTCATTCATTACGGAGAATGAAGAGAACAATAATAAGAGGCGATATGAATCATTTAATATCTGTAGGTGCACTGGAGTCCTTCTTGGTCGCAATCAGTGTGCTTTTCCTGGGGCATTTTATTAATGCTAAGCTACCGATTTTAAAGAAATTCAACATACCTGAGCCGATTGTAGGTGGTCTTATTGTGGCCTGCATGATTACTGCTCTTCATTTCAACGGCATCGACTTAGAGTTCGACTTGCCATTACAAAATACGTTTATGTTAATGTTTTTTGCGACAGTTGGTTTGGCCGCAAATTACACTCAGTTGATGAAAGGAGGTGCGAAGGTTTTTATCTTCTTAGCTGTCGCATCGTTTTACATCATCATACAAAACGGCGTTGGCGTTTCACTTGCGGCGGCGCTCGGTTTAGATCCTTTGATGGGGTTAATTGCTGGCTCGATTACTCTGTCAGGTGGTCATGGTACAGGTGCTGCGTGGTCACAAACCTTTCAAGACGTGTATGGATTGGATAACGTCTTAGAAATTGCGATGGCATCAGCGACTTTTGGTTTGATCATCGGCGGTATCATTGGTAGCCCTGTAGCGCAGCGTCTGGTGGAAAAGAACAGCATAGAGTCTGAGTATGGTCGTGGTGGTCGAGATGCCAAAACTCACGAGAAATTCCCGGAGTTGGTGACTTACAATGAATACGAAGAAGATAAAGTAACGGCGAAAAAAGTGGTGGAGAAACTCTTCTTCCTACTGATCTGTGTTACTGGGGCCAAGTATGTCGAGCAATGGGTAAGCACGTATGAAATCTCATGGCTGATGATTCCAGACTTCGTATATGCGCTATTCATTGGTGTGATCATTACGAATTTCTTGGAAGTGACCAAGATTCGTAAGTTAGATGCCGAAACGGTCGATATGTTAGGTACGGTATCGCTATCTCTATTCCTAGCGATGGCTCTGATGAGCTTGAAGTTATGGAATATCTTTGATCTAGCGATTCCATTCTTGGTTATTTTAGCTGTGCAGTCTGTCGTCTTAGCTATCTTTACGTACTATGTTACGTTCAAAGTGATGGGAAGCAACTACGATGCTGCGGTTATTGCAGGGGGGCACTGCGGTTTTGGCTTGGGTGCAACCCCAACAGCCGTAATGAACATGGGTTCAATCGTTAACCGATTTGGCCCGTCGCCACAAGCATTTATGGTGGTGCCAATTGTGGGCGCTTTCTTTATCGACATCGTCAACTTAATTATCTTGCAAGGCTACATTTCATTCCTTGGTTAAAGTTAAGTGGATGAGCTCCTAGAGGCGAAATAAAACGGTCACAACACTGGTTGTGACCGTTTTTTTATGACTTGGTTTGGTCGTTTATTGAACGAAGCATTATTGGATAGTTCGGCTGAACTTGAGGCTAGCTGTCCAACCAAGAATACCAATGAAGGCGTAAATGCCAACGTTTAACCAACCCGCTTGAGGAATGGCATTGAATGGGTTTGGTGTAATAATGGCGTGCAGCGGAAGGTAAAGCACTTCGGAGAAAAACTGATCTAGCCCGTAGAAACCAAAAAGTGCGATAGGCATCCAACGCAGCGCATAAATGGCGATAAACAAAATGACCAGTGGTGAGTTCACTTTTTGTGAAATAGCCATCGCAGTTAATGCCAGCGGTAACAGCAGAATACCGGCGAACAACATTCTGATTAAAAACTCTCCCCAATGCAGCAGCACGTAACCTAACGAGGCTTGGCGGTACAATAAAGCCAATTGGTGATCAGTAGAGATGTTCAGCAACCACAACATTAAATTTGCAGCGAGTACGAGCACCGAGCAGACGAGCGGAATCACCAATAAGCCAAATCCTAGCTTCACTAAATGGGTTTTTATGTCACTGACAGGCATACTGCGCCAAAACATAATGCTGCCTTCCGCCCGTTCTTTGCGTAGCGTTCTTGGGAAGTACTGAACGGCTAACAAGATAGACAGCAGCCCTGCTCCTCCGGTAATCAACATATTGACATCATCACCAAGCTCTTTGTGAATGTCACTGACATCGCCACCAAAGCTCATTTGGAAAAACATATTGTGTTGTAGAGTGTCGTTACTCATTAAACTCACAAAGAGAATAACTCCACACGCCAACACAAACAGTGGAATACGTAAAACAAGAGGGTTTTCTAACCACTCTTTTTG
The DNA here is from genome assembly GCF_033339315.1 of Vibrio sp. 661. Classification (NCBI taxonomy): domain Bacteria; kingdom Pseudomonadati; phylum Pseudomonadota; class Gammaproteobacteria; order Vibrionales; family Vibrionaceae; genus Vibrio; species Vibrio sp. 661. Next base: position 79,239 of record NZ_JAWOUJ010000001.1, on the reverse strand, counting down.
CAACATCGCGACAACTGAACGCATTACGCTGCCTCCTTCTGCAATGCTAAAAATAGATCCGCTAACTTCACCCCATGGATGGAACCCATTGTTTCTGCTTGTTGGGCATACTGGGCTTTGAGTAACCATTTCGTTGAACCGAGGCCTTTTTGTGACGAGAGTGGGTTCATCGCTTCAATTTGTGTGCGGTGCTCGTCGTTGGCTTCAAGAATGAAATAGTCTTCACTGATACTGTCCATCGAGGTTTGCAGAACGGGGCGACCATGCTTAAGAATCAGAACATCTGTCAGCAAGTGCTCAATCTCTGATACTTCATGACTGGCGATGATCAACACGCGCTCGCCGTCGTGAAACCATTCCAATAAGTGACGATAAAACGTCTCGCGATACACGAGATCTAACCCGAGTGTCGGTTCATCCAATATGAGGATTTGGGTGTTGGTCGCGATCACAATCGCGAGGTGCAATTGCACCTTCATCCCTTTGGATAAAGATTTGATGCGCGCACGAGGTTTGATGTCCGTTTGACGAAGCAGTGTATCTGCTTGGGCGCGATTGAACCCTGGATGCACGCCTTCGGTATAGTGAAGCAGTTGAGCAACGGTCATCCAATCTGGCAGAACGTTGACATCCGAGATGTAGGATAAGCTCTGCATTATCTTGTCGCGTTGCATAATGGGTTCAAATCCGTTGATACGAATAGTGCCCTGATATTCATGTGCGCCGAGTAGCGCATTAATAAGCGTTGATTTACCTGCGCCATTATGGCCGAGTAAGCCAAGTACTTGTCCTGCATGTAGGTCGAAACTCACTTCATGCAGTGCTTCTCCTTGTTGCTGATATTGCTTGGAGACGTTGTTTACACTGACTAATGCGCTCATTGGTCACCTTTCAAGTGTGGTTTTAGTTGTTGAATGAATTCGTCGAGTGACATATCCAGACGCTGTATTGTGTCGGCTATCTGCGGAATTTGTTGCTGAAGAAAACGTGCCTTCTCGTCTGCGAGTAATTTGAGCTTTGCTCCTGAAGCGACAAACATACCTTGACCGCGTTTTTTCTCCACTAGCCCGTCATCAACAAGCAATTGATAGCCTTTCATAACGGTGAGGTGGTTAATTTTCATATCTGCAGAGATGCTACGGACGGAGGGCAGAGCATCGCCTTCTTGCCAGACACCTTGCAGTATTTGCTGCGTGATCTGGTCTGCCAACTGTCGAAATATCGGTTGGCGATCATGCCAATTAGTCATGAGTGAATCTCTTGGTTGAGATGGTGTTATATATATGTATAACACCTAGTGCGTTAGAGAGAAAGTAATAATTTAAAACCTAGTGTATCCGCCTGTCTCATTCGCTCTAAATATCCACCTATGTGGTCGTTGTTTTGAGGTTTTGTTTTATATGGAAATTAATTGCTTCTCATAAGTTGAGAAGTGTTGTTTTTCTCTTCCCATCAATACACTTATCGCCTGTTCTAAATGAATATTCTCACTGAATGATAATTAGCATAATTTTAGGTCTGCCTATTTCTTACTTGATGAGAATCAATGGTCAAAGAGGCCTAGAAAACAAAAGTTTCGAGAGGCAATCTGACTGGCTTAGGCACCTATCTCACGTTGAGCGCGTGCTCAATGAATGAGAAAGAGTAGAGTAAAGAGGTCTCATGAATCAGGTAATATCTATCGGCCCACAGGAGTCGTTCCTCGTCGCAATTTGCGTGTTGTTTTTAGGGCAGTTCATCAATACCAAGTTACCAACCTTAAAAAAATTTAATATTCCAGAGCCAATTGTTGGTGGTCTAGTGGTCGCTTGCGTAATCACGACGATGCACTTAAACGGTGTGGATGTTTCCTTTGATTTACCACTGCAAAACGTCTTTATGCTGATGTTTTTTGCAACCGTTGGCTTAGCGGCAAATTACACCCAACTGATTAAAGGCGGTGCGAAGGTTTTCATCTTCCTAGTTGTGGCATCGGTCTACATTCTTATCCAAAATGCGGTCGGCGTGTCCTTAGCAACAGCGTTGGGGTTAGATCCACTCATGGGGTTGATCGCCGGATCCATTACGCTTTCTGGCGGACATGGAACTGGAGCTGCGTGGTCGCAAACTTTTCAAGAAATGTATGGTTTGCATAATGTTCTAGAGGTGGCAATGGCTTCTGCTACATTTGGCTTGGTGATGGGCGGGATTATTGGCAGCCCTGTTGCACAAAAGCTACTAAACAAACACAACTTGGAATCGGAATACGGACGCACCAATCAAAGTCATCAGAGTTTCCCTGAACTGGTGACGTACAACGAACATGAGGAAGATCGTGTCACAGCGAAAAGAGTCGTTGAAAGCTTGTCCATCATTCTACTTTGCGTGACAGGCGCGAAGTATCTGGAGAGTTGGGTAAGCAGTTTTGACATCAAGTGGTTAATGATTCCCGATTTTGTTTATGCGCTGTTTATTGGTGTTGTTATCACTAACATCATGGAAGTGACGAAGGCGCGCAAGGTTGATTTAGAAACCGTTGATATTCTTGGCACGGTTGCACTATCTCTATTTCTTGCCATGGCCTTGATGAGTTTGAAATTGTGGAATATTTTCGATCTTGCGATCCCATTCCTTATTATTCTTGCTATTCAGTCGGCAGTGTTGGCGATGTTCACTTACTACGTAACATTCCGCATGATGGGAGGCAACTACGATGCGGCGGTGATCGCTAGCGGACACTGCGGTTTTGGGTTAGGTGCTACACCGACTGCGGTCATGAATATGGGCTCCATCGTGAGTCGATATGGTCCATCACCACAAGCATTTATGGTGGTTCCAATTGTCGGTGCATTCTTCATCGACATTGTGAATTTAGTGATTTTGCAAGGATGCATCGCTTTTATTAAATAACATTCGCTTTTTTACCGAAATAACAAAGCCAGCACCTATACGCTGGCTTTGCCATTTGTAACACGAAATCTTGTTTGCCTGACTTCAAGCCGTGAAATCAATGCGTTACTATGACGACATAGTGTTCATTTTGCAGCAGCATGAGGTACCCACATGTCTGAAAAAATATCGACGTCGGCATTAGCGAAAATGCGCAAGGTAGAAGCTAAGCTGCTGTTTGCCGATCTCAAACGTGCAGGCTACATCGTTCGCCAAGATGAAAAGTGGATTTTGACCGAAGAAGGGGCAAAGTTTGGCGGTGAGTATGTGGATCACCCTAAATTTGGCCAGTTCATCGTCTGGCCGACCAACTTACATATTGAGCTGACTCCCAGCTCAGGGAAAACATTGAGCGCGACACAACTGGGTGAAAAGCTGAAATTGAATGCGAAGCGCATGAACCAGCTTTTGAGTGAACTGGGTTGGTTGACCAAATCCGAAGAGGGATGGAGTGTCACAGAAGCTGGTGTGCGCGCTGGTGGGCAGCAAAGAACCGATAAAGAAACACAAAATACCTTTGTCGTATGGCACGATGTGGTGCTGCGTAACAAGCGTCTTAAGCAGTCTGTCATTGAGTTTTTAGGGCAAGACGCGGAGTCACATTCTACGGATAAATCGTACTCAAGCTTTCGCCAAAAATTTGAAGCCAAGCACCGAACATTAGATGGGCATTACGTACGCTCTAAGGGTGAGTTGCTCATTGACAACTGGCTGTACTTGGCTGGTGTAGTGCACGCTTATGAGCGTCAGTTGCCGATTGACCAAGATGTCACTAGCGATTTTTACTTGCCAGGTGGCAAAGTCTATTTGCAATTTTGGGGAAGTGACGATGGGGAGATGGCTCAGGCCGACCGTGAGACCATTCGTACTGTTTATGAGCAGCATCATTTCAATCTTATCGAAGTCGAACCGAGTGAACTAGACAAGTTGGATGAAGTGCTTCCTAAGCGTCTTCGTCAGTTTGGTATTAAAGCTTATTGACGACTTAAGCCCGCTGTTCAGATAAGAAAAAACCCGTGTTCAACACGGGTTTTGTATTTTTAGTGTATTTCTAGGCTGCCATCCTATGGGTTAAAAGCCTTTGATGTTTTCTGCTTCTAGCTCAGAGAAGTACTTCACTGTCTTCACTTTCAGTTCTTGTTGAGCTGGTTCGTCGCATACGATCACCGCTTTAGGGTGAAGCTGAAGTGCAGAAACTGTCCATAGATGGTTTACACAACCTTCCACGGCTGCTTCAAGTGCCTGAGCTTTGTTATGGCCAGTGACCAAGATCATCACTTCTTCTGAGTCTAGAAGCGTACCAACACCGATAGTCAGCGCGTATTTAGGCACTTGGTTGATATCGCCGTCAAAGAAGCGAGAGTTCGCAATGCGAGTGTCTTCAGTGAGGGTCTTGATGCGAGTACGAGAAGAAAGAGATGACGCTGGCTCGTTGAACGCGATGTGACCGTCGTTACCCACGCCGCCCATGAACAGGTTGATCTTGCCGTAAGACTTAATTTTGTCTTCGTAACGCTTACATTCTGCGTCGTGATCGTCTGTGTTACCGTTCAGTAGGTTGATATTTTCTTCTTGAATATCAATGTGATTAAAGAAGTTGTTGTACATGAATGAGCGGTAAGATTCTGGGTGATCCGCAGGGATGCCAATGTACTCATCCATGTTAAAAGTCACGACGTTTTTGAAGCTGACTTCGCCAGCTTGGTAAAGCTCGATTAGGGCTTTGTAGGTTGCTAGAGGAGTGCCACCAGTTGGTAGACCCAGAACGAATGGACGCTCAGCAGTAGGTTTAAAGTCGTTGATACGCTTAGCGATATGCGCAGCTGCCCACTTACCTACTTGTGCTGCTCGAGTTAACGGGATAAGTCTCATTTTGTGCCCCTAGTTATTGGAATTGACGATGTACTGAAACATTAATTCGCATTATAAAATAAGTAATGGCGAACTGCTATTGTTTTAGGTCAAAATTTTGCTTTTTCTTTAACCAATGTTGGTTTTGTCGACGATTTTTATATCTAAAAGCTTTTATAAGACGATTTTTTACAAAGAAATTGCATTATGAAACTGACGAATCAATAGATAAAATTTATGATCTAAATTAAGTTCTGCCTTCGCACTTAACCTTGTTTTTTAACAACCTACAGAGTGCGAAATCGCACACGAACTTCAAATATTATGGGTTAGATATGGCATGGCGCTCATTCTTTAACCATAATTGAAATGTGTAAACCAGTGAGGAATTCGGTATGAAAAATGAGTTAGATCCGAGCAAAGTACTACAGGCTTACGAATGTGTGATGAACAACGGTACGCCAACCGAATTTGGTAAAATGTATGAAGGTGTAGAAGCGTTTTCTGACTACGATGGGTACAACGTTTTCTTGAGAGGGAATGGTGTTGAGCTAAAAATTGGCTTCCACAACACCTATCACTTGGAATATGACCAAGAGCATTTGAAAGAGAGCTTTCTGAAAAAGATTGCGACGCTCGCCAAGTAAACGGTCATCACCCAAATATTAAAAAAGCCCTTGGGAGAATGCCCCCTTGGGCTTTAGGAGAAGAAATGAGCTTGTCTTGCTCGCTCAGTAAAGTCAAACGAGCTTTCGCCTACTGCTAGAAAAAGGCGAGAACTAGGTTATTGGTTATTAATCGTCTTCAACCAAACTCTCTTCAATGTATTCTTCTGTGGCGTCAGGCTTGTTACGACCATTTAGCGTATGGAAGCGCTTGCGACCACGAGCAAGTTGGGTGTACTTTAGCCACGTACGCTCAAGTTTTGTTTTTGCTTTGCCCGGGTTTTCTAACACCTTGATGAAGTGTTTCTCTTCGCTGTTTTCAGGTGTTAATTCGCCTGACTCTAAGCCAAGCATTGTATCCCCATAAATTGTTAGGATTTCCTCTTCTGAAAGAGTAAAATCGCCAGACTTTGCAAAGCCGCGTGGGAATTTTACGTTATCGTAAAAACGTTTTTTGCCATGACGGAATTCAGTGTCAGACATGTCAACAGCCTCTGTAACCGTTATTGATGAATGTAGTGAACTTACGGCGAAAATTAGGCTTAAATCTAACAAAAGAAAAACAAAACTTTTTTGTCGTCATGATTTTAATTAGTTGTTAATCTGGTTTTATATTAACCAGGAGATGGTTTATGGATGTAAAAGTCTTTCGAACATTTTTAGAGCTGGCAAGAGTTCGTCACTTCGGACGTGCTGCTGAGAACCTTTATATTACCCAAGCCGCTGTGAGCGCACGTATCAAACAATTGGAAAGTTACTTCGATACGCAATTGTTTATTCGTGATCGAAATAACATAAAGTTGACCTCTGCAGGTGAGCGCTTAATCAGCTATGCCGAGGTAATGGTCACTACATTGCAACAAGCGAAGCTAGAATTATCGCTTGAAGATGGCAAAGCGCTGCAACTAACGTTAGGTGGCACGCCAAACATTTGGGACGCTTATTTACAGAATTGTTTAAGTGTCGTCACAGATTCGTTTGGTGGTTATGGCTTCATGGCAGAAGTGATGGGACGTGAGATGCTCAGTCGTAGCTTGCTAGAGCGCACGTTAGATATGGCATTTGCGTTCGATCAGATCAAAGCTGATGAGCTTAACTGTAAAAAAGTGGCAGATGTTGTTCTCGTTCTGGTATCAACTGAGAAAGATTCTTTAGACACCGTTTTCGAAAACAAATATGTGTACGTTGACTGGGGGACGCGTTTCTCCTCAGAGCATTCTGAACGTCACCCTAAGATTCCGGCTCCATATTTACGCACTTCAACAGCGCGTATCGCATTGGACTTTATTTTAGAGAAGGGTGGAGCCGCGTACTTACCAATCTCTCTTGTGGAGCCATTTATCGCCAATGGGCAGCTTTACAAGGTGTCTGGAGTAGAAGATTGGTGTCGCCCTATCTATTTGAGCTATCGTAAAGCTAGCTCGTCTGTAGACGCGATTAAGCAAGTGGAAGAAATTGTCAAAGAGATCGATCCACTGACCGCTTACAGTTTTCAGCAAATTGGTTCTGGCACTTCCGACGAATAGCGTTGAATGAAAAGTCAGAAAAACGAAAAAGCCGCCTTGAGAAATCAAGGCGGCTTTGTTTTTATCTCGATGAATCGATAGTTATGGTAAGTCAAACAACAGGGCTGTTGTGCTTTCGTTTGATGTATTGCGCAAAACAACCTTACTCTGGTGTTCAACCTTCGCGCCGTCGCCAGCCGTCAAAGTGGTATTGTCGACACTAAGGCTCCCAGTCACTTGATGGATGAATAGATTTCGGCCCGACTCAATCTCAAAGTTTAGTTCGCTACTTGGTTCAAGAATTAACTGATGCAAAGTCGCATCTTGCTTAATAAGTAGCGTGCCGTTTTCTCCAGTTGGAGTTGCGATAGTCGTTAACCCAGGATTGCGACCAAAATCTTTTTGCTGATAACCTGGTTTGGTTCCAAATGTGTTCGGTTGAATCCAAATCTGTAGAAACCGCAGCGTATCTTGGTTCGATGCATTGTACTCACTGTGGTAAATCCCTTTCCCTGCCGACATGAGTTGGAATTCACCTGCAGGTAGTGTTTTGACGTTACCTTCACTGTCTTTGTGTGCGATAACACCTTCCAACACATAGCTGATGATCTCCATATCACGGTGGCCATGTGTATCAAAACCCGCGCCAGGCTTGACTACATCGTCATTAATGACTCTCAGCTCAGAAAAGCCCATATGTTGAGGATCGTAGTAGCTACCAAAAGAAAACGTATGTTTGCTATCAAGCCAGCCAAAGTTTGCTCGACCTCGGTCTGCTGCATGTCTTACCGTAATCATAAGGCCTCCTTAAGAGAGCTTTTTGTTTAAAAAGTTATCTAACGCTGCTTTACCTGCGCCAGAGAACGCCAGAGAAACGCTCGCTGCCAGTAATGCCAAGCCAAACTCGTAACCGTTGTTTGCCATGAACAGGCCATTCTCAAAGTGGACAGAGAATATCGCTACCACCATCGTGAACGCCAAAGCAACCGCTGCTGGTCGAGTTAGCAGACCAAGTAAAATGAACAAGCCGCCAAAGAACTCTGCGCTGCCCGCAAGTAACGCCATGAGTACGCCAGGACCTAAACCGATAGATGCCATCCACTGACCTGTGCCTTCTAGGCCGTAGCCACCAAACCAGCCAAATAGTTTTTGTGCGCCGTGCGCCATAAAGATAATGCCGATTGGAACGCGAAGTGATAGTGCGCTGTAACCTGCGTTTGATGTGGTAATTTTCTGTAATAGTGCTTTCATGATTCTGTCCTCTGACTCTTTTCAATGAGTGGGAAGCGTGTGCTCCCGTGCTGTTGAGAACAGTTTAGGTAGAGGCGAGCATAAAAATAACGGGAGGATTTTGATAAACTCGTTCTAAAAAATTGAATGATTGGTTTTTATTTATTTAAATCAATGTCTTGATTTTTATATTCGGGTGTTTATTTGCCGATTATTGTCTGTTTTAAATCAAGGTCTGTCATTATTTTCGATAAACATTTTTGCTGTTAAACAAAAAAAAGAGCACATGTACTGTGCTCTATTGCTTTCGCTTTTAACAAGGGAGAAAGGTGTGTTAAAGAAAACCGTCAGAGGTTCATTAAGCTCTCTAATGACTCCTCTACATTGTTGTAGTGATAAGTTCGAATATTACGTCCATCCGTCGCATTAATCTGAATTTCTGAGATCTCGTTATCTGAGTCTCTTTCGATAATTCCAATAGAATGATCTACGGATTTACTGGTAATAACCTTTTGGTTTCTTAATACAATTACGCAAGTATGTAAGTCCATGCCAATTCCCTTTAGCCGACGTTGTTGTGATGTTCTGGATCTAACTTTAGTGTACAAAAGCGCTAATGCCAATAAATCTCAATATTGAGTTCCGAAAGTGGCTAATTGTGGGCGCTTAAGCAAGCTACAATAACACTATATTGAACGATGCCTATGAACAATAAATGACAAAAGGCATGAGCAAGGAAAGCACTATGTTTATTCACCCCTATACCTCACTGACCTTCGAGCAGTGTCACAAGGCGCGAGTCGCGCGAGACAGTCGTTTTGATGGGCGATTTTATGTGGCGGTAAAAACAACGGGAATCTTTTGTCGTCCGATTTGCCCGGCAAATTTGCCTAAAGAAGAAAATGTTGAGTATTTCGCTGATAAGACGCAAGCCCTTCAAGCAGGGTACCGTCCGTGTTTACGCTGTCGACCTGACAGCGCGCCTGGATCTTGGGCATGGAAAGGTGTCGAGACGACCTTTCAACGAGCGATTTCGTTAATTGATAGAGGGGAGTTGCATCACCATTCGGTGTCTGAGTTGGCTGAGCGTGTTGGGATTTCTGACCGTTACTTACGTATGTTGTTTGAGCAGTATCTAGGTATGTCACCCAAGCAGTATGCGCAATATCAGCAACTAATGTTCGCCAAACAGTTGCTTCACTCCAGCTCTATGTCGGTCACCGACGTGGGGTTTGCGTCAGGTTTTAACAGTACGCGCCGCTTTAACGATGCTTTTCAAAAGTTTCTCAAACTAACGCCTTCTCAAGTACGCCGTAAAGAGTTTGATGGTGCGGGTTGCAATCGAATTGCCTTACCTTATCGAGGTGAGTTGAATTGGTCGCACATGTTGGACTTCTATCGTTTACGAGCGGTTGAGGGGGTCGAGCAGGTGAGGGATGAGAGTTATCAGCGCAACGTTTTTTTGGATAACAGCAAAGCCTGGTTTAAAGCGACAAAAGGTGAAGGATACTTAGAACTGGCGTTTGAAATTGAAGACGTAACGAAGCTGCAAAACTTGGTGTCTGACATTCGTCGTATGTTCGATCTTGACGCTGATATTTGTACTGTTGAGCAGCATTTGGAGTATGTTGCGCCTGGGCTCGTGTCGAGTAAAGGTATTCGTATTCCTGGTGTATGGAGTGCATGGGAAGCAGGGGTTAGAGCGATTTTAGGCCAGCAAGTGTCGGTTAAAGCTGCGATTGGTCAACTTAACTTATTGGTGGCCACACTTAGTGGAGAGTCAGAAAAACGTTTTTTCCCGACTCCCAGTGATATTGCGAACGCCGACGTGAGCTTTTTGCGCATGCCGCAAAGCCGTAAAGAGACGCTAGTGCGCTTCGCCCAGTTTATGCAGGACAACTCAGAAGCTGACCCCCAACAGTGGCTAGCTTTGAAAGGCATTGGACCTTGGACCGTCAGTTATGCTCAACTGCGAGGGCAATCTCAACCCGATTGCTTTCTAGATAAAGACTTAGTGGTGAAAAAGGCGATGCAGCGTTACCCATCACTGAATACGCACACTGCGGCCCCTTGGGGAAGCTACGCGACGTTTCACTTATGGAATCAATCATGAAAACATTTTATACCGAAATGCCGAGTCCACTAGGAACGGTGACTATCCAATCGAACGCTGAGGGCTTACTTGGCATTTGGTTTGAAACATGCACCACTAAGCCGAGTGAGCTGGGGGTGCGAGACGAGCAGCATCCGGTCTTGCGCCAAGCTGTCACCCAACTGGATGAATACTTTGCTGGTCTGCGCAACGAATTCGACTTGCCCCTTGCAGCGACAGGCACTGATTTTCAAAATCAAGTTTGGCAGGCACTAACGACCATTCCATATGGGGAAACGTGGAGCTATCAAGATCTCGCGAATGCGATAGGTAACCCTAAAGCTGTGCGTGCTGTTGGGTTAGCAAACGGGAAGAATCCGATTTCTATCGTGGTACCTTGTCATCGCGTTATTGGCAAAAGCGGAAAACTGACTGGGTATGCAGGTGGAGTGGAGCGCAAGCAACGTTTGCTCGCGCTGGAGCAAGGTACACCGCTTTAAGTGAGGCGATTCTCATATTGGGATTAAGCGTGCTACACAGGGGTAACGATAGTATAGAGTTTCATATTCGTTATACGAATAGAAAAAGGACAATAAGGACATGCCTTTCAAAACGGATTTTGATGCCTTCATGAGTGAGTGTTGGCAGCATCACGAGGAAAATCCCGAACAAGTTTATGCTCAGCTAGAAACGGCTCTGAGCGAGGTGGAAGACGTTACCCAAATCGAGCGAATATTCGCATTGATGCTGCATACCGCTATTGGGCATCTCCAGTGCCCAGAACAGTTTCTTACTTGTTTAGAGCACTTTGATGAACGCAAGGTTGCTGAGAGTTTGGCATTTCAACGCAGTATTGCCGTTGCGCGCTATTTCGTAGATGGCACTGACAATATGGAATTATTGGAAGAGCAAGAACAACGCCGAGTTTACGCTTTGATTTCGAATGAACTTTCTGCACTTGCTCAGCTTGAACTGGCGAGTCAATGGTTGGTGAAAGCAGCGTTAGGAATGACGCCGAACGATGCAGAAGGGCCATTAGCGCGCGCTATAGCGATCACTGCAAACAACTTAGCATGTCAGTACGAAGCGCTGGCTGAGCGCACGTCCATGGAAAAATCGAAGATGTTAGAAGCAGCAACACTCGCGCTAGACTATTGGAAAGTGGCTGGGGGTTGGATGCAAGAAGAGCGCGCAGAGTATCGCTTAGCGATGAGCTTGCTTAAAGCGGATAAACCGCAAGAAGCCAAAGTGCATGCTGAGCGCTGTGAAGATATTTGTCAGCAACATGGTAGCGACGCGCTTGAGCTGTTCCACGCACATGACTTGCTGATGCAAGTACACTTCCATCTTAGCCAGAAATATAAAGCTAAATTGGATGAAGAGATGCAGCAGCACTGCAAAACGAGCTCGTTGACGTGATCTTAGCGTTGAATGAAAAAAGCCCCGAGCGACTGGCTGGGGGCTTTAGGGTTGTTGACTATGCAGCGATGATTATGCTGCTTGCGCTTTTGCTTGGTATCGTCCTGGTTTATGGTTCATCGCCAAAATCAAGTTCGTAGCGATGGCACCTAGAACAGATAGAGCGATAAGGTGCACATCTACAATCAACAGTGACATCACCACGATGGCACAATCTAACGCCATTTGAACTTTACCCGCTCGAACTCCAAAACGTTCCTGAAGGTACAACGCTAGAATGTTAAAGCCACCCAAACTCATTTTGTGACGGAAAATTACCAACATACCGATTCCAATCAGCCCACCACCCAAAAGTGCCGCATAGAAAGGTTCGATTCGTGAAATCTCAATCACATGATGCAGATGATCGACCGCAAAAGAGACAATCGAAACCGCAATAAAGGTATTGATAGTGAAGCGCCAACCCATGCGCATCACAGATAAAATATAAAAAGGGAGGTTAAGAGCGAAAAATATCTGACCAAAACTGAAGTCACTCACTTTGGTTAGGAAGATCGCCAAACCAGCCGTACCGCCAGTGAGCAATCCTACTTTGCTAAAAAATATCACCCCAAGTGACACCAACGCACTGCCGAGCGTCAGAGCCAAGAGGTTCTCTCTTAGGCTATGATCTTTGTCCATAAATTAATTTCCTTGGTTTAAAAACCGCGCCGGAGATAACACGTCTCACGGACGCGATAGACAATCGCCAAAATAGCAACTAACAAATCGGCCAATAAAATGTCTCGAAAAGTGATGGATGTCGAGTTTTTGGACGAGATTATGATGATATTAACCTGTTTAACATAATGTACACAGATAGAAAAACAACAAGGAAAAGTTATGATTAAGAAAGTTGGCAACACCCAAATCAGCACATTACATCGACTGAGTTGTCACTGTGGAAAAGTTGAGCTGGAACTGGCGTTACCCAATGGTATTGAGAAGCCGAGACGGTGTGACTGTTCTATGTGTCGACGTCGTGGCGCGATTGTCGCGTCTGTACCTTTGAACGGTATTCGTATTGTGCAAGGCGAAGAAGTCTTGAAGCAGTATCAATTTAATACACACACTGCGAAGCACTTTTTCTGTGGCGAGTGCGGTATTTATACGCACCATCAGCGTCGTTCTGACCCGAGTGAGTATGGCTATAATGTCGGCTGCTTAGAGGGCGTCAACCCATATGAGTTGGGAGCGATTGAAGTGATGGATGGCGTTAACCATCCATCCGACCGTTAGGTTACATTGCAAGTTAAGTGACTAATTCTAGGTGTTTTTAAGTAAATAAACCGCTATTCATCCACAAGTGTACCGCAATACTGGCGGCATAACCCAAGGCGATGACGGGAGCCCACTTTAGGTGGCCAAAGAAGGTGTATTGTCCACGCGCGGCTCCCATTAAAGCGACGCCTGCCGCGGAGCCAATGGAAAGCAAACTGCCCCCGACACCTGCGGTTAATGTGACGAGTAGCCAGTTGCCCATCGACATGCTTGGTTCCATGGTCAGTACAGCAAACATAACCGGAATGTTATCGACGATTGCAGATAGGACACCAACCATTACGTTTGCCCAGACTGGGTTCCATTGCGTGTACATGACGTTTGAAACCAGTTCGAGGTAGCCAAGTAAACTTAAACCGCCAACACACATTACAACACCGTAGAAGAACAACAAGGTGTCCCATTCGGCTCGAGACACACGATGAAACACATCAAACGGAACCACTGAGCCTAAGCGCTTCAATGCCTGATCATCGCCATTGGCAATTGCCATAGCTGCTTTTTTTGCGAGTGAGTGTTTAAGAGTTTGACGCAAAAAATATCCGAAAAACTGTAAGTACGCCAAGCCCATCATCATGCCCATAACGGGTGGGAAGTGCAGCATAGCATGGAAAGAGACTGCGGTGGCAATCGTCAAAATGAACAACGCGACAATACGCCTTGCCCCGCGTTTTAGCTCAACGTGTTGGTGAATCGTATTCGGTTTTGTGTTTGGAACAAAAAGTGACATCAAAAATGCGGGAACCAAGTAGTTCACCAATGACGGTACAAACAACGGAATGAACTCAGCAAAGCTGACATGACCGGCCTGCCACACCATCAGGGTTGTAATATCTCCAAATGGGCTGAATGCACCGCCAGCGTTGGCTGCGATAACAATGTTGATACAAGCAAGATTGACGAACTTAGGATTATCACCAGAGACTTTCATCACTACAGCGCACATCAAAAGGGCTGTAGTTAAGTTATCGGCAATCGGTGAAATGACAAAAGCGAGAAACCCCGTCAGCCAGAACAACTTTTTGAATCCAAAACCTTTACCAACCATCCACGCCTGTAAGGCATCGAAGAGTTTGCGTTCTTCCATTGCGTTGATGTAAGTCATCGCCACGAGCAAAAACAGCAGCAACTCGGCATATTCCAACAAGTTGTGTTCTAGTGCGGATTTGGCGATTTCAGGCTGGTTGTGCTGAGCAAAGGTGTAGCCAATCAGAATCCAAATTAACCCTGCAGCGAGCAGCACTGGCTTGGATTTTCTCATTTTCAGATACTCTTCCAACATAACCAGTATGTAAGCGATCGAAAAGATAATCAGAGCCGCGTAACCGACACCAGAATTAACAAGATTCAGTTCATTGGTTGATGCAGCAAAGGTGGCGCTAGAGAACAACAAACAGCAGAAAGCCACAATTGGATAGATTGGCATAGACATTTCTCCTTTGTCTGGTTGGAGAAATATTAGCCACAAATGAATGAGTTAGTTGTGAGAGAGCTCGAATTAACAGTAGGAGTTAGGAAATGATAGTGTGCGCCACTATTTTCTGAGTGACGCAATGCTTGCTGCGCCGAATAAAACCGCAGCGGCATATAAACCGTAAGTTAACCAGTGACTAATCTCTAAAAAAGGAACGAGTCCTTGACCTGCCCACATACAGCCTCCGTTTAATGAGCAATGTTGTAATAGTCGAGCCAATTTAAAGGAAATGAACAATGTTTTTTGTGAGTGAAAGCAAATTCTGAAGGATTAGAAAGTCAAAAATTGGTCAGTGAGAGAGAAATCTCATTTTTAACTGGCTAGCTCTAACCCTTTTGAGTTAAAGCTAGCTATATCTAGAGCTGAATGCATTTAGCGTAGGAGCCATTTTTTCAACGGTGAAGCGTCAATTGCTTTCACAAGCAGTATGGTTGCAACAATCGTTGCAGGATAAATAAACACATCTTTCGCGAGGTGTTGCAGCCCGATAAATCCAGCGACATTCATCATGACAATTATGATAAGCAGATGGCTAACATATATTCCTAACACGCTAGGAGATAGTTTGAAGACCCAAGGCATGTCGCCAAAATGAGGGTGAGCCAAAAGCCACATAAAGACACCTACAGCCCAGATAACGGTACCGAATAGGAAGTCGTGCGAGTTGAAAGCGATGTCATGTTGCATCAGCCAGTAAGCTTCACCAAAATGCAGTGCTATGCCAAGAATAATGCATCGAACCGTATTGTTTCGCGACCACCGCCACTGCGCTTCTCGTGCGAAATAACCCAGAACAACTAGCAACGTGCTGAAAAAAGGCCCGTTACGAGTAAAGAAAGGCGCTGGCAGGTCGGTAATGGTCGCGTAACTGCCAGCAAAGACCCCGTATATGTATAGCAATACTGCAGTTGGCAGTATCAGTTGCACCATATTGATATGCACGAGAAAGGCAATTAACGCTACGGCAATGACCAGAGCCGGAATAAACCACAGATGAACGAGTCCGCCTTCGATGAGTGAATTGATCGGGGTTGACATTAAGTACCCCCAATAACCTTGCCTTTCGGCGAGATACCCAGCCTCAGCGACCGTCTGCCATTGGAATGGCATCAGTAAACTGATCATGCTCCAAATGAGCCAAACCTTCATTAACGGTTTGGCGTAGTTCTTAAGAGTATCGATAGGTGAGTGACTCAACTTCGGCTGGATTAGATAACCCGAGATGAGAAAGAACAGCGGAACAGCAAAACGAGCCAGTTGGTTGAGCATATAGCCAACCCATGGTATCCCATCCCACTGCCAGTACGTCAGTGCCATCTGGCAATGCAAACCCACAATCGCAAGCATCGCAATGATACGTGCAAACTCTAAGCTGGCTATTTTTTGTTTCTTTGCCATTACATTGTTTACCTAAATAAAAAACTTAGGTGAAAATAGCAGGTTGTTACTGAAGTAATGCGTGAAAAAGTCAACAGACTTGCGCTTACATTGAAGCTGTTTTGAAAATTAAGACTTACTTCAAACTTCTTAATTATTAACCTATTAACGCAATCAATACCTGATTCGTGAGTCGAAAATAGCACTGAATAATGGTTAGACCAGTTAACTCGAGATTGCAAAAAAAAACGATCGTGCTAAAAATAAGACTATGCAAAAAGGAAAAGTGACAAAAGAGTTTATTCTGCAGCGGGCTTTTGAGATCGCCAGCGAAGACGGATTAGAAAGTCTTACGATTGGAGAGTTAGCCAAGCAATGCGGTATGTCGAAAAGTGGTCTGTTTGCCCACTTTAATTCGAAGTTGAATTTACAGCTATCGGTGCTTGATCACGCCAATAAAGTGTTCGCTGATCGGGTTGTTGAGCCTGCTCGAGAACTCGGGGATGGCAATATCGAGCGTAAAATTCGAGGGTTGCTCGACTCTTGGATGACTTGGAATCACGCATTCCAAGGAAGTTGTATGTTTCTTGACGCTTGGAATGATACGGCAGATAAAGATTGCCCGCTTCAGGCCGGACTGCGTAAATCCATAGACACTTGGCTGAGCTATTTGGAGATCCAAATAGCGAAAGGCAAAGAGAAGCAAGAATTTTCAGCAGACTTAGATACACGCCAAGCAACGTTTGATTTGTACGGTCTCTATTTGAGTGCGCATGTTTTTTACTCAATTAAAGGTGAGCAAGAAAGCTTGCGTCTGTTTTGGCAAGGGATCGACAACTTATTTTCTCGCTGGAAAGGCTAATATCGGTTATTCGCTTCCCAGATTCGTAGACATAAAATCACAAAGAGCGGCTGAGTTCGCTCTTTCTTATCAGCGTAAAAAGCACGACCGTTCTATTTTGTGCAAAGCTGGTAGTTAAGGACATGATTATGAGTGAAAAAATTTACTTTAATACATCGCAACGTTTCAGTATTAAGCGCAGTTTGGTGAACATTAGTACTCGGTTACACCATACACTGGCCCCGTCACATGCAAAGAAGACCGCGCGCAAGCTTCTTCTGACACCGGCTCGTACGCAACCTAAAAATATTGAGCCTCAAGGGCTTATCAAAGGTGAAATTAAAGGGCATGCAGGCATCATCAAAACCTATACTTTGGGCTCTGGACCTATTTGGGTGCTAACTCATGGTTGGTCTGGAACGGCAAGTCAGTTTTATCCACTGATGGAACATATTGCGTCGAAAGGGTTTACTGCTTTGGCGTACGATCATCCGGCACATGGTGAGAGTGAGGGGCAGTATGGGCACATTCCGGGGTTTGTCAGAGGATTAGAAGATGTGTTGGATACGGTCGAGGATATTGTTGGCCTAGTTGGGCACAGCATGGGCACCGCTTCTGCTCTTGAGTGTAGGCACAGTAAATTAGAAAACAAGCCTTTGCTGCTTATTGCTCCGGTATTAAATTACGTAGAGAACTTATTCGGTAGCATTGCACGTTCCGGTTACTCGATGAAGCTTTTTAATGCTGTGGTTTCAGAAGTTGAAGACCAATTTGGTTATCCGTTACAGTCCATTGATCCGATGAAGCGTTTGTCTGAGCGTCCGTCTCACACCATTATTATTCATGATGAGCAAGACAAGTTCACCAAATACAGTGTCTCGGCAAAAGCGGCTGAAGAGATTAAAAACGTTGAGTTAGTGACAACACAAGGTCAGGGGCATGGTAGAGTGATGAAGTGTGAGCAAGTCTTCAGTAGTTTTGACCGTTTGCTCGATAGTGCTTGGTAACCCTTACTTTTACTGATTGACTCGCTCCGTTTTGCGCTAATTCGATTTGAAAGTAACACCTCAGATTTTTTCGTCTCTGGTGTTGCTCTCCTCGTTAAGAGGTTAAATCCAAAAAGGACAGCCGAAGCTGTCCTTTGTTTATTTAGCAGAAAGTCTGCAAGGCTGAAATTAGTTACAGTTAGCTACGCCAACTTCTTTCCAAACGCCCCATTCGCCAGATTGGCTAGGATCGTCACCCTGAGTCCACCATTTCGCTTCCCACGTTTTACCTGCGTGAGTCACTTGGTTACCACCTGTGTACACTGCGCTCGCATCCCATGCGTTGTCACAAGTACCAGGGTTCGGATCGGTTGTGTGCTGTGCAACAACCACTGTCGCGCTTGCCGATGAAGACGCTTTACCGTCGCTCACACTTACAGTGAAGCTTAAGCTTGTGTCTTGCGGGTATTCCGCAGCAGTGAACGTGACTTTGGAGCCTTCAACCGTTGCATTCAGACCTTGAGGTAGAGTCCAGTTGAATGTCAGGGTATCGTTGTCTGCATCGCTAGACGCAGATGCATCTACAACCACAACGTCACCAGCGTTTGCTGTTGCTGGAGCAACAACTTGCGCTATTGGTGCGCTGTTCACTGGGTCAACAACACCTGCTGGTTTCACTGTTACTACAACGAGGTCAGATGCCGTTGCACCTTCGTTATCAGACACCGTCAGCTTAAAAGTTAATTGCTCTTCAACAGTAACTTCTGCTGCATCAAAGCTTGCTTTCGCTGAGTTTGCACCTGTTAGTGCCACTGCTGTGCCAGATACTTGTTCCCAAGCGTAGCTTGCGATGGTGCCGTCAGAGTCTTTTGACAGGCTGCCATCTAGAACCACATTTGCAGGACCTGTTACCGATTGATCTGCGCCAGCGGCTGCGGTTGGCTTACGGTTTGGTTGAGGAACCACACCACCAGCCATACCTTCGTGCATCGCGTTTAGAATGTCACCGTTATCCGCGTCAATTTCCCAAGAGAATAGACCAGCAAGACCAAGAGACTTCGCGTAGCTACCTTTTGCTAGCACTGAACGGTGGTCATCAAATGTGATCAACTCGCCCGTAGTACGGTTCCATACCCATGGTGCTTCTGCTTGTGCATCGTAGCCGTACTCGAAGCCGTTAATACCAGTGTTGTTTGCACCTAGCATGAATGACTTAATGCCTTTGTAGTCAATTACGCCATCTTCCCAAACACCTTGCGCTGTGCTGCCCTTCAGTTTACCTGTAGCAGTACCCGTCATTGGGTCGTTTGGATCGGTTAGCGTATCTGGAGTTACGCCTTCCCAGCCACGACCGTACATTGCTGTACCAAGTACTAGCTTGTTTGCAGGAACGCCTTGAGCAAGAAGAAGTTGGATGCCGTTATCTGCTGTGTAAGCAGGACCTTTGTACGGTTCGCCGTTCTCATCAACGCCACTACCGTCACACTGACCAGGACGCATGAATGAACCACAGTAAAGCGCAGTCTGGTGACCAGGAACGTTGTTCCAACCGCCGTAGAAGTCGTAAGTCATTGCGAAGATGTAATCCATGTACTGCACCGCATCTGCGTAGTCTACGTCTTCAATCTTGTCGTAACCGACACCGATAGCGGACGTTAGCTCGTAAGTACGGCCTGTCTCAGCTTCTAATTCATCAAGCATTACGCGCAGTTCACGCATCAGTGCGATGTATGCTGGGCCATCGTTTACAGGGTCGCCCTTATCGGCTGCTGCACCGCCGCCGCCAGGGAATTCCCAGTCGATATCAACACCGTCGTAGAATTTCCAAGTTTTCAGGAACTTCTTAACTGATGCGACGAATGTGTCTCGGTTTTTCTTGTCCACGAAATCGAAGAATGGGTCAGACAGTGTCCAACCACCGATCGATGGGATGATTTTTAGATCAGGGTTACGTTGTTTCAATGCCATTAGCATTGCGTAGTTACCCTTGATAGGCGTGCTGTATTCATGACCAGCTTGTGGGAAGCTCTTCTGATAAGCAGCCCAAGGGTCATGGATAACGACTTCATAATCAGGCACACCTGTACAAGCAGTTTGTAGCGCATTGAAACTGTTGCCGCCAACAGACTTCACAGACTCATTTGGGCCACAAATTGGGATAAAACCGTAAAGGATGTGAGTCAAGTTGTCGACCGGCATATTATCGACGGTGTAGTCACGGCCATAGATGCCCCATTCAACAAAATACGTACCCATCACGACGCTTGGATCGGTATTGTAGGTTTTGTTGTTTGGATCAACATTCATCGTTAGTGGCTTCAGGTGAGAACCATCGGTATCTGCAATCGTGATTTCAGCTGGTGCGCTTTTCGCACAACCTGTCGCATCACATGCTTCGATTTCCATTTGGTATAAGCCACCTTGGCCGTATTCAAACGAAGCTGTCGTTTGGCTACCAGTGATAGGGCCGCTTGCTACTTTTACACCATCAAAATAGACGTTGTAAGTGTCACCAGGTGTGCCACTCCACTGGTTAAATTTAACAGTGATCTTCGCTTGCTCATGGTATTTCACCATGTCGTAGTAGCTTGACGTGGTTTCCATCGCGAGTTCAATTTTAGAAAACTGAAGGTTGTTGGAACCGTACATATCGATACTTGGTGCGGTTGGAGCCGCAACTGCAGCACCTGATAGCGCTAAAGCAACTCCAGCTGCACATAGGTTAAATCGAATCATAACTTCTCTCTCAATCCTTGGATTCATGTTCTACCTAGAACATAGGCTGCTCTTGCACCAGATAAGATGATTGGATTTACTCCACGTGCAAAAGCATCACACTCAGCATTTCAGAGAGTTTTTTTTCGTCAAAAAAAATTAAGACGGTTTTCGAGGCACTTGAGAGAACTTAACTAAAACTCGCACTCTGTTACACAGAAAGTGTCAGACTGAGTCAATAATTTATAAAATCTCAGCAGAAACTAAAATTATTGTTTACTCAGTAACGAGTTAGTTAAATGCGATGAAGACCTTATTTTGTTGTTTATTAAGGTTTTGTTTCATTGATATAGAAAGAGAATTGAAAGGAAAAATAGCCGTGAAGACGTATTAGTCACGGCTGAAGTGTTCACTCAACGCGGCGCGACGTTTAGAGGCTGCGCCGGTTTCTGAGCCCTGAACGGTATGCTCAAATCCTTTACGAATGAATCGCTGATCTGGAATAAGAGGCTCAATACGGCGTATTTGAGGTGAAAGATGAGAGCCCGAGATCTGATACGCGGTCTTTCCTAATCCGGTATTCAACGTGATCACCTTGCCATCGAATTCAAATTCCGTCGTAATAAGTCGATGGTTTCGGTATACCCCATCTTCAGTGAAAACGAGACGTTCTGTTTGGTAGGGTGGCGCGCCAATCTCAATCCATTCGCCGTACACCTTTTCCGGATCAATGTGGTCTTGATAGGAGAGGTGGATTTGATAGCCAAAAAACGTCAACAGACCCATCCCGAAGCAGACAAATGTACTCTTGAGGATTTTGGATTGGTGGCGAGCCAAAAATGAAAGTTTTGGTTCTTGTCGTGCTTTTCGCCTTCGGCGAGTCGAGTCCGTCATAGATCTAATTTTCTCCACTTTTTTAACATGGTGGAAACCTTCCTTTTTAAAAACAAACAATCCCGCCATTGAGACGACGAAACTATGATCTAATGTCCACTTTTACATTCAGATACACATCTTATTGATGGTTTTGTTGTTTGCTCACATTCATTACTTCGCAGTTTTTCTTGCTCGGTTTAGGTCGCCTGATTAATCCTCGCGAAAAGAGGTTCTCGCTCAGTAGCAAAGGATGTGCGTTACTACGTTGAGTTTAATGGCTTTCAAAGCTTGAGTAACGGAAAGAAACAAGGTAAAAAAGAGCGGACTTTTGATAAGGAAACCAATAATGAATATTAAGGAAAATAGCTATTTTGCTGGTAGTGTAAAATCACTAGGCTTTAACCAGAAAGATCAGGATGTTAGCGTTGGTGTGATGCTTCCTGGTGAGTACACGTTTGGTACTCAAGCACCAGAGCGTATGACGGTTGTAAAAGGTGCGCTTGTGGTCAAGCGTGTTGGCGAGAGCGATTGGACGACTTATCAAAGTGGTGAGTTTTTTGAAGTGGAAGGTAATTCTTCATTTGAGCTTCAAGTGAAAGAAGCGACTGCGTATTTATGTGAGTACTTCTAGCGTTCATTTGTTGCTCGTCATAAAACCACCTTCGGGTGGTTTTTTCGTCTATGTGCTTCACTTATAACGCATCTTTTTGGTTATTTGGGTATATACTTAATAAAAATGTACCCATCGACCAAGGAGGAAGTGATGGCAGTACAACGCAAGCATTCTGATCTCCCTCCTCGTTACGAGGACAAAGATCTCACCAATGAGCAAAGACAGCGCTTTACCGAAGTTGCCAATGCCGCTCATAAGAGACGTGAATTTTATCGACGTGCTCTAGGAAAGAGCTTAATGGGCAAAATGAAGGGCCGTGCGTTTAAAGATCACCCCACTCGTCAGCAAGACAAGCCGAACAGAACGTTGCAAGTAGTGTGGTTAATCGTATTTCTCGTTGTGGGGCTTTGGGTGATGCATGTGTTCGCTTAGTCATTAGCAAGCTTCTGGTACCGCTGGTGCATCAGATGTTGACTGTTCTTCCGTATTGCAGTGCTCATAAAAGGCGTACTGGTTTTTACCAGTATGTTTAGCTGCGTACATTGCTTTATCTGCACATCGAGTCAATTCAGACAAATCCTTTGCATCTTGCTTATAGATAGCAGCGCCTACACTCATTGTTAACTCGTTAATCATATCGTAGCTTCGGTAACCTGTCGGAAACAGATTCACGATCCGTTTTAGGATGCTGTCGAGGTCACCTTTACTTTTTACATCGTAAAGCATGATTACAAATTCATCGCCCGCAAATCGAGCGATGGAGTAGTCGTGTTTATCGGTTTTTCTGTCTTTGTTGCGAATGTTATTTTTTAATCGAGTTGCGAAGGCTTGAAGTACTTGGTCACCAATATCGTGCCCGTAGGTGTCGTTGATGTGCTTGAAGTTATCGATATCGAGAAAAACCAATGCGGTGATGCTGTCATCAGATGAGTGCTTGATTTCATCGAGCTTTGCGCGCGCCCAAGTTTCAAAGCTCCAGCGATTGGCAAGCCCAGTGAGCTGGTCAAAATATGCTAACTCCTCAATCCCCTCACGATACAGTGTTTGAATGTAATTGAGGACTTTCGTGTAGTAATACGAGAACGTGTGACACACAAACGCGGTCGCTATCAGGGTCAGCATCAATCTCCGCTCTATGATTTCTGTGGCTGTTGGCAGTCGATCTAAAAAAGCGACCCCAAAAAAGATCAGTAAAATGTAGGTGCCACTGAACAGCAGACCGACCTTAAACTCATTAATTAATACCAGAGTGGCGACAATAGGATATAGCCATAGCATCTTGCCTGACGGAGCGTCGTTATACAGAAGTAACAATAACCCTTCGAACATTAAGACAGCACTTAGCCATAAGTCGGCGTATTGATGGTGCCGCTGGACTTTTATTACATAACTGATTGCTAAGCATGCCAAGGCACACAAAGCATGGAAAAAGCTTAAACCCCAGTTATTCTCAAGTGATTGAGCAATGGAACCATAAGTTAAACAGGCAGCGGCGATACTGGAGCATAAAAAGACAATTTTCTTTTTTCTTGTTGAGCGGATGTCCGCCATTTCTTCTAAGCGCGCCCCAGCCAATGTCGACATTACGTATCCTTGCTTAATTAACGTGTACGCTTATTCTAGGCGGTATTTTCGCGATAAATAGAACAACAAAGTTTCCAAATGTGATATCAGTCATTTTTAGTGTAAAGCCATCAGTGTGATTTGGTGCGAGTGTTCAAAGAGGAATGGTGGCGCATGCAGGTTTTCATGGCGGTTCTTCATGGCTCTATATGGTTAGACTGATAACTCAAAGTAATGTATCTAGTTAGATGCATTTATATTGATTATCCTAATTCTGTTCGGTGCTCGTTGATTGAGAGTATTGTTCACCAATCTCTGCTCTACGTATCGTCAAGGCATATGTCGTTTCGAAAATGCATTAGAAATATTTTTCCGAAACAGGGCGAAATATTGTTGTCGTTATGACCAATATGCGACTAGAATCCGCGCTAAATCACAACCTCATATCGAGCTTCGTTCGAGTCACTATTTTTAAACTGCTTCACAAATATTGTGAGGCAGTTTTTAGTTGTAGGAAAGGTTACAAGCATGCCTAAAAGCCAAAACATCAACCAACGAATGTCCATCGTGGCATTAGCTTGGCCAATTCTTGTCGAAATTTTGCTACGGACGGCTTTAGGAACCAGTGACGTGTTCATGCTGAGTGGCTACTCAGACAAAGCCGTATCCGCTGTTGGTGTGATCACGCAGATTACCTTCTTTTTAATCATCGTTTCGACGTTTGTCAGTAGCGGTACGGGGATTTTGATTGCCCAATACAATGGCGCTGGACGCGAGCAAGAGTCAGTGAGCGTTGGTGTTGCGAGTATTGCGCTGTCTGTGCTCGTCGGTGTGCTATTGAGTGTGATTGCCGTGCTTGGTGCGATATACCTACTCCCGTATTACGGCTTGGAAGCGCAAGTTGAGCAGTACGCTCATGAATATCTGCTGATAAGCGGTGCGATGACGTTTAACGTTACGATTGGCGTTGTTTTTACAACTATTCTGCGTAGTCATGGTTATTCACGTTCCCCAATGGTGGTGAATTTGATCTCGGGTGTGTTCAACATCATTGGTAACTATATTGCGCTTTACCAGCCATTCGGTTTACCTGTGTATGGTGTGCAAGGTGTTGCGATAGCAACCGTCGTCAGCCAAGTCATCGGTACGTTAATGTTATGGTTTATTCTCGCTCGCAGCAGCATTGAACTACCGATGTCGACCATGAAACAAGTGCCCGCAGAGATTTACAAAAAGATCTTAAAAATCGGCGGCATGAACGCGGGTGAAGTGCTGTCTTACAACGTGGCGCAAATCTGCATTGTGTATTTTGTGGTGCAAATGGGGACGGCATCGTTAGCGGCTTTCACTTATGCGCAAAACATTGCCCGTTTCTCGTTTGCTTTCGCGCTGGCAATTGGTCAGGCAGCGCAAATTCAGACCGGTTACTACATCGGTAAAGGTTGGGTGAGTAGCATTTTAAAACGCGTACAAATCTACTTCTTAGTGGGGTTTGTGGCATCAACGGCGGCAACCACACTGATTTACCTGTTTAGAGAAGAGATTCTGCGCGTATTTACCGATCAACCGGAAATACTCGCATTGGCAAGCTCGTTAGTCATGGGCTCAATTTTGCTCGAAGCCGGACGTGTGTTTAACCTGATTTTTATCGCGGGGCTCAAAGGCGCGGGTGACATCAAGTTCCCAGTGCAAATGGGGATTTTGAGTATGTGGGGATTAGGCGTGCTTTTCTCTTACATCTTTGGCATCCACTTGGGTTATGGCGTTTTAGGGGCTTGGATGGCAATCGCTCTCGATGAATGGGTACGTGGTATCATCATGGCAAGACGTTGGCGCTCTCAGGTGTGGACCAAGTTTAAGGTGAGCTAACGGTTTTCGGTATCGCGCATCACGCTTATTCTGTTGTTAGAAAACAAAAAAAGGCACTGATAGTCAGTGCCTTTTTGTTATTTAAAATCGGGAAGACGTTAGAATTCGCACTCAGCTTGGAACACCATACGCTCTTTGCTGTATGGATGATCCAGCTCTAGCATCTCAGCATGCAGGTGTAAGCGATTCGATTTTTCGCCGTATAAACCATCACCAACCATCGGCATGTTTAACCCCATGTGATGAGCACTGTGTACACGTAGTTGGTGAGTTCGCCCGGTTTTCGGATACATGTATACCTTGCTGCGTCCATCTTTGACTTCAATCAGTTGCCAGTAGGTTTCTGCATGTTTCCCGTGTTCAAAACACACCAGTTGACGTGGGCGGTCGTCTGGGTCACCACGCATTGGCAGTGAAATTTCCCCTTCAGGCTCGTTTAATACGCCTTCGAGCAGTGCCATATAACGTTTTTGTACGCCGCGAGCCATAAACTGTTTTTGCAGACTTTTGTTCGCGCGCTTAGTTAAGGCAAACACCAAAATGCCAGAGGTCGCCATGTCGAGACGATGAATCACAAACGGCCCTTCCACATCAGGGTACATCGCTTGTAGGCGCGTATAAGCAGAGTCCTTGATAGTTTTACCAGGCACTGAAAGTAAGCCCGAGGGCTTGTTGACGACGACCATAGCGTCGTCTTGGTAGATTATCTCTAGTTCTTTGTCTTCTGCCCAATTCTCCGCCAATGGATTAGGTTCGACATCCAGCCCTTGCATCATATGGCCCAAAATCGGCTGACATTTGCTGTTGCACGATGGGTAGAATTTTTTGTGTTGGCGAACTTCAGACTTTGGCGACACACCCCACCAAAATTCTGCCAGCGCCAGCGGTTTGAATCCGTGTTTAAACGCGTATTGAAGCAGTTTTGGCGCAGCACATTCCCCCGCACCTGCTGGTGGAACTGGGTTTGTGGTGTCCGCAAAAATGTCCACCAAGTCGCGTGTTTTGCCATGGTTGTTTAGAAAGCGGTATTGTTTATGCAATTTGTGCTGCAAAGCGTTGGAGAGCGTTTTGCGCTGCTCTTTCAGGTGAGCAAGTTGCTGCTCTAACTCAGCCAAGCGCGCTTCTTTGATTGCAAGCTTTTCATCCCACGCTTGCTTTAAGTATTTGAGAACGTTTTTCTCGGCGACACTTTGCTTACCCAACTCATCCAATAAGATTTTGAGGTCATCGGCATTGAGTGTTTGCTCGCCCTGTTGACGCTGTCGTTTGCGTGCGGCGCGGCCGTCAATCATCACTTGGCGCTGTGTTTGCTCTTCTTGTTGATAAGCGGCTCGGTCGGCTTGTATTTGCGCTTTAAGATCTGCCAATTCCGGATTCGCGGCACAGGTTTTGTACTCCGCATTGGCGGCGTTGATGGCATCCGTTTCTGCGCGGAAGAAACCTTCATCGGTCAGCATGTCATACACAGGAGGGACAAACCCTGGAATCAAGTTTTGGTCAGCAATTTTGCCAGAAAACGCACTTAAAAATCCGAGTTCGCCTTGAGGGTTTTCTACCAGCAATACGCCAAACATTTTGCCTCGCCCCGTTTCTTCATTAACCAAACCAAAATCGTGTTCGAAGTCGGTTTGCGCTAATAAGTGCTGTTGCAATTGCTTTGCGGCCATAACGCAAAGAGGATGCGGCGTGTAGTAGAACGGAAACGTAAACTGCGTTGGCAATTCATAGCCAGAAATATCAGCAGTAAAACGAGTAAAACAATGTTCAGGCGAGTGCATGGTGGGTATCCGCGCGAGTAAAAAATCGAGCGAGGATTGTACCTGTTTGAGTCAGGATTGCCATGTCGGTGTTGGCACTCGCTCTTGGATTAAGAACAAGAGCGAGTGGGGAAGAGCTTATTGCAGTTTTTGTAATGCAAGCTTCCACTGTGCCGGTTTGTCGTAGTAGGTCGAGTGCGGCAAGGTCAAGTACTCGCCATTTACTTCTGCAATCAGGGTTGGATAACCACCAACGTGTAACTGTCGCATCAATTGTCGGCTAGAGCGAATTCTCTCATCTAGTTCGGCTTCGCTTAACGCCATGTTTTGCTCCCACGCATCACTTGTTAAACCTAGCGATTCTGCAATGGCTTTGAGCGTCGATGCTTCATTCACTTTTAACCCGAGCTGATAATGCGCAGATTGGATGGCCTTTAGCATGTGCCATGGATTCAGCCCCATTTTCTCCGCACTCAAGATCGCTTGTGTGGGTAGATAAGAATCAATAACAAACGCATCTTCGCTTTTCACGCGTTGCAGATATGCTTCACCAAACGTTGCTCCGGTTTCGGTTGCGATACGAGCGTCACTGTTGATGATGTGCTGACGAAATTCAGATTCAATCGCGCGTTTCTCAATCATACCGCCGGGATGAAGCTCTACCTTAAATTGAGAGGTGTCCATCAAGGCTTCGATGAGTGGTGATGCCCCGTAGCACCAACCACACATGGGATCGAAGAAGTAATGCACGGTTACCATGACATTTCACCAGTATGCACTTTAGCACCGATTTCTAGCGCGATTGGCAATTGAGCTTCTGGGTATTTCGCTGACATGGTGTCAATGAGTTGAACGCTGTTATTGCTGTGTTTTTTCGCTTGCTGAAAATCCTGCAAGTATTGTTGCGAGTAGCGAATGGTGTCTGCGTTCAGCTTTGTGCCTGCTTTCATGTGACCAGGAATGACCACTTGAGGTTTAAGCGCAAGCATCTCGCTAAGTTGTTGCTCCCAAGCATTGATAGCGGTTTGGTCAGCGGCATCGGCCATCCACAAATGTACGTTTGAGTACACGGCTACGTTACCTAGAATCGCTTTGTTATCTGGAATCCATAGGTAAGGGCGGTGTGCTGATGTGCCATGGTTACCACGGATTTCAATCTTATGACCTTCTAGCTCTAATGATGCTTTATCGTACGCGACAGGGATCACTGGTTTTACCGGTGCGTTTGCGCCAAGCTTTGGCCCCCAGTACGCCAGCTTTCCAGCCAATTTCTCTTTAATAATTTTTTGAACCGCTGGCGTTGTGATGATCTGCGCATCAGGGAACTGTTGGTGTAAGGCCTCTGCGCCAAAGTAGTAATCTGGGTCCGCTTGGCTGATAAAAATGGTTTTAAGCGTTTTGCCTGAGTCCAGCACTTTAGCGGCAATGCGCATCGCGTCAGCTTTGGTGAAGCCAGTGTCGATAACCATGGCGTCAGTCTCACCGTATACCAAGGTTGAGTTTACGTGGAAGCTGTTACCGTCGGCGTTGTAAACCTCAAGAGTAAGGGGAGAGTGGTTTGCCGCTAGAACAGGGCTTGCCATTAAAATGGATGCAGCAATCAAAGTGAATTTTTTCATAATAAGCTCCTAAAGAATTTGGGGCCAAGCGACGATGGCTTGGGAACGGGAGCTATATTAGGAAATTGATACGCTCGAAAAAATACACAATAATGTGCATCACTATTTCTTATTTCGAGCAAATGTATGGATAGAGTAACGGCAGCAAAAGTATTTGTAGATGTGGTGTATTCTGGCAGTTTTACCGCTACCGCCGAGCGGTTAGACATGTCTCGGCCAATGGTGACTCGTTATGTAGAGTCGATGGAGAACTGGCTACAAACTCGTTTGTTGCACCGCACTACGCGCAAGGTGTCACTCACCACCGCAGGGGAGCGCAGCTTGCCTCAGATTGAGCGCTGGTTAAAACAGGCCGATACGTTGACGTCGAACATTGCCGCTGATGGTGAGCTGTCCGGAAAAATCCGTCTTGCGTCTAGTACTTCATTTGGATTCTCACAGTTGATCCCCGTAGTAAACAGTTTTATGCAAAAGCACCCCAAAGTGTATATCGACATAGATCTGCAAGATTCAGTGAGTGATCTAACCGAACAACGTATCGATCTGGCGATCCGAATTGCGTCAGATCCCGATCCTTCTTTGATTGGTAAGCCGATTGCGGTGTGCGAATCGGTGTTGGTAGCATCACCGCAATATTTACAAACTCACCACGCGATCGCGCATCCCCGAGATTTATCTTCACACGACTGTTTGGGTTACAAAAACTTTGAGCGTCACGTATGGCATTTGTCTCAGGGCGACCAGTTCGAATCGGTGGGAATTGAGTGTCGCCTAACCAGCAATGAGGCCACGGCGTTATTGCATGGCGCTTTGCAAGGCATGGGTATTTCGATGCTGCCAACCTATTTGAGCAATATCTATCTCAAATCGGGTCAGCTTGAGTCGGTGTTGCCGGATTGGAAGCCAAATGATCTCAACATTTACGCGCTGTATTCATCACGTAAACACTTGTCTCCTGCGGTGAGAGCTTTCATCGATCACAGTGAAGATTACTTTAAGCAGCACCCTTGGTGAATGCGAAAAGCGTCGTCATCCCGACTTGAGATTCATACAAGATCCTGTACCTTACATGGATATATTTTCGCAGCATCATTTAGAGTTTTCGTTAATGTCACAAGTTTGCATCAAATTTATTGCTACCGATATGGATGGCACATTGCTTGACCAGTACGGTCGTTTGGATCCAGAGTTTTTCGATCTGTTTTTGCAACTGGAAGAGCAAGGCATTTTGTTCTCCGCTGCGTCTGGTCGTCAGTATTACAGCCTGCGAGACACGTTCGCGCCAATCAAAGACAGACTGTTGTATGTGGCTGAAAACGGCACCTTGGTGATGTACCAAGACAAAGAGCTCTACAGTTGTACCATTCCTAAAGCGGAAGTGTTGGAGATTGTGAAAGCGGCTCGTGAGATTGACGGGGCGAACATCGTATTGTGTGGCAAGCGCTCGGCGTACATCGAAACGCATGATCAGCAATCGCTGGAAGAATTTCAAAAGTACTACCACCGCTGTGAATATGTGCCGGATTTGCTTGAGGTCGAAGACGAGTTTATTAAGGTAGCAATTTGTCACTTTGACGGTTCGGAAGAGCTCCTGTTTCCGACCATGAACGCGAAGTTTGGCGCAACGCATAAAGTCGTGGTGAGTGCAAAAATCTGGCTGGATGTGATGAATGCCGAGGCCTCTAAAGGTGCGGCCATTCAGCATCTTCAAGAGACGATGAATTTTACTCCGGCAGAAACCATGACGTTTGGTGATTACCTCAATGACCTCGAAATGCTGCAAGTCAGTGAGCATTCGTACGCGGTTGCCAACGCGCACGAAGAGATTAAGAAAATTGCTCGTTATTCTGCGCCAAGCAACCAAGAGGCTGGGGTACTCAAAGTGATTAAAGAGAAAGTGTTAGCGAAGTAACGCTCATTTATTCGATGTTATTTTCTTCTTCACGTAAAAAGCCCCGCAGTGTATGCGGGGCTTTGTTTTTTTTGTGTGTGTGGTGGGAGGGGGTAGTAATGTTCCCGTTTTAGCGTACGTACTTGGCGGTTGCGCTGACTAAAAAGTGTTGCAATTTCCCGTCTGATTTTGGCACCCACAAGTCGTTATGATAATGGTAAATACGACCATTGATGGTCACAGACAAGGTATTATCACCCGTTTGCTCCATGCGAATAAACTGATCCGAAGTGACCAAAAACGGCTCTTGCTCTTCAATGCTCTGGCCCGTTGCCAATACGAAGTAGCCGAATCGGTTGCCAGCATCCGGATCGGTTGAGTAGATTCGATGTCCAACGAGGCTGTAGTCGTCGTTGAGTGCCTGCTCAAGCGTTTTTTGCCCGATGGTTTCGTGCGATGGAATAAATACCCAAGCCAACACACCTGCCGCAATGACTGCCAGTAGAAGCAGTACTTGCATGAACTTTCTCATCATATATACCGTTTAACGTTGAAATTTCATTTTGTACATGCGCTTATCCGCTATGCTGATAAGAAAGTCAACATTGTCACTGTCTTTAGGGTATTGCGCTAAGCCCATGCTTGTTGAAAGTGTTGAGACTTTATCGGAGTTTAATATTTGTGCATCAAAGACGGTATTTATCTGCTCACGTACGTTCTCTTCATTGAGATGTTCACCTTCAAGGATAACCGCGAACTCATCTCCTCCCATGCGATAAACAGTAAAATCATTGAGTGCCATAGAATTAAGCCGCCTAGCGATTTCCCGCAGTACAGTGTCGCCAACTTGGTGTCCGTGTGTGTCGTTGACTTCTTTAAAACCATTTAAATCTAGAATCCAGAGAGAAAAGGGCCTTTTTTCTTGAGTAAATTTGTTTAGGGTTATGAATAGTGCATTGCGGTTCCCTAGGTTCGTCAAAGGGTCGCTTAGCGCCAATTTTCTATGGAAATGGGATTCACGATAAAAGAAATAAGTTAGAGAGATAATCGACAAAACGAACGTCGCAAACAACATATATTGTGCTTGCATTAAGCGCTGGGTTTGACCTTTTTGTGCTTCATAAGCTTTACTGCTTAGACGGAAGTTTTGATTAACGAAGTCTATTAAGCCTAAATATAGTGTTTGAGTTGAACGATAAAATGCAGCAGCAGCTTGGCTATCACCTGTTCTAGCTTCTACTAGTTGTTTTTCTAGCTCTTTGAACTCTTCAAAAAGGTTAATGAAGTAAAGGTGCATGTTGTTCCGAGAAAAGAACTTATTGGCTTTCGTGCTACTGGTCAATAAGTCAAAGCGACTCCACGCTAACTCGTATTGAAGCTCTGCACCATCAATATTCAATACGTTTTCATCTAACCGTCTGGCCTCGCCGACAAGTTCTGATAGTTCTTTGGAGAGTTGGAATAAAAACCAAGTCGCTTGTTTTTGTTCGTTATTAAAATTTTGTGAGAGTGAACGTGTTTGCTGTAAAAGCACGACATTCGCGAGGAGCAAAGAAACGGCAAACACCACCAGCAGCATTTTGCTGGTGGTAGAATATTGCAATATTCTTTGTTTCTTAGAATAGGGTTCTGATAACTTCATTCTTATTATTTTTCTTTTATTTCATTTACTTGCCATACCATTTGCGCATGATATTTATTGTAGTTTAGCTCTGGATAGAGATTGAGTGGATATATCACCCAGAAAGGGCCTTTATTCCTGACTTTTATGTAATTCTGATCTTGTTGATAAGCCAGTATTGGTTGATATCGAAGAATATCTTGTCGGGACAATGTCGAGTGATAGTCATTTAAGCTGCTGATATCAACCTGCTCTGGTACCTTTCCGTAGACGTGTGTAAGAAGCGTGCTGAGTTTAACGCCTAAAAACTCTGACGAAGCAGGAAGCCAAGGCAATGTCATCGTGTAGCTAGTGGTAGGTAAAGCTTGGATCTCTTCCAGTTCCAGTATGACACTAGGCTGCTGGCTACTACTAAATACGATCGTATTTGCAGACAAGAATGGCGCAACAAAAAACAGACCTAGCGCGACTATCTTTTTCATCATATGCCCTTTTGAGTTTTATTCTTTTTTCTTAGCTAGGACAAAGGTGCTAGCGGTAATTTATTTATAATTATAGAGCCAACCGGATGAGATTTTATAATACGTTATGTTTCAAAAATAACTGTCGGTTTACGTCACGTCAAGGTTATTAAGTTGCTTCTTAATTAAAAGCTCAGAGTATTGGGATGATGGTAGAGTTTCGTAATGATTTCGCGGTATTTAATTGGTTTTTAGTGCAGCTTTGTGTCATTTTTAATAAAGATACTGTGTCGGAAATGAGAATTTAATAAGGCGAGAAATGGATGTCGAATTTGCTCTTAAGTTACATTATTTTACATATTTAAATCATCGATATTCAGATATGTATTTGTTAGTACGTAAAGAAAATAAAGTCACCTAGTTTTGGTGACTTTATTTTTTATTTCATGAGCTTACTTAAATTAACTATGCAAACAAATATTTTGCATGGAAGTTGAGGTGCTCTTCAATAAAGCTTGAGATGAAGTAATAGCTATGGTCATAGCCTGGTTGCATTCTCAAGGTTAGGTTTGAATCGTGTATTTTTGCCGCAGCAATCAGCGCTTCCGGTCTAAGCTGCTCATTTAAGAAGCCATCAGCATCACCTTGATCAACCAAAATTGGTAATGGTGATTGTTGTTGTTTTAGAAGTTCACTTGCATCGTATTGCTTCCAGCTTTCAAGCTCCTTGCCTAAGTAAGCAGTAAAGGCTTTTTGTCCCCAAGGGCATTGCATTGGGTTACTGATTGGACTGAACGCTGAAATAGAACGGTACTGTTCTGAATTTTTCAGACCAATGGTGAGCGCTCCGTGGCCGCCCATACTGTGACCGGAAATTGACTTCACGTCAGAGACTGGGAAGTTACTTTCGATGATCGCAGGCAACTCCTCAGTCACATAGTCGTACATACAGTAATGCAGTGACCAAGGTGCTTGCGTCGCATTAAGGTAAAAGCCAGCTCCTTTTCCTAGGTCATAGCTTTCGTCGTCAGCGATACCTTCGCCTCTCGGACTTGTGTCTGGTGCAATGATCGCAATGCCAAGCTCGGCTGCCATACGAAATGCGCCCGCTTTCTGCATAAAGTTCTCATCGGTACACGTTAAACCAGAGAGCCAGTATAGCGCGGGTACGGGATTTGATTTCGTTGCGTTAGGTGGCAAGAATATCGCGAAGCGCATGGTGCAGTTTAGGGCATTGGATTCGTGTGTATATTGCTTGTGCCAACCGCCAAACACTTTGGCTTGGCTTACATTTTCAATGGTCATGAATAAACTCTCTAATTAGCAGAAGGAATTCAGGCTCCCCAAAAGGAGAGCCTGAGGCAGCATTATTGATCCATATGGATAACTGTTCGGATGCTCTTACCTTCATGCATCAGATCAAACGCTTTGTTGACGTCTGCTAATCCCATTGTGTGGGTAATGAACTCCTGTAAGCCGAATTCACCAGCCATGTAACGGTTTACGATTTCTGGAAGCTCAGAGCGACCTTTAACGCCACCGAAAGCGCTGCCACGCCATACACGACCAGTTACCAGTTGGAATGGACGAGTTGAGATCTCTTGACCTGCACCAGCAACACCAATGATGACTGACTCACCCCAACCTTTGTGACAGCACTCAAGTGCTTGGCGCATCACGTTTACGTTACCGATACATTCGAATGAGTAGTCAACACCACCGTCTGTCATTTCAACAATCACTTCTTGAATTGGCTTGTCGAATTTTTGTGGGTTGATGCAATCAGTTGCACCAAGTTGTTTCGCTAGGTCGAATTTGCTTTCGTTGATGTCTACACCGATGATGCGGCTGGCACCAGCCATGCGAGCACCGATGATTGCAGAAAGGCCGATACCGCCTAGACCAAAGATTGCCACTGTGTCGCCTTTTTCAACTTTAGCTGTGTTTAATACCGCACCCATACCAGTGGTTACGCCACAACCTAGAAGACAAACTTCTTCAAGTGGTGCTTCTTTGTTTACTTTCGCTAGTGAGATTTCTGGAAGAACCGTGTACTCAGAGAAAGTAGAACAACCCATGTAGTGGAAGATAGTTTCGCCGTTGATAGAGAATCGGCTTGTGCCATCTGGCATTAGGCCTTTACCTTGCGTTTCACGAACGGCCTGACATAGGTTCGTTTTGCCAGATTTACAGAACTTACACTCACCACATTCAGCAGTGTAAAGTGGGATAACGTGGTCGCCAACTTCAACGCTTGTTACGCCTTCGCCAACCATTTCAACGATGCCGCCACCTTCGTGACCAAGGATTGAAGGGAAGATACCTTCTGGATCGTCACCTGATAGTGTGAATGCGTCAGTGTGACAAACACCAGTTGCTACGATGCGTACTAGCACTTCGCCGGCTTTTGGAAGTTGTACATCAACTTCTTCCATTTTAAGCGGCTCACCTGCAGCCCAAGCGACCATTGCTTTTGATTTTATGTGAGTTTGACCAGGTTTGATTTCAAGCGACATTGGATGTTTCCTTTATATTTTCAGTATATGGAGTGACGTAATAAGCGTAGTTAAGGTTTGCTTACCGCGCTGCGTCGTTTTGTTGGTGCTCATTTTAGGTGTTTCAGTAAAAATGATAATCCGTCCATTTTGAAAATGATTTTTACATATGCGTAATAATGATAAGGTGAGCATGTAAAAAGAGTGCTATGCCTCCTTAAAGCGGAAGGGAAATGGAAAAGGTGATTGACCTGAAGTTAGATAGAGGGGCTAAAGTAGAAAACAGTCAAACCATCAGCTAAGTAAGAGTCATTATGAATAAGACGGATCTGAGTGCCTATTTAACCAAGCTAGGCTTGCCTAGTGAATTGCCCGCCGATTTGGAGTCATTGCACAGAGTTCACGTGGCGCAGCATCGTTGCCTGCCGTTTGAGAATTTTGACATCGCATTGCAGCGAGGCGTTTCTGTTGAGATTGAAGATATTATTCAAAAAACCGTGTACCACTCTCGCGGTGGTTACTGCTTTGAATTAAATGGTTTAATGCTTGATGTGCTCAACACTCTTGGGTTTGAAGCGCGAAGTTTGCTAGGGCGTGTACATGTGTCTGGTACACCAACAGGTCGTAGTCATCAAATCACGTTAGTGACGTTAGAGGAACAAACATGGATTGTCGATGTGGGTTTTGGCTCCAATACCCCTCGAGCGCCATTGCCATTTATCCTTGACCAAGTGATTCAGACGGATTTACAAACCTTCCGTTTTGTCAAAGATGCTCAGTTTGGTTATTTCCTCCAAGTGCTTTCAACCGATGGAACGGACGTGTGGAACAATCTATACAGCTTTGACCTAGAGTTCGTGTGTGCTGGTGACATTGCATGTAGCAACTTCTTTACCTCGACTTCGCCTAATTCGCGTTTTACTAGCGCAAGAGTCGCTGCTAGAGCGACAGAAAGTGGGTTGGTGACGCTGCTTAACTACACACTCAGATGCACCAATCATGAAGAGCTAACAGAAATAGAGCTAGAGCCAGGTCAAACCTACCTGGATGCGTTGAAAGAATATTTTGGCATTGAGCTTGATGCGCAATACGACGAACTTCGTCCGTTACCTGACGCGTAAAGTTTTCCAGTTTTCAAAGCGTAGCGCGACGAGAATAATGTAATCACTATTTGTCTAGAAGAGGTCGACAGGAATACAGCATGGCGAATTGGGAAGGAGTCAGCGAGTTTGTTGCCGTAGCGGAAACTAACAGCTTTACAGCTGCCGCGGCTAAACTGAAAACGTCAGTGGCACAAATCAGTCGCCGCGTATCGGCACTTGAAGAGCGTCTTGCGGTTAAGTTACTGCATCGCACGACGCGAAAAGTTTCTCTGTCTGAAGCTGGACAGCTTTATTATCAGCAGTGCAAACATTTGGTCGAAGGGCTAGAACTAGCTGAGCTTGCTGTAACGCAAATGCAGACCGAACCGCGAGGTTTGCTGCGTGTGACGGCGCCTGTGACCTATGGGGAAATGAACCTCGCACCGCTCTTGCATCAGTTTTTGGAGAAATACCCGCGTGTGGACCTCGATTTAGTTCTGACCAATCAAAAACTGGATTTGATAGAGCAAGGGGTAGACGTGGCGATTCGTCTTGGCCGCCTGCAAGATTCCAGCATGATCGCAAAGCGTCTTTCGTCGCGTCAAAATTACGTGTGTGCTAGCCCTATGTATTTGGAGCGATTTGGCGAGCCTCACACATTATCCGAACTGGCTCGACATCAGTGCCTAGTTGGTTCGGTCGATTATTGGCATTTTAAGGAAAATAAACGCGATAAGTCTTTGCGTGTGTCGGGGAGGATTAAATGCAATAGTGGTTTTGCGCTAATGGGCGCCGCCAAGCGTGGTTTGGGTTTAGTGCAGTTGCCGGACTATTACGTTCAAGAAGCTCTAGATAACGGTGAGCTAGTCGAGGTGCTGACCGATTACCGAGATGACCGTGAAGGCATTTGGGCACTGTATCCACAAAGCCGAAATTTATCGCCCAAAGTGAGGTTGTTGATCGACTTTTTAGCGCAGGAACTAGCGGATTAGAGTTTTCAATAACTTTAATACAACTGAAATCGCTAAAACGCCCGGTGATGCCGGGCGTTTTTATTAGGATGAGAGCTGGAATCGAAAAGACATGAACCACTATTGGTTGGATTCCGCGTCTTCACGTTTAATCACTTTGTGCCCATCTTCAGACACGCCTTGCTTCCAATAGCTGCTGATGTAGATATTCTCGCGATCGACTTCTTTCTCATTGCGGAAATATTGGCGCAGCGCACGCATTGAATCGAACTCACACGCACACCATATCGAAGCGTTACCATCTAACCACTCGAGTTCGCGAACGCTATCAGCCAAGGCTTGCCCTTCGGTTAACCAAATCAACTCCATGCCTGCTGGCGCGTGTAGGGGTTGGATGTCGGCTGGAGACATCACGCTGATCACTGCATAGCCTTTGGCCTCTTCTGGCAACGTACGAATTTTCGCAGAAAGCGCTGGAAGTGCCGTCATATCGGCAGCCATGAAGAACCAATCCGCCTCAGGATTTAAGTTGGAAATGCTACCCGGCCCCACGATGTTGACCGTGTCGCCTTTTTGCGCGGCCATTGCCCAACGTGCGGCAAATCCGCATTGCAGATCTTGCGTTACGTGTCGGACGAAATCCACTTCGATTGAGCTGGTTTCTGGATGAAAACGTCGAATTGTGTAAGTGCGCATGATTGGTCGGTCGTCTTCTGACAGGATGCTCAGATCCGCGCCGCCCATATCGTTAAACAGTAATTTGATGTAACTGCCTTCGCAGTCACGAGGAAAATGGCTCAGCGCCTCACCTTGCAAGGTGAGGCGCTGCATGTTTGGAGTGATGGTTTCTGTGTCTGTGACAACAAGCGTTTTAGGTTGAGGCTTCTTTTTCATGGTTACTTTACTCGATAATTATTCTCTTTCTCATTTAAAGGTTATCAAGTTCCCTAACAAGAGGGTAGCGTCTTTAAACAAATTTACACTGTGAATTAACGCCAAAGCCTCAAGAAAAATATTACCTCTATCCTTTCTCTAACCACGTAAAGTGATTCATTTTTTAACCATAAATGGACTTATATCATTGGAATCGTCGATAAAAGCAACAGAGCGGCCATGCTGTAGTTGAACCCCTTAACGCGTTTATCGGTGGTCAACCAACGCTGCAATTGCATGCCTGCCGCCGTCCAAAATGTCACCGATGGCAAGTTGGCTAAACAGAAGATACCGGCGATAAAAGTCAGTTCAAGCCAAGAACCGCCGCTGGTGTATACCGTAATCGCCGTCAACGCCATCGACCAACCTTTTGGGTTCACCCACTGGAATGCGACAGCCCCTAAAAAAGACATCGGGCGAAAATCGTGTTTTGCTTCGGTTTTGTCGCTGGTGGCGATTTTGTACGTCAAGTACAGCAAATAACTCAAGCTCAATACTTTTAAAATCGAGTGGGTGAGCGGGTAAGCGTGGAACAGGCCCATCAAGCCAATACCCACCAAAATTAGCATGGCACCAAAGCCGAAGGTAATGCCCAACATGTGTGGGATAGTGCGTTTAAAGCCGACATTTGCCCCTGAGGTCATCAACATAATGTTATTGGGACCCGGCGTAAAAGTGGAGACAAAAGCGAACAACGCCAAAGCGCCCAGTTGATGATATTCCATAGATTGTTCCTTGAATCAGTTCTCGATAAATTGAGAACAACTATAAGTAGAACTGAGGTCAATATTGTGCTTTTATTTGATGATTAGAAACTAAATAAGCAATGAAACATCATCATGGATAGATTTGACGAAAGAATATTGCAAGTGCTCAAACGAGACGGAAGAATCTCCAATGTAGAGCTGTCGGAACGCGTTGGTTTATCTCCGTCTGCAACCTTACGCCGAGTGCAAGATTTAGAGCGTAAAGGCGTGATCAAAGGCTACCGAGCGGTACTGGATAATCAGCAACTTGGCGTGGGTTTTGTCGCTTATGTGTCGATTGGTTTGGCCTCGCACTCTAAGCAGGCGCAGTTGGGTTTCGAAGAGCATGTGCGTTTTGTAAACGAGGTGGTGGAATGTCACAACATCACTGGTGCGAACGAGTATTTGCTGCGTGTGGAAACGCAAGATCTCGCCGCTTATAAAGCGTTTCACGCTGATGTGTTGGGTGAGTGCGAACACGTCAAGTCGATCACAACCATGGTGGTGATGGACACACCAAAAGACGAGCGCTAGCCAAACGAGAGTGACAGTTTTTGTGGCACACGAATTTGAAGTGACTCGAAAGAGTCAGTCGAGTATGAGAATGGTTCACAACAAATGCTGGAAAGCAGATGGCACTCTTACAATTTCCATATTTATTCTCACCTTCTAAATAATCCCATCCTGCTAGTTTTGCTTAAACCGCTTGTGTTTCAGAGCGGCGAGTCAGCAAAATTAAGGATGAACGATGAAATCACATGTAACACTTCCTCTTTTGAGCTTAAGCGCTGTTGCCGCATTGAGCTCATTTAACGTCAACGCCCATGGCTGGGTAGAGTTTCCAAGTGCTCGTCAAAATACGTGTTATTTAGACGGTGGCTTTTGGACCAACGAGATCCCTAACCAAGCGTGTAAAGCGGCTTTTGAAGAATCTGGCGCGTACCCGTTTGTGCAACGCAGCGAAATTGCGGCGAACGTACCAAACTACCGCGACATGGCACACGTTCAGGCGGTGGTTCGTGACGGTGAACTGTGTTCTGCCGGCGATGCGGCTAAGAAAGGCTTGAACATTCCTTCTCCAAACTGGCAGCGCACCAATGTTACGCCAGATGCAAACAACCAGATTGAACTTGTGTTTTACGGCAAAGCGCCGCACAACCCATCGTACTGGGAATTCTATCTCACCAAGCCAACTTATGATGATTCAAAGCCTCTTGCTTGGAGTGATTTAGAGCTGATCGACACCGCAGGTGATGTGTATGTTGATGCGGAAAAACGCTACCGTATTCAGGTGACTTTCCCTGCAGATCGTTCGGGCGATGCGGTACTTTACACTCGTTGGCAGCGTATTGATGTTGCTGGTGAAGGTTTCTACAACTGTAGTGACATTACGTTAAACGGAACGGGCACGACGCCACCGACTGACCCTGTTGATCCAACCGAACCGGGCAACAATCTGACATCTCTAGGCTACTTTGTTCAGCAAGGTTTTGGGCCAGTAGAGTCTGGCGATACGGTGCGTTTCCGTACGTTTAATGCGACGGGGAATGAAATTGTCGATATTTCACTACCAATCAGCACAAACAATACGGCTACTTGGGCGGCAGAAATAGCAGATCAATTTAACGCGCAGCAAACGGGCGATTGGTATGTGGGCATTTGGCATCAAGAGATGAATCACTACATGTTCGATAGTAAGAACGTGAATGCAAACCAAGTATTAGCGCCAAGTGCAGACTTCAGTTACGCGTTGTCACTGATCAAAGCGGATGTACCGCCACCAGTTGAACCAACCAACTTGTGGGACAAGACGGCCGTTTACAACCAAGGTGATGTGGTGACGCACAACGGCAAAGAATGGACTGCCCTGTGGTGGACGTCTGGTGAGGAACCAGGCACAACGGGTCAATGGGGTGTATGGCGTTAAGCCATTTATTCGGGCCCTGAACAGTAAAACCCTTCTTATGTGAGAAGGGTTTGTTTTTTCAGTCTAAAACGACCACTTTGGTCGAGTGGTTGTCTTGAAAATCAGAGCACATATCGTTATTCGCTTGCTCTCCACTCGCTCCAGTTGAGCATCGCGTAGTCTGCCAGTTTGAGCATCGGAATGTCTTCGTGTGTATCACCGTAGGCATAAACAGATGCAAACTCGTCGAGTGAAAACGCTGCCTTAACGCGCGAGACTTTTCTTTCTAAACTGCAATCACCTTGCTGGTAAAAGCCACTCAGTTTTGGCTGTTCTGAGATCAGTTCACTGCACAGCAAGTGGTAACCGTTCACTTCACACCAAGGCTTGAGATACGCATTGAGTGATGCCGACACCACCACAATGGTATCGCCTCTGTGTTGATGCCACGCCAACCTTTCCATCGCTTCTGGCCGTAAGTACAGCGGGATCACTTCGTGGGCAAACTGAGCGCCAATCGCTTCAATTTGCTGCGTTTCTTTCCCTGAAAATGCAATAAAACTGCTGAGTGGGCGCATAACACGAGCGGGTAACACTCCGAGTTTGTACAGCGCATAAAATGGCATGATAGCGACCTTTCCTACTCGTTTGCGCAGGCCATAAGCAGAATAGTGGAGGAAAAGGCTAAACATATCCTCTCGGGTGATGGTGCCATCAAAATCAAACAGTGCCAGTGACGGCTTAGTAGTATCGAGCAAATTCAGCGCCTATTTTTTGGTTTAAGATCGTTTTGTGTTTATTGATAAAACACCGCCAACCAGATGGTTTCTTGCGTTGGGTCAGTCCAGCTCACTTTGTGTTTGGTATGAGCTGGAATCGTAACGTGATCGCCTGCATCAAGCCGTTGCACTACACCTGATTCAAAAGTCAGCTCTCCTGCTCCTTTAAGAACCAATACCCATTCATGTTCTTCTTGATCGTACCAGCCACTTTCGGGCGAGGTTTGCCCCGTTGAGACAATGCGTTCTATACGCAGGTTTTTGTGGGTCAGCAGGTCTTCGAACACTTCTTCGTCGAGGTTATTCGGTAAGTCTTTAAACAGGTTCATGGCCTTTCCTTAGAGAATGATCAGTCCAAAAGGCGCAAGCAATTGCTCTTGTTGCCAATCACAAATTTTAACACCAAACAGAGAAACGCGGCGAATATCCAGCCCGTCTAGTTCGACATGAGTTAGATCACACTGCTCAACGTTAAAGGTTCCCCATTGTTCTGGCGAGAATTCGCAGCGAGATAAATCCGAGCCTTTGAGAGTTGCCCCTGCGAGGTTCGCACCGTTCCAACGGTTTTCAAAGAGGTCACATTTTTCTAGTAACACTCGCTCGAAGTTACAGTAGGTGAGGTTGCAGCCAGTAATAAAAGCAGAACAGAAAAACATGGTGTTACTGACGCGATTAGCAAAGTTCGCACCTTGGAAGTTTGCCCCTTTGAGATCGCACTTACGCAGCTCCAAGCCCATACAATTTGCGCCGTTAAACAGGCTCATCGCCAACATACAGTTCGTGAAGCTGGCATCTTTTAAGTTCGCGAAGCGAAAACTACACCCTTCTAGCGCTTTGGATTCGATAAAGCGACAGTCGATGAACTTAGCATCGCGCAGATCGGCATGGTCGAAACTGCACATATAAAAGTGGCAGTTTTTAAAGGTGGCATTCTGAAAATCGTGATGAGAAAAGTTTTCTCGTTCAAAAATGAGATCGGTTTTTAACATGTCTTCTCCTTAGCTGCGAGCAGACTAGCACTCCAAGTGACTGATTTTCCAGAAAAATAACTTCTTGTATTTCAGTGTTTTACAAACCCCTCAAATCGCGATTTTAAGGGGTCAAACGAGCGTTTTAAGTGGGTTGTTTTTTGAAAACAGAAGACGTAGAGGAAGAAAAAAGTTTTTGCTGGCTACGAGCCTTAGCGAGAGGATTCGTGTTTTTGAGTAAGCATGGCTTCTCACACGCACAGTTTGCATTACAGAATTGTATCCGATTTGCATAATTTGTTGATCGGTATGGCGTTTCTCTATACAAAAAACCTATATTTTTCACAAATTGATTTCCATCAAAATAGTAGGGTTTCTATGTGCTAGATTGCGCGCAGCTCAAAAAAATATAGATGCC
The DNA here is from genome assembly GCF_033339315.1 of Vibrio sp. 661. Taxonomy (NCBI): domain Bacteria; kingdom Pseudomonadati; phylum Pseudomonadota; class Gammaproteobacteria; order Vibrionales; family Vibrionaceae; genus Vibrio; species Vibrio sp. 661. Next base: position 36,268 of record NZ_JAWOUJ010000001.1, on the reverse strand, counting down.
CGTGTGCTTCAAGGCGCTGAGTTTACTTGAAATCTAAGGCCATTCAGCAGGCACACCTTTGGGTACAACATAACGAAGCCCTACAAAAGGAAATAAAAAATGAAAAAAACAATCTGCAGTCTAGCAGTGGTTGCTGCACTCGTGTCACCAAGTGTTTTCGCTCATAAACAAGGTGACTTCGTTCTTCGTGTTGGTGCGGCGTCTGTCGTTCCAAATGACAGCAGCGATAAGATTCTTGGTTCTCAAGAAGAATTGAAAGTGGATTCAAATACGCAGCTTGGTTTGACGTTTGGCTACATGTTCACAGACAACATCAGCCTAGAGCTTCTAGCAGCAACACCATTCAGCCACGACATTTCGACAGATTTGGTTGGTAGTGATATCGCGAAAACCAAACACCTTCCACCAACGCTTATGGTGCAGTACTACTTTGGCGAGCCACAAAGTAAGTTCCGTCCATACGTGGGTGCAGGTCTCAACTACACCATGTTCTTTGATGAGGGCTTCAATAGCACGGGTAAAGGCGCTGGTCTTTCAGATCTTAAGTTGGATGACTCATTCGGTCTAGCAGCGAATATTGGTGTGGACTACATGATCAACGATCAATGGTTCCTCAACGCTGCTGCGTGGTACGCAAACATTGAAACAGAAGCAACTTACAAAGCAGGTGGAGCGAAGCAAAAAACCGACGTCAAAATTAACCCTTGGGTATTTATGATCAGCGGCGGTTACAAGTTCTAAGAAAAACCAGTAGTTACACGCACATTACTATTATTGGCATGACTTTGGGGGCGGTTACGGGGACTGCCCCTCTTTTTTATCCTCGTTCTGATTGCACATCATTTACTCCACTTAGCAACATGCAAAATTGGATCTTTACCTTGCAGATCATTTTATTGTCGGAAGATCGAAAAGTCCTACACTGATCACATAATTGAACAAGTGGACAATATAAATGAGCGACGACATCGCAAAGCATTCTTCTTCCAGATCTAAGCTGGTAAAAACTCTTTTCTTTACTCTCTGTGTTATCGCATTTGGTGCGATGTATTGGTCTTGGCAGTATTCAGACAGTCACCCAAGCACGGAAGATGCCTACGTTAGGGCAAAAATTTTGTCGGTAGCGCCTCAGGTAAAAGGCCAAGTGGTTTCTGTGGATGTCAAAGACTTCCAATCTATTAACAAAGGTGACCTACTGCTGAAGATAGATTCACGCCCATATTTGTTGGCAGTGAAGCAAGCAAAAGCGGCATACCAATTGGCGGTCCAGCAACATGACGTTGCCGATAAGCAGGTAACTGAAGCTGTTGCGGGCTTAGATGCGGCGCGCTCTAACCTGACAGAAGCGCAAGTAGAGTACAAACGTACGGATTCCTTGGTGAAACGCAAACTGGCGTCGGACCAAGATTTAGATACGGCAAAAAACAAACTAGCCAATGCCCAAGCGAGCCTGGAGCAAGCGCGCGCGACGGTAGAAAAAGCCATTGCGAACCGTGGTGAAGAAGGCGCAGAGGCTGCGGTTGTTCAACAAGCGGCAGCACAGTTAGCGCAAGCAGAGCTGAACTTGAGCTACACCGACATTACGTCACCAGTGGATGGCATTGCCGGTGAGATCAATACGCACGTAGGCTCGGTCGTTAGCGTGGGTCAAACGTTGTTCCCTGTGATTTTAAAAGACAGCTATTGGGTACGCGCGAACTTTAAAGAAACAGATCTTACTCACATCAAACCTGGTATGCATGCGGATGTGGTGATTGATATGTACCCAGACGTGGTGTGGAAAGCAACGGTAGAACAGCTGTCGCCTGCGAGTGGTACATCGTTCTCCTTGATGCCACCAGAAAACGCAACGGGTAACTGGGTTAAAATCAAACAGCGTTTCCCTGTACGTTTGGCATTAGAAGTACCTGCCGATGCGCCGCAACTTCGCGTGGGTGCGAGCTCAGAAGTCACCATAGATTTGCAAAGTAGCGTGCAATGAGCCATCAAATTACGGCAGACAAACGGGGGATTGCCACCGTCGCCGTGATGCTTTCTGCCATCATGGTGTTAATCGATATGACCGTTGCGAACGTGTCGCTATCGCACATGATGGGCGCGTTGGGCGCAACGGCAGACCAAATTACTTGGGTGCTGACGGGTTACAGCATGGCGGAAGCGATCTTCATTCCGATGACCAGTTTCTGGGTGTCGCGCTTTGGTGAACGCAAAGTCATGCTGGTTGCCGTGGTCGGTTTTGTGATTGCCAGTGCGCTTTGTGGGCAAGCACAGTCTCTTGAAGAGATGGTGCTATTTCGCATTATCCAAGGCGCTTTCGGCGCGTCGGTGATTCCATTGGCGCAGTCGACGTTAGTGCAGATTTATCCGTATGAGCAAAAAGGCAAAGCGATGGCAATTTTCTCCATCGGCATTTTGCTTGGTCCTATTTTGGGCCCAGTTGTGGGTGGTGTGATCACCGACAACATTAACTGGCGCTGGATTTTTTACATCAACTTGCCATTCGGTTTGATCTGTACCTCTTTGATTTATCGCTATATCCACATCGACAACAAATCCAAACCTAACTTTGACTGGTGGATCATCGGTTACATGGCGTTAGGTGTGGGCGCGTTGCAGTTTGTGTTGGATAAAGGGAATGAAGAAGACTGGCTCGACTCACGCATGATTCAGACGGCGATATTGCTCGCAGTAATGGGATTGGTGATGTGGATCTATCGCAGTTGGAAAACCAAAAGTCCAATAGCGCCATTGTGGCTGCTGAAAGACCGAAACCTTATGGTCTCGTCATTGATGATTGCCGTGGTGTCGATGGCGATGTTTGGCCTGACGACTCAACAACCAATGCTGTTGGAAAGCTTGCTGGATTATCCGGTCTCAACCACTGGTTTATTAATGGCACCGCGTGGGTTGGCGTCAGCGGCGATGTTGATTTTGGTGATTAAGCTCAATCCGCAATTCGATCCCAGAATCAAAATAGTCTTTGGCTTAAGCTGCATCGGGATTGGTAGTTATTTGATGACGCAATACTCACTGCAGATCGATACATTTTGGATTGTGATGCCGAGTATGATTCAGGGGATGGGGCTTGGTTTAACCTTCTCGACGCTATCCACCTTGGCGTATTTAACGATTCCGAAAGAGCAATCTGTTGCGGCGGCGAGTATTTACAATCTGTTCCGTACCATTGGTAGCTCGTTTGGTATTTCTATCGCCACCACGTTCCAATATCGTGATAGTCAGCAGCAATGGCATGCGCTGGGAGAGGGTATTAATCCTTATAATCCTAACTTGCATGACTGGGCGGCCAATCAGGGGCTTTCTATTACCGATCCGGTTGCGTTAGACCAATACCAACAGATGTTGCAGCAGCAATCGCAAATGGTCGCGTTTGTGCACACCTTCCAGCTTGTGGGAGTGATGTTCGTGATCATGATGCCGATGCTGGTTTTCATCCGGTCGCGTGAATAACAACAAGTTCAGGTGAACCGTGTAAGAGAACGCCTCTCAAGTTGTGACAGCTTGAGAGGCGTTTTTTATTGGACGGCGTCAGTGAAAGAAGGACGTTTACTCAAACGTCACTTCGTCAAAATGCGGATTGGCTTTGAGCGCGCGCATTGCGACTAATTGTTCAGTCGGGAAGGCGGTGTGCTCACCATCCATATCTAAAAACAAGCACTCTTGTCGCTGCATGTCGTAGCCTGTGTCGAACGCGTTGCCCTGATGAGTTTCACCATTTTTTAGTGTGATCTCGATAGGGAGCTTAAACATACAGGCGATTTCAATAAAATCGTATTGGCTGCAAGTCACCATAGTTTTCTCCTTTCAAACCGACGCTGTATTCAGAAGGTTTGAGAACCGTATCCTTAAATAGAAGACGTTTGATTGAAACTGAATCTTCATCTTACACCTCATTTTGGTCACGAAATAGACATACACGCACGTTTTAATAAACCTACTGTTGAGCGTTCGCAAGTGAGACAAAACTACAATATGTCTGAGACGATACTTAAGCGCACATACCTAACGAGTGAACAAAAGACACAAAAGCCAAGTTCACTGATTCCGCCTCAAACCTACCATGCGCAGTTGGCGCACCGTGTTCACCACTCGCCTCAATTTGAAAACGGCCGCGTTAAAAACGAGATGCCAAATGTCCCTAGTCCGCAATCATTCTGGCAGGTGTGTTGGAGTTATCTTGGTGGTAGAACGCCGTTGAGTCCTAACGAACATCTGCCACATTCCCCAATTCAACCCACGCAGTTTGCGCAGCGAAGTGAATCGATGCGCGTTACTTGGCTGGGCCATTCCACCATGCTGGTGGAGGTCGATGGCATTCGAATTCTGACCGATCCGTTATTTGATTACGCTTCTCCGTTCATCGCAAAAGCGTGGTTTGAACGCAATATTCCCAATACCCATGCCAGAGATCGTTTGCCGATTCCTGAAATTATTGTGATTTCGCACGATCATTACGACCATTTAGAAGCATCGACCATACGTTTTTACGCCGATAAACCCGTGACGTTTTATGTACCCTTAGGGGTTGGCAAGCATCTGATAAAGTGGGGCGTTTACGCAGACAACATCGTGGAATTCGATTGGTGGGATAGCGTACACTATGCTGGAATCGAACTGATTTGTACGCCTGCTAACCATAATTCGGGTCGTACTTATTTCGATAAAAACGCGACCCTGTGGGCTTCTTGGGTCATCAAAGGCAAAGAAGAGACGCTCTATTTTAGTGGCGATTCAGCTTACGATTCGCACTTTTCCGAGATCGCACAGCGATGTGGACCAATCGACATTGCCTGTTTGGAAGTGGCTGCCGATGTGAAAGGCCAAGGTTATCCGGTCGAAAACTGGGGGCACATGCAGGCTCATCATACCGTGCAAGCGTTTCGCGATTTAAATGCGAAAAAACTGCTGCCAGTACATTGGGCTACATACGAGCTGTTTACTCACCGCTGGGACGAACCGATTTTAGATTTGCTTGCCCATTGTCAAAAAGAACATATAACGCTGCTGACGCCAATGCCGGGGGAGAGTTTTTACGTTCATAAAAAACAGATAAATAAACAATGGTGGCGAGAAAAAGAAACAGGTGAGCCAGCTAGAATTTTGACTTAATAATATGTTCTTACTTCAATAATTATTTTAGAAGTTAACCTTGTTATTTTCAGAATATAACAAGGTTTTTTACTCGCTTACTCATCAATCACTTGAGGTTTTAACTCGACGACATTTCCTTCCGGATCATGAATATAGAGTGAGCGACCGAATCCTTGTGCTCCGTAGCGTTTCGCAAACTCTTCGGTTTCAATGCCGTTCGAACGCAGATATTCCAGTAATTCATCCTCGGAAAAAGGCGCCAATTGCAGGCAAAAATGGTCAATATTACGACCATTTTGAACTGGTGGCTTACCGCCGAGTTGGCCCAATTCGCTGTCTACCGTCACTACATCAATCAATGCGTTACCTGCCCTAAGTTGAGTTAAACCAAGTTCCGTTACTTCGCGTTCGACAGGGCAGCCCAAAATGTCTCGATAGAAATGCAACATAGCATCGAGGTTACAGGTCCTTAAAACAACATGATCAAGCGCTTTGATGGCGATTGGATTTTTGGTGGGCATACTTCACTCCTTTTTGCATTGTGTTGAGGTAAGTATAAAGTGACCTTAAAAGTGGTGAGAGAAATGATCAAATTCCAGATGTTTTTTTGCTAGAGCGAGTGCAGAAACACTGCAACTCAAAGCAAACAAAAAAAGGCTAGCGTATTGCTAGCCTTTTGGAATATGGATGGGGCTATTACTCGTAATCAGAAGCGTAAGTTTCTTCGTAAGTGTGTGAGTAAAGCTCGAATAGGTTGCCGAATGGGTCTTCTAGGTAAACCATTTTCGCAGGCTTATTATCGTCTTCTGGGTGGTAACGCATGATGTCCATGCGAACTTTGCCACCTAGTGCTTCGGTGCGTTTGATAGCACCTTCAAAATCGTCTGTCTGCAAACAGAAATGGAAGATACCGATGCGAGAAAAATCCACTTCATGGCGCTCTTGACGCTCTTTCATTTCGAATAACTCAAGGCCAATGCCATCACTTGTCACAAGGTGCGCAATGTTGAAGCCTTTAAAGCCTTCCCCAAAGACCGCAATACACATTCTGCCAATTGCCGTTTCGCGTTCTTCAATCACTTTCGTGTTGCCCATAACGACTTTTAGACCTAGCGCTTGCGTGTAAAACTCAACCGCTTTGTCCATATCTCCGACCATAATACCGACATGATTCATTTTCATTTGTTTGCTCCCAACATGTGTGTTTGAACGTTGTCTTGTTTCGATGTGGGAGAGTATATGGCGTGATGTTGATTACATGAAATTATCATAAATTATAAAAATGATAATTTTATTTAATGCTATGCATGTTGGGATTGAGTTAGTGAGCTAAGGCCTCAACAGCTTGCCTCACCGAGGTGAAATGAATCTTGATAATACACCGTTGCGCGAGGCTGAATTCATGCGATTGGATTAATGACGTAACCTCTTCTACGGACAGCGTTCGTTCTTTTGGGTGTAAAAGAGTGGTGTTCGAACCATTGTTTTTCAATTCAAACGTGTTGCCATTTGAGTCAATAACGTAATCATCTTGCCCAAAAATGAGGGCTTCGCATTCAGAGTCTAAGTCGGACTGGGAATGCGTGTAGATCAGCTCATCGTCGCCGTCTAGTTTTAGCAAGCATGGCCAGCATACTGCGTGGTCTCTCATGGTTAACTCATTATTCATTGTTATTTAGAAACTTGACCCAGGTTGTTGCAAAAACGCTAACTCTTCGGGAGTGCTCTCTCTTCCCAGTATCGCATTGCGATGAGGATAGCGCCCAAACTGGTCGATGATGGCTTTGTGTTTTAGCTCAAAATCGTAGTTATTTTCAAGCCCTGATGCGCGAAACAATTTTTCAGCTTGGACATGAATGAGGCGAGATTCGCTGTGCATAAACGGCATGTACAAAAAGCTTAGCTGCTCGGGCGCTAATTCTTTGTCGTGACCTAACCGAATTGCCTCTTGAGCCAATGCTAATGCGAGTGGGTCTTGTGCAAACGCTTTTGGGGTGTTGCGATACACATTACGTGAAAACTGGTCGAGGACGATGATTTCGGCCAATCGTCCTTGTGTGCTGTCACGCCAATTAAACAGTTCACAACGAGCCGCTTGTTCTAATACCGAGGCAAATCGCGATGTAATACGCTTGTCCAGTTCTGGGTTGTTTTCAAACCAATTTTTGGGCGATAGCTCCTCGAACCAAAATTTGATGACTTCTTGGTACATGGATCTTCCTTCCTATTGCATTAGCTAAAGAATAAAAAGCCAGAAGGCGAGCTCCTGGCTTTCTGCGTGTTATCGACCGTAAGTCTCTATGATGTAATGTTCAAAATCGTCACACATTTGTTCGTCAGAGATGGCGTTGCTTGCCAGCTCTTTACTGCCGTCGACGACTTTAATCGCGGCGTTCAGTGAAGCGACTGGTACTCGCTCTCGCGTCGCAAGTGAGTCGATTTTCTTCTGCTGCACTTCCCATGCCTGTTCTGGTGACAGGTTACACACGTCTGCAAGGTATTTGGCATTGAAGCCTTCGCCAGTCAGGCTGACAATGGTTTCGTTGTGCGACAAGTGATTGCCTGCGTGCCAGTAGTGTTTTGCCAGCAGTGGGCCAATTTCTGGGTTATCCGTCAGGTAACCAAACTTCTCAAGGAAGTATGCACGGGTCTGATACACCGCCATGTGCGCGAGTAGATAACCTTGATACGCACAAGCTGCTTCGTCGGATAGCAAATGTGGAATCGCCATCAGTGGGCGAGGGCTGCATTCCAAACCAAGGATCTGTTTTTCACAATCGCGAGCTAGCTTAGTGATGCGCTCTGGCGTTAACTCGTCATCGCTCAGTTGATACAACGCGCGCTCAAAATATGGCACAACCAAGATGCTACGTTCTTCATAAGCTTTGAATGGCTGACGGCTGTTGATCATTGCTTGAATAATCTCATCAGGAACAGAATTCCCTTCATCATCCAGTGCGTACTGTTTTAGCCAATCGGCATCGGTTAACAGGCTATCACAGAACATCGACTGAGTTTCTGCATAAGCCATTGACGTCGGCGAAAACTCCTGCGAGAAACAAGGCGCGTTCATTTTTACGTTCGCAAAGTGTGCTGCGTGGCCGCCTTCGTGGAACAGCGTGTTAATGCCATCGTAGCCACTGCCCACTTGGTCTGGTTTGGCATTACTGGTGAAGTTCACCTGTGCTGCGACCCATTCGCCTTGATTATAGAAAGAAGGGATAGGGCCGTGGCAGAACCCGTTCGGGTACTTACCTTTGCGATCTAGTAAATCCAGCGTTAGCGTCGCGCCAGAGTAATCAATATTTAGGCGACCAAATGATTCTACCCAGCGTCTCAGAGATTTTGAGAACGGCACGTATGGGTCAAGGTCACGCATAACGTTACCCGCGAATGAGTAAACAAAGTTGTAGCCTGCTAGTGCGCTTGCGCCTTTCTCTTTCGCCAAGTTTTCTAAGCTGTTTAGGTGCGCATCTCGCGTGCGTTGTTCGAAATCTTCCAAAATCTCGAATAGCTGCTCGGAGCTCATCTTTTCCGTTTTTTGCACGGAGTAATCAAAGAAAGTCGCATAACCCAGTGAGCGAGCGAACTGGTTGCGCAGTTTGATCAGTTCAATAAAGCCGTTTTGCAGTAGCCATTGTTCAAGGTTCAGCAACGCTTGATGAGCCGATTGGCGAACTTCTTCATGATTGCTGGTGCGAATGGTTGAGCTTAATACTGGAAGTGAACCTTCTACTTGCTCGCCGTTCTCATCGGTAAATATTTGTACGTGGTTCTGTTTTTTCTCGAAGAGCTCAGCTTCAAAGGCAATGAGCTGGTTTTTCAACGCTTGTGCTTTTTCGCCCTCGATAGCGTGAGATTCAAACATCGCCAGCCAACCAGATAGACCCGTAATGGTTTGTTGTTTCTCTTGTGGGTCGGTAATTGAGTCCGCGGCTTCAAGCTGTTGTTTGATGGCAGTAATTTGCTCGGCGTTGCTTAAAAAGCTTGTCCATGCCGTTTGTGCTTGCGTCGAGCCATCATGGTCATCGCTGATCCCCATGTAAGTTTCCCAAAAGAAATCTTCTTTGGTGCGGTGAATCGCAAGGTAACATTGATTGAGGTCGTTGAGGTAATCCGTTGCGGTCATTTTGATCCTTCAAATGGTTTCGTTATGTAGACAGTTGATTATTGCACGCTTGGTCGCGAGAAAGGAACGCTAATCTCATTTGTCGATTTTGCATCGCGTAAAGGTGATTTTACTATTTGTTTACATTTGGGTGAGTTAATAGGAGTTATGAGCTTGCAGTGTTAAGACTGGTATGGAGTTTACAGTTTATTAAGTAATTAATCTGCGGTGCGCTATCGATGATCCTTATCAGGTGTAATAAGATTTCCATATCGTGGCGATACAGTTGGAAACGATATGATAAATAAGACAAAAGTTACGTTATTTGCGGTAGGTACGATTTTAGTTGGATGTTCCACAGTCGCGCCGCCAAGAAATGATGCGGTTGAAAGCATTCAACAAAAGTGTTCTGTGATTTTAGGCAATGATGTTGCTGGCGATCAGCGCTGGCAGACGTACAACGGCTTGCTTGTAGAATATGCCGTGCATGGCGTTAAGAGTCAGGCGCAACTGGAACGCTTTGAAGCGTTTGTGCAGCGAGTACAAAATGATGAATCTGGACAGTTAGTTACCGAGCTGATTGAAGTCACCGATTGGGGATGCTCAAACGGCAATTATCTTGAAGAGATGGGCTTGTTTATTCAAGAAGTTCAAAAGTAGAAAACCGAGCGTTAAGTCGCTCGGCTTTTCTGTTTGTGGAGCGCTTTGTGCGCTGGTTAGTCAGGACGTTTACTCCTCTGGATACTCGCCCATACCTTGCGTTTTACCTTCCGCTTTCCAATGCTCTCCAGGGGCAAATGCTTCATCGCATAAATCTACGGTGTAGCCCATTTCTGTGATTTCCTTCAAAGTGAGGTTATCAGCAATATTTGCAACTTCCCCCGATTTATTCCGTAACTCCATGTTGATCTCTCCTCTGTAGGTAGACGAGTGGCATCAATGCACAGTGAAGAATGCATTGGTAACCTTTGTTCTAAGTATATATCCCTCTGTTCAAAATGAAGGATTAAACCCTTTTTTATGTGTGGTTAAGGCGTAATGATTTGAGCTACGCCTGCAATTTGCATCGACAGCATCGCGATAGCACGCTATTTGTGATTTATTGAGTGATTCATTTATAAGTTTGGAAAATCGAAATGGTGATTCTCGACCACTCCTTAGCACAGCAAATTGTTGATCGAACCATGTCCATCATTGGTCACAATGTGAATGTGATGAACTCAGCAGGCATCATTATTGGCAGTGGCGATCCCAAACGCGTTGGGCAAGTGCATGATGGCGCGGTATTGGCGTTGAATCACGGCGATTCGCTAGAGCTGAATGAGCAGCAATGTTTGACGCTACAGGGTGTCAAACCCGGAATCAATATGCTGTTGAAATTACATGGCGACGTGGTCGGTATTGTTGGTGTGACAGGCGAGCCAGAGAAAATCCGAGATTTCGCCAAACTGGTCAAAATGACCGCTGAATTGACAATCGAGCAAGCTGCGCTGGTGGAAAAATTTCAGTGGGACAGACGTCATCGCGAAGAGTTTATTCTGGCTTGGATCAATGGGAAATTGACCGATGAAGAGCTGAAAGATTGGGCGATGCGTCTTTCTATCGATGTTACTCAACCACGGGTGGCAACGGTGATTGAAGTCTCGACGCCGTCGGCCTCAAAAAGCATGAAGAGTGTGCGCAATATTGTTGAACTGCTTGAATACCCAGAGCGTAACAACCTAGTTGCGATTGTCTCGGTGAATGAAATTGTGGTGTTGAAACCGTGTCATTCCGCCAAGCAGTGGGATAGCCAAGTTGAAAGTGAGCGCATTGATAAGTTGATGTCGCGTTTAAGCGATCACGATTCGCATACGTTTCACATTGCGCTAGGGCAGCTGTTTAATGAGCCTAAAGATGTCGCGTTGTCATACCAAAGCGCGAAGCAGGTGTTAGCCATTGGCAAGCAGTTCTACCCAGAGAAACGTAAGTACCTGTTCGATGAACTTCGTTTGCCTGTTTTGTTAGCGCCGTTGGCGGATATTTGGCAAGGTGAACAAATTATTGATGGTGTGAAACGGTTGAAAGAGAAAGACAAATCTGGGCAATTATTGAAAACCCTAGATGCACTGTTTGAATGCAATGGCAATGTAACAGAATGCTCTAAAATGCTGTTTATTCACCGGAACACTCTGCGCTATCGGTTAGAGAAAATCACCGAGATAACAGGGCTACCAACTACCAATTTTGTGGGGTTAGCGGAGCTTTATATTGCGACTCGGCTCTCAAAAATGTCGTAATGTTGTGCATTTGCACAATACGCGTTATTTTTTGACCACATCATTTGTCACTCCGCCTAAAGGAATTCGAAAGCAAACGATTAATAATTCATGCGTCCCTACATGTTGAGTGAGCCAACACGGACTCGCTCAGCAAAATAAGAATAAATGGAGTTATCATGAACCTTATATTAATCCTGCTTGGGGTGATCGCATTTATTGTGCTCACGACCACCAAATTCAAATTACATCCCTTTTTAGCGCTGATCATCGCGGCGTTCCTTGCGGCATTTGCTTACGGCTTACCGGCAGATAGCATTGCCAAAACCATTGCTTCTGGCTTTGGCGGTATCCTTGGTTACATTGGTTTGGTTATCGTTTTAGGTACCATCATTGGTGTTATTTTGGAAAAAAGTGGTGCGGCGATCACCATGGCCGATACGGTCATCAAAGTGTTGGGTGAGCGTTTCCCAACATTGACCATGAGTATCATCGGTTACATCGTTTCTGTTCCAGTATTTTGTGATTCAGGCTTTGTCATTCTGAACTCGCTCAAAGAATCACTCGCGAAGCGTTTAAAAACCTCAAGCGTTGCGATGAGTGTGGCGTTGGCAACTGGCCTATACGCAACGCACACGTTTGTGCCGCCAACTCCTGGACCGATTGCCGCTGCGGGTAACTTAGGCCTGGAATCTAACCTTGGTTTAGTGATTGGTGTGGGTGTGTTTGTTGCAGCGGTTGCGGCGTTAGCGGGGATGTTGTGGGCGAACCGATTCCAACATGTTGAACCAGATGGCATTGAAGCCGTAGAAGAAATTCAGCAAGACTGGCAAGCACTCAAAGCGTCTTACGGCAAATTGCCAACGGCGAGCCAAGCATTCGCTCCTATTTTTGTTCCTATCTTATTGATCTGTTTTGGCTCTATCGCGAAATTCCCAAGCCTACCGCTGGGCGAAGGTTTTGTGTTTGATGTTCTGACTTTCTTAGGACAGCCACTAACGGCATTGGTGATTGGCCTGTTCCTTTCTGTTCGCCTACTCAAGTCAGACAACAAGATTGAAGAATTTGGCGAGCGAATCAGCCAAGGTATTACGGCTGCTGCGCCTATTCTTTTGATTACCGGTGCGGGTGGTGCATTTGGCGCGGTATTAAAAGCAACGCCGCTAGGTGAATACTTAGGTACGACGCTATCGGCGCTGGGCGTGGGTATTTTCATGCCATTTATCGTTGCGGCTGCGCTAAAGTCGGCGCAAGGTTCATCAACGGTTGCATTGGTGACCACATCGGCTTTGGTTGCGCCTATGCTTACGCAATTGGGGCTCGATTCAGAAATGGGCCGCGTATTAACGGTGATGGCGATCGGTGCTGGTGCGATGACGGTTTCTCATGCAAACGACAGTTTCTTCTGGGTAGTTTCGCAGTTTAGCCGCATGTCGGTGGGCTTAGCGTACCGCGCGCAAACCATGGCTACGCTCGTTCAAGGTGTCACGGCAATGGCATTGGTGTACATTTTGAGCCTCGTTCTCTTATAAGTCTCTGGAAATACGTATGAAAGTGGTAATTGCACCTGATTCATTTAAAGAAAGCTTAACCGCCAAACAAGTGAGCGAGGCGATAAAAACGGGTCTTGCTCGCGTATGGCATGATGCTGAGTTTGTTACGGTTCCGGTCGCAGACGGTGGCGAAGGCACGGTTCAATCTTTGATAGATGCAACTCAAGGCGAACAAGTCTTCACAACAGTGACTGCGCCATTAGGGAATGATGTTGAAGCGTTTTATGGCATCCTCGGCGACGGCGAAACTGCGGTTATTGAAATGGCGGAGGCCAGTGGGCTACACCTTGTGCCGAGTGACGCTCGCGACCCAAAACTGACCAGTAGCATTGGTACCGGACAGCTGATCAAACACGCGCTAGACAGAGGCATTCAACGTTTAATCATTGGTTTGGGCGGCAGCGCTACCAATGATGGTGGCGTGGGCATGTTGACCGCGTTGGGGGTGGCGTTTCTTGATGAATCTGGTCATGCAATTACCCCAAATGGAGGCGGGTTAGCGGCGCTTGCGTCCATCGATATTTCTGGTCTTGACCCTCGCTTAGCAACTTGCGAAGTGTTGGTAGCGTGCGATGTTGATAACCCACTCTGTGGTGACAAAGGCGCGTCGGCTATCTTTGGCCCGCAAAAGGGAGCGACCGTATCAGACGTCACTCTGCTCGATAACGCATTGCGCGAGTTTGGCGAGTTGACGGAACAAGCGACGGGTAAGCATGTACTGACTCGTGAAGGGGCGGGTGCTGCTGGTGGTATGGGCGCGGCCTTGCTCGGGTACACGCCAGCACGTTTGCAACCGGGAATTGAGATTGTGCTTGAAACGGTCAAACTTGCTCAGCATGTTGCGGATGCGGATATCGTATTTACAGGCGAGGGTCGAATCGATCATCAAACCGCACATGGCAAAACGCCGATGGGCGTTGCTCAGGTCGCCAAGCAGTGTAATTTACCAGTCATTGCATTAGCAGGCTGTGTGGGCGACAACTATCAGGCGGTTTATGAGTGCGGCATTGATGCGGTGTTTGCTTGTGTACCAAGGGCGATGAGCTTGCCTGAGGCCATGAAAGAGGCCGACGTCAACGTTGCTAACTTAGCCGAAAACGTCGCGAGAATGTGGCAAATTAAGTCGCACTGAAGGCGATGACGATATGAAAAACTCCACCTTTGCGTGAAGTTTTTTGTTGTTACGTGTTTGCGTGTGTAGGCATAAGTTCATTTAGCAAGAGCGAGTTAACAGGCATGCTTTGCTATCAATTTTGCCAGTGTTTGCATCGCTTGACTCCAATCGGTTTCATGACCAAAGTTTGCCACGCTGAGGCGTACGCAATGCCGATATTGCCCTTGAGTGCCAAATACGGTGCCGGGAAGTAGGCTGATTCTGTGCTTATTGCATGCTTGATACAACGCATAGCTGTCCGTGTCTTCGGGCAGTCGCAACCAAAGTAAGAACGAGCCTTGTACGGCGTTGATCTGGTATCGATTTTTTAGAGGTTCGTATTCATCCAAGTATTGATGAAGCATCTGGATAAATCGTCGCATGTTGTTTTGATAAACCCGACCCATTCGCGCAGTATGCGTTCGATACTTGCCTGACGTTAGAAACGTTGCCACGGCGGATTGCATCAGGTTCAAACTGCCCATGTTCTCACACAGTAGATATTGTTCAATTTGGTCTCGATATCGCCCCGCCAACATCCAACCAATTCTCAAACGCGAATCGAGCGTTTTGGATAACGAATTCACGTAAATTACGCGTTGCTTGTCATCGAGCAATCTCAAGCTTGGCAACGGCTTATCATAACTTAACCCGCCAAACACATCGTCTTCGATAATAGGAATATTGCCGGACGCCAATAGTAATTGTTGACGCTTTTCTAGCGGCATCATGGCACCAGTTGGATTGGTGAAGTTTGGCGTTACGATGATCGCTTTTATGTCCCATGTCGCCATTGCTTTTGCTAAGGCTTCGGGACACATACCGTCGCGTGGGCAACTCGGAATTTCCACCACTTTGAGGCCGAGTGATTCTAGCATCAATAAGTTGCCAAAATAGCAAGGGGACTCCACCGCGACGATATCGCCTTTTTGTGTCGTTGCGCGCAGCGCTAGGCTAATGGCTTGTTGCGCGCCGTGCGTCACCATGATCTCATCCAACTTGGCTGGCGTGCCCAAATCTTGTGTGATTTTCGCTAGTTGTTTGATTAAGAGGTGATCACCGGGTGGTAATTGGTAATGGCTCGGTACATGCGTTTGCTGGCGGCTGTGGCGGCCGATCTCGGCGTACAAGCTTTTGATCGCGGGAGAGTCAATGTTTGGGTGGGCAGAACCGGTAGGCAAACGCTCTTGGTATTCAGGATAAGTAAGGATTTCTTTGCAGATCGAGAGCAAATCCACGCGAGTCGGATCCGGAATTGAGCGAGAGGTCGGCAAAGCGACTTTAACTCGATAACCCGATTTGGGAACCGAGTACACCAAGTTTTGTGCTTCCAGCTCTTGATACGCACGAATCACGGTATTTTTACTGACGTTTAATTCTTGGCTCAACGAGCGAATGGAGGGCAGTCGATCATCCGCCTGATAAACGCCACCACTGATGGCTTGTTTGAGGTGTTTTTCCACCACGAGGTACTTATTCCCTTCACCGCTTCCCAATAAATCTGTACCCATAAAAACACTTCCATCTGTCACTTTTTGAAAACACTGTACCTAATTACATTAGCAGTATCTCAAAACATAAAACAAGCGTGAGTGAGGCGATCATGTTAATCCGAGCCATCCCTTTTGTATTTGTCATCCTTTGGGCTTCTGGATTCGTTGGTGCGCGTTTTGGTTTGCAATATGCCGAGCCAGCGACACTACTTTCTATCCGTATGGCATTCAATGTCTTATTGTTTTTGGTTCTTGTGGCGGTATTGCGTAGAAGGTTGCCGACAGGAAAAGATTTATGGCACAGCTGTGTGGTTGGTGCATTGATCCACGGTTTCTATCTGGGCGGTACTTATTTCGCTATCGCCTTAGGTATGCCTGCGGGGTTGAGTTCGTTGCTGGTGGGTATTCAACCGATTTTAACCGCGGCTTTGCTGGTGGTGTTTGTTCGTGAGGAATTTAAACCCTCGCAATGGTTGGGTTTGGCTCTTGGTTTTGTCGGTATCGCTATGGTGTTGATGGGCAAAATGGAGTGGCAATCCGAGCAGCATAAAGTGTTGGCCATTGGTTTGTGTTTGTTGGCTTTGGTTGGTATCACGCTAGGGACGCTTTATCAGAAAAAACATTGCCAACAAGTGGATATGGTGGGTGGTGCGACGGTGCAATATTTGGCCGCGCTCGTCATGTTTCTGCCCGTTGCGATGCAGTTTGAAACGATGCAAGTGCAGTGGGAACTGGAGTTTATTTTGACTGTGTTGTGGTTGGTCGTCGTGCTCTCTTGTGTAGCTATTCTACTGCTGCTGTACATGGTTAAGAACGGTGCTGCATCGAGCGTAGCTTCTGTATTCTACCTGGTGCCGCCAACGACGGCGATTCAGGCTTGGCTCGCGTTTGGAGAGTCATTTGATTGGATGGGGATTTCTGGTTTCGTACTGGCAGCTACGGCGGTGTATTTGGTGGTTAAAAAGCCGGATCTGACGATAAAGAAATCGATTCAAACAGAATATACCTAAATTGGGTAGGGACATTTGCGTATCAGTGGGTACAATCTGCTTCATCTTAATCCGTGGAGCAGAATGATGAAGGTAAAGCCAGATCGAATGACCGCCATGCGTAGCATCATCGAGCAAGTAAAAGCGGAACTACCAATTTATGAACCAGAAACGTTTGTATGTGGACCAGAAGGGCAGTGCATTGGCTGTCCGAAGAAATTGTTGGAAATGGTCGATTCAGAAGTCACTTATTGGGAGTCAGCCATGGAGCGCGGCATTGTTCCGCAGTTCGATGAGATTCGTCGTTTTGGCAAAATGTGCACGAATGTTCGTCGTGGTCTGGTGCGAAATAATGTGCCTTTACTCAGTAACTAGAGAGTAAAAACCGTCTAATATCTGACACATAGCGTCGTTTTGTTACACTGCTCTTTGGCTGCTGTTCTCAAGTTTGAGTGGTGTTTGTCTCTTCTTACCCCTTAAGCCTTTAATCGTAAGAAATTGGCGATATATTGGCTCGGTCTCACATGGATGTGGGGCTATTGTCTTGGGCTAGTTGAGATAAGAAACGTGAAATCAAAGGGATTTACGCTGATGGAAATCACCATAGTGCTTACCACTTTGGCTTTCATCGCATTAGCTGCTTTACCAGTACTACTCGATATTCATCGCCAAGCATACGCTGCGATGCTGCACAGTTCTCAGTCTTCTTTGGGTACGGCTCTCAAATTCTTTCATGCTCAATCAGTGATTGATAACGCTTACGGCCAAGAGCACGTTCACTACATTGACCGACATGTCAAAACACGCAAAGGCATGCCAGAAGCGAGTGCCGATAGTATTCGAGCTTTGTTAGAAATCGATCTACCAGCCAGAGGTTATTCGAAAATTGACGTGCCGTGCAAAGGCAGTGATTTTTGCATCATCGGTCAGCAGCACCCAAACAGTGCTCATTTTGTCGCGATTCCTGATTATCAGTTCTTAGATAAATCGGGTGTTGATCGCGTGGTGTACATTTGGCCGCAAGGTTACACACTGGCAGAAGAAGCATGCTATTTCTACTACGTGAATCAAGCCTCTAACGATTCAATTGTTCGAGGGCATGTGACGCAAGGGTGTTAACCCCGAATAAGTGTTGCGAACAACGGTTATCGTGACTCTACAAATCTGGGCTTTTCGAACGGCTTTGCGCTTTATACAATATCATTTTTTGACTCATCAAGACTTTACCATTTGGCAAGGTCACTTCCCCAAGTTCTCCCTGATGTTCAAATCCAAACCGTTCATACAAAGCAATCGCTGGTGTGTTGGTTGTGTATACGTAGAGTGCGATTTGGTCGTAACCAAATTCCCAACCACGTGCGATCGCGACTGCCAATAGTTTCCGCCCCAATCCTTTGCCTCGGTAGTTTTTGTCGATGTGAATACCAAGAATACCGACGCGAAGGCGTTGCCCTCTTTCGTAACCGCACATCTCAGCTGGGTAGATTTCAACACTACCGATAAGTTTTTGGCGGTCAAACGCGACAAACTGAGGGATGGACTCGTTTTCCACACGTTGCAGGATTCTGCGAAGCGTTGCGTTATCGGGTGCAGGAGAAATCAAAAATTCCCCTTCGGAGTACACTCGATTCCACAGCGCGGTGAAGCGCGCGATATCGCTCACCTTGATGGATCTGATTTGCATTCATCTTCCTTGATTAGTGCAGGTTAGTAACGGTTAGGGGATAAGCTCAGATAAACAACGAATTTGGTTAGGAATGGCTTCGGCTGGTGCATCAGCGCCCGTTGGGTTAAACCAAATTGTGTTTACGCCCGCTTTCATCGCAGGGTAAATATCTTTGTGAGGTAAATCGCCAACCATGGTTATTCCACTCACGTTAACCCCTAACTGTTTTGCGATGGCGAGATAAAACTCAGGTTGGTTTTTAGCGATGCCGAGGTTGGCAAAACAAAAATAGCCATTTAAGTATTGGTCTAAGTCGACGCGAACAAATGCACGCTGAACCTCTTCCATGTTGGAATCAGATGCACTGGTCGCAATGTAGATGGGATGATTTTGGGAAAGTATTGCCAGTGTTTCTCTGGCTTGAGGAACTGCTTCTACGTGTTCCCAATCGCACATTTTTCCTTGTGCGTGAGGGAAATCTACCATCAAGGTGTTCCCCCAATCGAAAAGATAAATCATGTTCGAATCTCCTTATCCGCACATCATATCGTCTTTTTCTAAAATCAGGGGGTAAATTGCATCGATAAATGCGATTTAGGTGGGTTTAGTCGAGAAAAGCGCTTAATTGTCGTTATCGTTACAAATGTTTCAGCATAATGCGTGAGTTAGTTTTAAAACCTTGATTATCGTAAAAGCGCTGTGCTGGCTGATTGAATTCCATCACTTCCAATCGAATTTGTGTGGCATTGGCGTCGCGCGCCCATTGCTCACAGGCTAGGAGCAGTTGGCGGCCGATTCCTTGCTGCTTTTGCGCTTCATCGACAACAATTGTTCCCACGCGACAAATTGGGTCTTTGATCAGAAAACTGACGGTGTCGTTTTGGGTGATCATCGCGGTTAAGAAGCCGAGAATTTGCTGTTCGCGTTCGGCAATCAAAAAGAGTCGCTCTTTGTTCTCTAGTGCTTGTGCAAGAAATTCGCGGTCAGCTTCTGAAGGCGCAACAAAGGCTTCTGGCGCATTCGCAAAATGCAGTGAATTAATTTGAAAATTAAGCTGAAAAACTCCGTCTAAATCATCGGGAGTTGCTTGTCGGATATGGACTTGCATTCTATCTGCCCCCTGCAATATCGATAAATGATCCTGTGACATAAGAGGCTTCGTCACTTAATAGCCAAGCGATCGCATTTGCCACTTCTTCTACCGTGCCACCGCGTTTAAGAGGAATTTGAGGGCTGAGTCTATCTACTCGGTTTGGTTCTCCGCCGTCGGCATGCATATCAGTGTAAATGAAACCAGGTCGAACGCCATTGACGCGAATATTGCGCTCTGCCAACTCTAGCGAGAGCCCTTTAGTTAAGGTATCCATCGCGCCTTTTGATGTGGCGTAATCGACATACTCAAATGGCGCGCCTGAGCGCGACGCTCCAGAGGAGACATTCACAATTGCACCGCCTGCACTGAATCGCCTCGCCGCTTCTCGACAGCAGAGAAAACAGCTATTCACATTGGTGTTCATTACTTTCTGAAAGCGTTCCAAGCTGATTTCTGACAAAGGCGATTGAGTAAATAGGATGCCAACGTTGTTGACCAAGTGCGTCACTGCACCAAATTCACGTTCTGTTTCATCAAACAAGGAGAGCACTTGCTTCTCATCGGCTACGTCTGCGGCGATGGCAATCGCTTTGCCACCGTTTGCTTGTATTTCTGCCACAACTTGGTCGGCGGCCTCTTGCTGAGTGCGGTAATTAACGCAAACGCGATAGCCTTGCTCGGCCAGCTTTTTCGCCGCTGCGGCTCCAATGCCTCGGCTTGCGCCGGTAATGATGACTACTTTATTCAAAATACGTCCTTATTTTTGTAGTGAGTAGATTTTATCGGCGTAGGGTTTGCCACCAATTTGGTATGCGTCTGGAATGACCTCAATGAGTTCGAAACCACATTTTATCAGGACACGTTCTGACGCAATATTGCCTTCAGTGACCGTCGCGGAAAAGTGGTTGATGTTATGTGTCGAGGTTGCCCAGTATAGAAGCGCTTGAAGAGTTTCTGTTCCAAACTGTTGGCCATGAAATTCCGGCAAAAGTAAGTAACCTACCTCTGCCTTACCGTTTTCAATAGCAAAGCCAGTGATGCCGATGGGTTGTTCAGATTGCTTATCGAGTATTACAAGGCAAAGCCAATGCTGGCAATTTGGGGTCCATGGTAATAATCGCGAAGCAAATTTTTCTCTTATTTCTGTTTCGCTGGGACGATCGAAACAGAGCGCAATAACCTCTTGTTCGGAGAGTAATCGTTGAAAGAGTTCCCAGTCACTGGCTTTGATGGGTCTTAATTGGCTTCTGTGCGTCTCGATATAAACTGACATGCGTGTCCTTACTGCATCAATGTGGAGATTCAGTCTCTCATCCTCTTATCTGTTTAATCAAATAGTTGCATTCATAAAAGTGATTTATGTGGTGAATAGTTGGCTGGGTAATGGATTATTGCCATATATTCATCTTTGAGATGCAAATAACAAAATTTCATACTTGAGGCATACAGAGCAACACGGAAATGATGTGGATCAAGAGAGGGCTACCCATAAAGTAGTAATTTGCGACCTATAATTACATTTTATTTGGAAGTGTTGCTAATTATGTCAATAAAAAAACGATATGTTGCACTGCTGGTTGCTGCCGGCATTGGTGTGGGCTGGTTAACTTTGGGGGGGAGTGCGGCAGTAATGCATTACACCTCAGATACTGAATTTTGTCTCTCGTGCCACTCTATGGAAACCCCTTACAAAGAGTACCAAGGCTCAGTGCACTTCAGTAATGCGAAAGGCATTCGCGCGGAATGTTCTGACTGTCATATTCCTCAAGAACCAATGGATTACCTGATCACCAAAATTCGTGCGTCGAAAGACATTTACCACGAATTTGTGACAGGCAAGATCGACACGCCAGAGAAATACGAAGCACATCGTAAAGATATGGCTGAAACGGTATGGGCTCAGTTCCGTGAAAACGATTCAGCGACGTGTCGTTCGTGTCATGATTTCGATGCAATGGAAGAGTTTGAGCAATCACGTGATGCGGCGAAGATGCACGCTTACGCGAAAGCAAACGATCAAACGTGTATCGATTGTCATAAAGGTGTGGCGCACTTTGCACCAGAAGCAGAGCTAGACAGCAAGGCATTTGAAACGTTGATGAGCTTCACCACAAAAACATCACCTGGTGCCAAAGTCGTTTACCCTGTGACTGAAATCGCAATGGGTGAGATGGGTAAAATTAACCCAACGACGAAGTTGGAAGTAATCAGCTCTGAAGGCGACAACCGCACTGTTAAGTTGAACGCATTCCAAATGAAAGGCGCAGAGCAAGTGCTTTACATGGGAGAAGGTCAACGTGCCATCGTAGCAACGCTAACAGAGCAAGGCCAACAAGCGCTTGAAACTGGTGAATTTGAGGCAGATGTTTACGGCAACGAATGGCGCGCGGTTTCTTTAACTGGCGCTATTGATTCTCCAGTTGTTGACACGCTTGAACCAGTATGGTCATACGCAGAAGAGTTGGACAACGTTTACTGTGCAACTTGTCACGCGAAAATTCCTTCAAATCACTTCACAGTGAATGCATGGGGACCGGTAGCGAAAAGTATGGGTGATCGAACTGATATTTCAGCCGAGAACCTAGAAATTCTAACCAAGTTCTTCCAGCACCATGCAAAAGATGTGGTTGGTCACTAACGATAAATAGAAGGATAAGATTATGACTAATATGACCCGTCGCGGATTTCTAAAAGGCACTGGTATGGCGGCTGGTGCAATGGCATTCACTTCATTTGCACCTATGTCTGTTGCGTCTTCAAACCAGCGTGGCAAGGGCATTTTGACAGCGGGCCGCATGGGCCCAATGCTGTGTGAAGTGCAAGACGGTAAGCTGGTTTCAACCACGAACGCATTGCCACAAACGGTACCAAACAGCCTACAAAGCACCGGTCCTGACCAAGTGCACACTAAAGCGCGTGTCAAGTACCCAATGGTTCGCAAAGGTTACTTGGCAAACCCATCAGCTCCCGAAGGAGTTCGTGGCAGCGATGAATTTGTACGGGTGTCTTGGGATGAAGCTTACAAGTTGATACACGAGCAGCACATGCGCATTCGTAAAGAATATGGCCCGGCTTCTGTGTTTGCTGGTTCTTACGGCTGGCGTTCAAGTGGCGTGCTGCACAAAGCACAAACCTTGCTGCAACGTTACATGAGCATGGCGGGTGGCTATTCAGGCCACTTGGGTGACTACTCAACGGGTGCTGCGCAGGTCATCATGCCGCACGTTGTGGGCTCTATCGAAGTGTACGAGCAACAAACCACGTACCCAGTGGTACTAGAGCACAGCGATGTGGTTGTGCTTTGGGGCTTAAACCCAATTAACACTCTAAAAATCGCGTGGAGCTCAACAGACTGTGCTGGTCTTGAGTTCTTCCATCAGTTGAAAAAATCAGGCAAGACGGTTATCGCTATTGACCCTATTCGTTCTGAAACCATCGAGTTCTTTGGTGAGAATGCGGAGTGGATTGCTCCTCACCCAATGACCGACGTGGCAATGATGATGGGTATCGCACACACCTTGGTGAAACAAGGTAAGCACGATAAAGCCTTCCTCGATAAATACACCGCAGGTTACGACAAGTTTGAAGCGTACCTGATGGGCGAAGAAGACGGCGTAGAAAAATCAGCAGAATGGGCATCACAAATCTGTGGCGTACCTGCGAAGCAACTTGAGCTACTGGCTGACATCTTCAGTAAAAACCGCACCATGCTGATGGCGGGTTGGGGCATGCAGCGCCAACAATACGGTGAGCAGCGTCACTGGATGCTGGTTACACTGGCAACGATGTTGGGTCAAATCGGTTTACCGGGCGGTGGTTTTGGTTTCTCTTACCACTACTCAAACGGTGGTAACCCTGCTCGTGATGCTGGCGTACTTCCTGCGATTTCGGCATCGCTGGGTGGCGGCTCTTCTGCGGGGAACGACTGGGCGGTGTCTGGCGCGGTGCAAAGCTTCCCTGTGGCGCGTATTGTCGAGGCGTTGGAAAACCCAGGTCAATCCTACCATCATAACGGTCATGAACTGACGTTCCCGGACATCAAGATGATTTGGTGGGCAGGTGGTGCGAACTTTACTCACCACCAAGACACCAACCGTCTGATCAAAGCGTGGCAAAAGCCTGAGCTGATCGTGATTTCAGAGCCTTACTGGACGGCGGCTGCGAAGCACGCGGACATTGTTCTGCCAATCACCACATCGTTCGAGCGTAACGACTTAACGATGACGGGTGACTACAGTAACCAACACTTGGTGCCAATGAAGCAAGTGGTTGAGCCGCAAGGTGAAGCGCGTAATGACTTCGATGTATTCGCGGACATGGCAGAGATGCTAGCTCCGGGTGGCCGTGACGTATACACCGAAGGCAAAACCGAAATGGAATGGCTGTACGGCTTCTACAAGGCGGCGCAACAAGGTGGCCGTGGCTCTCGCGTAGCAATGCCGAACTTCAGCAAGTTCTGGGAAGATAACCAACTGATCGAGATGAAGTGGAACGAGAAGAACGCACAGTTTGTTCGTTACGCAGATTTCCGTGAAGACCCGATCATGAATCCACTCGGTACACCAAGTGGTAAGATCGAAATCTTCTCGAAAACCATTGAAGGCTATCAGTTGGAAGACTGTCCTCCACATCCAACGTGGATGGCACCAACCGAGTACACGGGTACTGCGAAAGATGGCGAGTTGCAGCTAATGACCGCGCACGCAGCGCATCGTCTACACAGCCAATTCAACTACGCGAAGATTCGCGAAGAGTACGCAATTGCAAACCGTGAACCTATTTGGATTCACCCTGAAGATGCGAAAGCGCGTGGTATTAAAACGGGCGATCTAGTTCGTGCGTTTAACAACCGTGGCCAAGTATTGGTTGGTGCAGAAGTGACTGACCGAATCAAGCAAGGTTCAGTGTGTATTCATGAAGGCGGTTGGCCGGATTTGGATCCTAAAACCGGCATTTGTAAGAACGGCGGTTGTAACGTGTTAACGTTGGATATTCCGACCTCTCGACTTGCAAACGGCTGTGCGGCGAACTCGGCACTGGTTCGTATTGAAAAATACACTGGCCCAGAATTAGAACTAACAGCGTTTGAACCACCAAGAAATGGCTAGAAAAAAGTAGCGATTGAAAGCAAGAAGCCAGCGAATCGCTGGCTTCTTTTTATCTAGTCATCGTTCACATTAGCGCGAAGCGAGAGAAACAAACGGCATCTGTTTCTTAATCTGAAATGTCGGGAGTAAAGTAAATACAATCGCGACAAACAAGACCGAGCCTATTAAATCTTCAGGGCGATGCATGCCCAGCCATAAGCGGCTATATGCGACGCTCATTCCCCACATCCACAATGACAGTGCAGAGATATAGCACTTGTTCTGTAAGAACAAACCACCAAAGAAAGCCAAACAAATCGAAACGAAAATCGTATGGCCGGATGGGAAAGAATAGTCTTTCTCGCCTTGCCAATGGCGCGTTCGCCAATCACTGACGTGTTCAGAAATCTGGTTAATTACGTTGGCTTGCTGCTTTGTATCCAACTGATAAAACGCTTCTGGGTGCTCAATCAATTGCTCTGCAGCAAGCAGTTCGGCGTAGGGACGCGGGCTTTCTGTCATCAGTTTTAGCCCCGTTTTGCTGGCAAAACCAATCACCAGTAACAACCCTAACATTGAGAGTTTTTGTATCCACTCAATGCGACTTGGTTTAAAGCGAAATAAAGAAAGCAGTAGCAGTGTTAACGTAATTAAAAAACCTTTGCTACCAGCAGAATCTGTGAGCAAAGTAAAAGTAATACCCAGACTTTCAGGCACCTGTGAAGTGAGATTGTGATAAGAGCCAAACAGCGACATTGGGATGATGCCAAGAACAAACAAGGCGAGCATCATCAATCCATATTTTTTGGTTTTCATTGAGAGCGTTTTGTTTTTATTGAGGGTTATTCAACCACGTGAAAATAATGGGCTTATCTTACGTTATCTGGCGTGAAAAACTTATCAACGCTCTGTCAATTTGACGAGAGAATGAAGGTTGAGTGATGAATTGATGACACTTATCCGGAGGGTAAAGGCGCTCATCCTTAAGCGCTGGGGTCTTAATCCATCAGAGAAAGTAAGTATTCTGCTGCTTTGGTTGGGTTTTCTGCATGACAAATGGCAGAAACCAAAGCCAAACCATGTACACCTGTCGCACTCAGGGCAGGAATGTTGGTTTCGTTAATGCCGCCAATGGCAACAATCGGCAGTGAAGTCGTCTCTAACGCCATTTTCAAACCATCAATACCCCAATGTTTTTTGGTGTTGGTTTTGGTTGGCGTCGCGAAGATTGCGCTCAAACCGATGTAATCAATTGGAAGAGAATCCGCTTGTGCAAGCTGCTCTTCATTTTCGATGGATAAGCCGAGGATTTTGTTTGGTCCAATCAACTCACGAGCGATATTTGCTGGCATGTCTGATTGCCCGAGGTGAACCCCATCAGCATCGACAGCCAGTGCGACATCAACGCGGTCATTGATGATCAAGGGCACATCGGTATCTTTAAGGATGTCTTTGACGGCTTGAGCACGTTCGATAAACGCACGCACATCGCCGTGTTTTTCGCGGACTTGTACCATGGTCACGCCACCTTCCACGGCTTTTCTCACAACACGCTTTAGTGTGGCTAAATCTTGTTGGTCATCGGTGACCAAATATAAACGATAGGCGTTCATTTTGTTTCCTTTGGGCCTCTCATCTAGATGGAATGAGAGGCTGGTATTTGTAGAGAAAAGCTTAGCTCACGTGTAGTTTTAGGCGTTTTGCCAGCGTTTCTTCATCCAGCTGGTAAAGCTCATCCAGCAGGTTCATTTGTAGGCTACCTGGGCCGCGAGCTTGTTCCGCGGCAATCTCGCCAACAACGCCCAGTACCGCCGCTGCAGCAAGGCCGGTATCATCACCAACAGCAGCAAAAGCGCCTGTTAGAGCCGTTAGTGTACAACCCATTCCGGTTACGTATGGCATCATCTCGTGACCGTTGTTTAGCTGCACGGTTTGCCCTTTCGTGACGATGTAATCAGTCTCGCCAGAAATCACTACGCTCGCGCCGTACTCTAAGACTAAGAAGTTCGCTGCGCCAAGTGCTGCGTCGCTGCTGTCTAACGCATCGACGCCTTTGCTTTGTGCTTGCTCGCCAGCGAGTGCAATGATTTCTGAGGCGTTACCACGAATGATCAGCTTGTTTGCAAGGCGTGCGATCTCACGTGATGTCTCGGTACGTAGTGAGCTTGCTCCGCAACCGACAGGGTCGAGTACAACGATTTTACCATTGGAATTGGCTTGCTCTACGGCATAGCTCATGCGCGGTGTCCAAACGCTGTCTAGGGTACCGATGTTGATAACCAGTGCGCCAGCGAACGACATCATCTCTGCCATCTCTTGTTTGGAGTGCGCCATGATTGGAGAAGCGCCGATCGCTAATAGTGCGTTTGCTGTGTTATTCATCACCACGTAGTTAGTGATGTTGACGACTAACGGCTTTTGCTGGCGTACTGCGGTTAATGCTTGGGTGATTTGTTCAATTAACATGAGACTCTCCGATTAATCTTGCTGAGCGTTTAGACCTTGTTGCCAGAATGCCACTTCCATACGCGTTGCAGTTTTGAATACCTGAATCAGGTTTTGACCACGCTGACTATTGATATCGATTTCCGCCAATAACTGATTAAAGTGTTCTGCACCTTTTGCGACACCAGATTGGAATTCCTCACCACCGTAGAGGTTGATCCAACTTGCGTATGGGTTACCTTCGAGCACAGTGCTTTCGTCTTCAATCAGCATCTTACCGATTACGGCATAACCGATAGAGCATGGTGCTAGTGCCGCGTATAGATCAACAAGATCGCCCGTCATGCCAGCATCTAATACGTAACGGGTGTAAGCCACAGTGCCGAAATCTTCTGGCTCGTTTTCTAGGTCGGATTCCGTCAGTCCCCATTGCTCACAGTAAGTCACGTGATGGGCAATTTCAGAATCGAGCAATGCATGTACGCTTGGTAGGGCGCGGCGCATGTCATCCAAAGTACGCGCTTTGTAGATCGCTAATGCGTAAGCTCGCGCGTACTGTTTTAGGAAAAGAAAATCCTGCTTTAGGTAATGCAGAAAACAAGGCTGAGCCAGAGTGCCTTGCGCTAATTGCTGCACGAAAGCATGCTCAGTGTATTCTTGCCAATCTTGGCGGCAAGCGTCGATCAAATCTTGGTATTTCATTATGGGTATCTCGTTATCAAAAGACCCTAGGCTTAGATCCTAAGGTCAGTAGAATTAGTCAAAGTTCGGTACGTAATCTTTCGCTTTTGGCAGTGTTTCGATGATTTTTTGTGAATACATGAACTGCGCGTAATCATCGTAGCGCTTCAGATCTACAGCAGATGGACGAAGAGCGAAACGAGTTAGCGTGTCGTTCCAAGCGCGTTGGTTAAGCTCGTTGTTGAGGGTGTCTGGTGAATAAGCCACGAACTCTTTCCACGACTCTTTTGGATGGTTAACGATGTAAGTGGTTGCTTGCTCTAGTGCTTTGTTGAATGCTTTGATGGCTTCTTTGTTGTAGGTTTTCGCATTAGCTACGAAAACTAACTCATCATACGCTGGCACGCCGTGTTCTTCAGGGAAGAAGGCTTTAGCTTTATAACCTTCTAATGCCAGTTGGTTGGTTTCGAAGTTACGTAGACCGCCCCAAATCGCATCCACCTTGCCAGACGCAAGAGACGAAGACAGCGCCCAACCTACGTTGATGATTTGTACGTCAGAAAACTTCACGTTCTCTTGCGCAAGCATAGTGCCGATTGTCGCTTCTTCGTTGCCTGCGATCGCAATACCGATCTTCTTGCCTTTCAAGTCGCCAAGCTTTTCATTCTTACCGTTATCTAGCACCATCAGCGTGTTGAGTGGCGTAGCAATCAACGTCGCAGAGCGGATTAGTGGTAAACCAGCCGCGACATCGATAGTTAGGCTTGGTTGGTAAGAAATCGCCATGTCGACTTTACCCGCAGCGACCAACTTAGGTGGTGTGCTTGGATCTGCAGGCTCTTGAATATTGACCTTCAAACCTTGCTCTTTGAAGTAACCACGCTCTTTGGCAATCACGATAGGACCATGATTTGGATTGACGAACCAATCCAACATCAGTGTCATCTCTTTTTCTGCTGCAAGCACATTGGTTGATACCACTGAAGCGAGTAGAGCAGCAGCGCTCATAAGTTTGTTTTTATTCACGGGGTTCTTCCTTTTCTTTCCCAATTTTCTTTGGTTATTTTCTGTAATTACTTGCTTTCCCAAGGGATGGCTTTTTTCAATAATTTATCGGTGATGAAGTAGAGTGAGATAGACAGCACGGCGAGGATAAACAGCGCCGCAAACATCTCGTCAATGATCATGCGAGCGTTAGCTTGGAGCATCAGATAACCCAAGCCTTCACTTGAACCTACCCACTCACCGACCACTGCTCCAATTGGCGCAATAACGACGGCAACACGAATACCTGAAGCTAACGTTGGTAGCGCGGCTGGCAATTGAATATGACGAAGTAGCTGCCATTTAGACGCGCCCATGGTCTTGGCAAGATCGAGGTAACCTGTTGGTGTATTGCGTAAGCCGTCGTAGCAACATGTCGTGACGGGGAAAAAGATGATGATTGCCGCCATAACAACTTTTGAAGCAATGCCGTAACCCAACCAAAGCATGAGCACTGGCGCGATGGCGAACACAGGGATCGCTTGGCTAGCAATCAGAATGGGCAGTAACCAACGCTTCAGCGGTTCGAACATCAGCATTTGCAATGCGAACAGCAAACCCATTGATAATCCAAGCGCCAAACCAAGTAAAATCTCTTGCGCGGTAACCCAAGTATGTTTGAGCAAGACATCGTAACGAGTGACCAATCTATCCAGCACTTCAATTGGTGAAGGTAAGATGAAGCTTGGCATGTCGAATACCACAACAACCAACTGCCACAATCCCAAGATCACCGCTGTGCTAATGACCAAGCGCAGAGCCGGATGGGTCACGCGTTCTTTTTTACTAATGCGTGCCGAAACGGAGTTGTACTGAGTCATATCACTCATAGTCTTTCTCCAGTTGATCCAAAATCGCTTGTTGTAACGCCGCGCACTCTCCATCGAGAACTCGGGGCGGCTTGGAGTCTGGAACGACCAAGTGCTGAGCTTGCGCAGGTGTGCCTTGCAACACATAGAGTTGGTGAGCTAATCGCACCGCTTCTTGTGGGTCGTGGGTAATCAGAACAACCGTCTTATCTTTCAGCAATTCGGCAGACAAGGTTTGC
This sequence comes from Vibrio sp. 661, assembly GCF_033339315.1. NCBI lineage: Bacteria > Pseudomonadati > Pseudomonadota > Gammaproteobacteria > Vibrionales > Vibrionaceae > Vibrio > Vibrio sp. 661. The sequence continues at coordinate 6,541 of NZ_JAWOUJ010000001.1, read as the reverse complement.
AACTTATGACGAGTAACCGCGTCCAGTGCAGAGAAAGGCTCATCCATCAGAACTAGAGGCTTGTCTTGCATCAGAGTGCGAGCAAGGGCAACACGTTGTCTCATGCCGCCAGAGAGCTGAGCTGGCTTAGCATCCGCGTAATCGGCGAGTCCCACTTGGCTTAGTAAAGTCAGTGCACGTTGTCTATTTTGCTCTGGTGCTTGCACTTGAGAAAATCGAGAACTGAGGCAGACGTTGTCTAACACATTCAACCACGGTAGCAATAAATCCTGCTGAGCCATGTAAGCGATACGGTCATGCAGTGCAGCGCCATCCGTTGTGATGAGTTCGCCATGCCAGTCAACTTGGTCATCCAGTAGGCCAGCTAAGTAACGCAATATTGTGGTTTTCCCGCAGCCACTGCGACCAAGTAACACTGTCCATTGATTAGCAGGAATAGTCATACTCAACCCTGCTAGCGTTGGTGTTTGGCTGTCTTTGTATCGCAGACTAGCATCGGAAAGCTGAATGCCAATCGCGTTAGCGAACATAAGTATGACCCGCAAAAAAGTGGTTCACAGGGCCATGGCCTTTACCTACATCCAATTCATCAGCGTGTGCGATAGCTTGGCTGATGTACTGCTTACCCAGGTGCACCGCTTTGTGTAGGTTGTTGCCTTGGCCAAGATAAGACGCAATGGCGGAAGAAAGTGTACAGCCTGTGCCATGAGTGTTTTTGGTTGGAAATCGCTTGGCGCTAATTAACTCGGCACTGTCTTGCATGATAAGCAGATCGTTGCTGTTTTCATTTTCTTCAAGGTGACCGCCTTTGAGCAGAATAGCTTTGGCGCCAAGCGCACGAAGGTCGGTAATCATATCGTTCATTTCAGATTCTGATTGAGGCATTGGCTTACCCGTCAATGCTGCGCCTTCGGGTAGGTTAGGGGTAATGATGTCTGCGAGCGGAATCAATTCTTCTTTTAAAGTGCTGATTGCCGACTGTTCCAGTAATAGATCGCCGCTGGTGGCCACCATCACAGGGTCAATCACGAGGTGTTTTGGCTGGTATTGTTTAATTTTGTCTGCAACGACTTTGATGATGTTGGAATCTGCCAGCATGCCCACTTTGACTGCAACGATGTTGAGGTCGGTAAATACTGCATCAAGTTGGCTCTCTACATGGTCGAGAGGAATGGGGAAAATCGCAGAAACGCCTTGGGTATTTTGCGAAGTAATCGCCGTGATTACCGAGCAAGCAAAACTGCCGGTTGCGGACATCGCTTTGATGTCGGCTTGAATACCTGCACCGCCACCACTGTCTGAGCCCGCGATGGTCAATACGATAGGGGTAGGCAAGGCTGGCGTGTGATGTGAATGAGGTTGTGATTGCTGCGTCATGGTCGCTCCTACTACAAGACGTATAGGAACTGACTTTGACCGTTGCAGATAGATCGATTTTTCGATCGCTATCGCTTACCTAAGAGGGGCGACGAAAGGCAAAGTGTGCATAGTTCCCTACGTCAGTGCTAACTGAATCAGGTTCAACGGGTCTCGAATTTCGATCTCAGCCAACACTTGTCGTGTGGCCCCCCGACTATTTCGTTCGGATGATAGCAGGACCATTGCGGAAGGGATACGTTTTTTGAGCGTAATTATAATGAGTATTCAATTATGCGAGGTGAGTGATAAAGTAAGCACCTAAATGGTTTGCTGGGTGGAATTTACTAGTGCAACGCTCTGGTGAATGAGCAGAACCTGGAATATTTAATAAATAATCGTGGTCTCGTTAAGCAAGGATTAGCACAAAACAAGGTTAAAAAACTGTTAAAATTTAACGTGTTGCCAATTTAACTTTGTTGAACTTTTTCACAGTTAATTAGGATGGCTAAGACGATCATCGAGCAAGGAGACTTCATGCTTAATTCTGTAACAGCGAAGTCAGTGATCGATCATGCGCTCTTTTTGGGGGCTGATTTCGCTGAACTATTCGTTGAACATCACCAAACCAACACTGTCCAGATCGCATCTGGTGAAGTGGATAAGGTTAACTCGGGTATCGATTTTGGTATCGGTATTCGTCTTTTTTTCGGTCATAAGGTGCTTTACGGTTACACCAACAGCACAGATGAAGCCGAACTAAAGCGCGTAACCTCGCTGCTTGCTGCAAAAGACAAGCGTGAGCAAATCGCGTCAGCGGGTTCTTTGAATTTGAACCGCTACCCAATCCAACATGGTTGCCGCATGCCACTAAGTAAGGATGCTAACCTAGATTCAAAAATCGCGTTTCTATTGAAAGTTGACCAAGCCGCACGTGCTGAGAGTGAGCATATCAGCCAGTTTATTGGCAGCGTGCTTCAGCGTGAACAACAAGTGTCTATCTTCAACTCAGAAGGTCTACACGTTGACGATACTCGTCATTACATCCGAGTTGCTGGTAATACCGTCGCTCAAAAAGGTAATGAGCAGTCTTCTGGTATGGAAGGTCCTGGCGCTCTTGCTGGTTGGGAATTCAGTGAACAGCTTGATGCCAAAGAGCTAGGTCAAACTATCGCGCAACAAGCGTTGGTAAAACTTGGCGCGGATGCTTGTCCATCGGGTGAAATGCCAGTGGTAATTGGTAACGGCTTTGGCGGCGTAATCTTCCACGAAGCGTGTGGTCACTTGCTAGAAACCACTTCAGTTGCGAAGAAAGCTTCAGTATTCCACGACAAGATGGGCGAAATGGTTGCTCACACCGCGGTGAACGCAGTCGATGATGGCACCATGACCAACGAATGGGGCTCGATTCACGTTGATGATGAAGGTATGAAGACTCAGCGCACTCAGTTGATCAAAGACGGTAAGCTAACCAGCTTTATGGTCGATAAAATGGGTGGCATGAAGACAGGTTACGAACCTACGGGGTCTGGTCGTCGTCAAAACTACAAGTTTGCACCAACCTCGCGTATGCGTAACACCTTTATCGAAGAAGGCGAGCATTCACTTGATGACATGCTGGCAGGCATCGAGCGTGGTATCTATGCGAAGAAGATGGGTGGTGGTTCGGTTCAACCGGGTACGGGTGAGTTTAACTTTGCTGTTCGTGAAGCTTACCTCATTGAAAATGGCAAAATCACCAAACCTCTGAAAACAGCAACGCTGATCAGCACGGGTCCAAAAGTGTTGAAAGAAATCAGCATGGTCGGCAGAGACATGGCGCTTGCGCCGGGCATGTGTGGTTCAGTAAGTGGTTCAGTACCAACAACAGTCGGTCAGCCAACGCTGAAAGTCGATAACATTCTGGTAGGAGGCGGTAACTAATGAGCCAAGAACAACAACTTCTCAATGCGGTTGATTACGTCCTATCAGAAGCAAAACGCCAAGGTGCAGAAGCGGACGTCATTGTAAACCGCAACAGTAGCTTTTCTTTGAAAGCGTACCAAGGAAAGCTGGATGAGTACAAAGTAAGCTCAAGCCAAGTTCTGGGTGTTCGTGTTGTGAAAGATGCGCGCGTTGCGACAAGCTACTCTGAGTCGTTAGAACAACCAAGCTTAGATTTGATGCTGACTAATGCACTGCAAAGCGCTCGTTTTTCCAAGCAAGATGAACATCAGACCATTAGTTGTGTGAACAGCCAAATCACGACTGACGTGGCTGAGATTGCTCAAGAAGACACAACTTCGGTTGATGAAAAAATTGAACTGTCTCTCGCACTTGAGCAAGGCGTAGTGGCTCTGCCTCACGCTTCTAGCGCACCTTACAATGGTTATAGCGATGGCGAAACACAACTGATCATTGCCAATACTCAAGGCACATTGTGTCAACACTTCGAGCGCTCGTTCACTTGTTACGCGTATACCTTGTTTGAAAAAGACGGCAAACAGTCAATGGCGGGTAGAATGTCACTTGGTCGCCGTTTTGATGAGTTGAATCCAGCTTACTGTATAGAAGGTGGCTACAACCTTGCTCGTGATCTTCTGGAAGGCGCTCCGGTTGCGACAGGTAACTACCCTGCTATTTTCCACATCAATGCGCTAGCAAGTTTATTCGGTGCTTTCGGCAGTGCTTTCTCTGGCGTAAGCGCGATGAAAGGCATTACGCCACTGGGTGACAAGCTTGGTCAACGTGTTGCGAGTGATTTAATTACCTTTACTGATACGGCTTACATGCCAAATGGTATGGCAATCGCGAGTTTTGATAGTGAAGGCTTCGCTACTCAAGATAATGTCATGATTGCTAATGGTGAGTTGAAAACCTTGCTACACAACAGCCAGACCGCAAGTTACTTGGGCGCAGTCTCGACAGCAAGTGCCGCTCGCGGTGCAAAATCGAGCCTAGACGTATCAGCGAATCACAAAGTTATTGCGACGGGTAACAGCAGTGCGTCAGAAGTAAAAGCGGGTGAGTACCTAGAGTTAGTCGAACTTCAAGGTGTCCATTCTGGTGCGGATGCAGTGAGTGGTGATTTCTCATTTGGCGCGAGTGGTTTCTTGTGCCGTGATGGTAAGCGCATTCAACCAGTTCGTGGGATCACGGTAGCGGGTAACTTCTACAATATGCTGCAAGAAGTTGAGGCAGTAGGTGATACTCAGCTAATTAACGATAGCCGAACTTTCTTCTCGCCAGACGTTCGTTTTGCTCGTTTGAGCATTGGTGGTAAGTAAACTTAGCATTACTATAGAAACAAAAAGAGGACTCAATAGAGTCCTCTTTCATTATCTAGCAACGTGTGCGCGAATAACTAGAATTCGCGTATGTCCAACTCATTGTGGATCAATACTACACACTGAGAAGCGAAAAGCATCTTAGGACCTAAGCTGATCTTCTCTGTGCCAAGGCGCTTTAAGCTGTTAAAAGACTTTTTCGGCATCGGTATATGGTCAGTTAGCAAGAAACATGGATTTTCACCAATTTCTGCATCACGAACAAATTCGCCTTTCTTATCCAGCATATATAGTTGGTGATCTTCTGCCAGTTCTTGTACTAGGCGTTCAAAGCTCACTGTACGAACGGTAATACCAGGTTCGACTTCACGAAGTTGCTCTTTACCCATACCAACCGAAGCATCCAAAGCGCGAGCCACTGCTGCAATCAAGGTTGACTCATGGAAGCCGCCAATGTTGGTGATGTCGTTGGAGCGAATAGTAATGGTGCGTGAGAAATCTTTTGTGCTTTCTAAAACCAAGTGAACAACCACATCTTCACGGTGTGATTGAGCAACGAACATCGTGTTCATCATGGTATGAGCAAGAATCTCTGTATGCGCTTCATTACCAACACCTTCTAACAGTGCTTTGCTGGTGGTTGGCGCCGCGCGAGCTCGTAAAACAAAAGAGCGCATGAATTTAGCCTCTATATAGGAAGAGTGAATGCGCGGAAGTATATACCCAAGCAGGGAAGGGATGCGAGTTTAATAGCAAATGTGAACTTACTTACAAAGCTTCGATTGTGGAGCTGGGTGTGCTGGCTAGAATAGGAGGCAACCCTGTTAGGAGTGGTATATGGAAATCAAACAGATAAATAAAGACATTTATAAAAAGAAAGTAAACCTTGTGATTGGCGGTTTTGTTGCGTTGCTCGCCATCTCCTCTCTTGCCTTTAGTACCTTGTTGATTGTTTTGTTTGGCAACACTGAAGTCGTACCAGAACAATCAACGGGCAATTTCCATTGGAATTTGATTGGTGTCGTTCTCGCAGTTGCAACTTCCCTCTCTTTATTGAATCAAATTAAAACTCGACCATACATGGAAGAAGTGCTGTACGTTTGGAAACTCAAGCAGCTGCACAACAAGATCTTTCGTAAACTAAAAAGCATTAAAGTAGCCGCGAACAATGGCGATGTAAAAGCGCTGACGATCCTTAAGTTCTACTATACGACTCAAAGTCAGGTGTTTGAGCTAGACAACAACACACTGACGATGAGCAGTGTAAATAAAGAATTGGAGGCTATCGAGCAAATCGAAGCGGCGCAATCAATGAGTCTCGATATCACAGGCTTTGAAGAGTCTTGGCTAGACACATATTGATTGCCTATTTGCTACTTGAAGTTAACAACTGAGTGCTAAAAATAAGCGTTTGAGTGAGATTTAATCATCCGACGCTTTTTTTTGATTTTTTTTCTGAAAAGGGGTTGCCAAGAAAAATCATCTCCCTATAATGCGCCTCCGTTGTCAGGGCAAAGCGGAAACGCAAAAGCGGTTGGCAAGAAGGCGAAAGAAAACTTCTAAAAATTAATTTAAAAAAGTGTTTGACACTGAAAATTAATTCCTTAGAATACGCCTCCGCTTCGATAGCAAAGCTTACGAAGCAAGCTCTTTAACAATATAGACCTATCAATCTGTGTGGGCACTCGTTGATGATAATCCAAATAGTTTCTTCGGAAACAATTTAGGTTTCAATGAAACGAAGTGACCATTCGAATTGGGAAGCAGCCTTGAGCTGTTTTGTTTTACTTTTTCAAAAGTAAAAACCAATAAGAGCACAGTCAATTCAAACATTACTTATGTAATGTTCAGTATTCATTGAGCCGAACAAAATCTTAAATTGAAGAGTTTGATCATGGCTCAGATTGAACGCTGGCGGC